>JBBSJY010000020.1:0-33111 GCA_038256845.1 Verrucomicrobiales bacterium | reverse complement strand
TCCAGCAGCAGCCGCACCTGCGCATCGTCCTCCACCGCGATGTTCGCCCGGCGCGTGGAGCCGAATGCGGCCAGCTTGGCGTGTTTGAGATGAAGCTTTTTCGCTTCCTTGAAAAACTCGACGTCTTTCGGATTGGAGCCCGGCCAGCCGCCTTCGATGTAGTCGAAGCCGAACTCGTCCAGCCGCCGCGCGATCCTCAGCTTGTCGAGGCCGGAAAGCTGGAAGCCCTCGCCCTGCGTGCCGTCGCGCAAGGTCGTGTCATAGAGAAAAACGGGTTTGGCATTCATCGTTCGGGGGGCCGAGTCTAAAGGGCCGCTTTCGGATGGGCAAGGGGGAAGCAGGGGGAAGCGGCGGGACGGATGACGGGGGGGGCTTGATTCGCGACGATCCTCGGTCTGTCATTGAAGCCTGCCGCCGGATGGCATCGCTTCGAAACATGGCCCCCGGAATGCCTAACAACGTCCCGGAAATTTTGATTTCCAGACCACCAGCGCGTCGCGGATTTCCTGGCTGTCGCGGGTGGGGCTGAGTTCCCAGACGAGCGGGCAGCCGGCGGGAAAATGGGGCAGGAGACGGTCGTAATCGAGAGTGCCGGTGAAGGGCGTGCGGTGGTCCCGCGCGGGCCATTCGACATCATGGACGTGGCCGCCGATCAGGTGGGGGGAAATGGTCGCCAGCCATTCCTCGTGATCGAGCAGGCCGAGGTTGTGTTTGAGTTGGACGTGGCCGAAATCATGCCAATATCCGACCCACGGATGGTCCGCAAAATGGTTTTGTAGCTCGACCATTCCGCGCTCGGTGGGGACGTCCTCGAAGGCGGAGCGGGATTCAACGGCCAGTTTCACGCCCAGTTCCGCCGCGCGCTCGGCCAGCCGCGTGAGCGCCTGAATGGCCCGGTGCTGGTAAAGCGGGGCGATTTTTTCGCGCTTCCGGATAAATGCGAGCTTCGCCTTGATGAATGAGGGATCCCGCTGCCGGCCGGCCGCGACCTGGGCGGTGAGCGGTTTGGACCATTTCCTGCGCTCCATCGGCACGGAGCCCATGTGCAGGACCAGGTAACGGGCTTTGAAATCCGCGGCGACTTCCAGGCTGCGGAGGCTCATTTCCATCGCGCGCTGGCGATCAAAGGGGCGATGCGAGGTGAACTCGTAGGCATCCGGTGCGTCGATCATGACCTCAACCGGCGCCGGAAAATAGTTATGGACTCCCGCGCAGGTGAACAAGCCGCGCTCGAAGGCCTTCTTGATTCCCGGGTATTTGGCCACGGTCATCCCGTGGGAGAGTTCGATGTGATCGAAGCCGAGAGCGATGATCTCCTCGATCATCGTCTCGCCGTCGGTGTGGCGGCTGTTGTTCCAGCAGGTCGAAAAGGCTAACATGGCTCAGTGGGAACTCGGACCGGCGTCGGCTTCCCCGAAGGCGGCGCGGGGGAGGCGGACCCGCTCGACCAGATCGGCGATGTGGGGCGGCGGGGCGGGCGTGAGACGGGACAGGATGAGGGCGGTTGTGAAATTGAGAATCATCCCCACCGAGCCAATGCCTTCCGGAGATATCCCAAGGAAGTATTGGTCCGCGGTCCCCTGGACTTTCCAACTGCCGAATCCGAGGCCGAATTTGAAATAGAAGATATAGGTCGCAGTGAACAGGATCCCGACGATCATGCCGGCCACGGCTCCGATGTTGTTGACACGCTTGGTGAAGATACCGAGGACGATGGCCGGGAAGAACGAGGCTGCCGCGAGACCGAAGGCGAAGGCGACCACCTCGCCGACGAAGCCCGGCGGATTCACCCCGAAATAACCGGCGACGATCACCGCGACCGCAGCGGCAGCCCGGGCGAGGCGCAGCTCGGTCTTCTCGGTGATGGACGGATGGAGCGTCCGCTTGACCAGATCGTGGGCGATGGAGGTGGAAATCACCAACAGCAGCCCGGCCGCCGTGGAGAGCGCGGCGGCGAGGCCGCCCGCAGCGACCAAGCCGATCACCCAGTTCGGGAGCCGGGCGATCTCAGGATTGGCCAATACAATGATATCCGGATCGACGTAGAGTTCATTGGTTCCGCCGCTCGGCTGGTTGAGAACCAATCGCTCCCCGAAGGCACCGCGCGAGGTGGCATCGTCACCCGGCGTGAACCGCGGCTCGATTTTCTTCGCGTCCGGATGCCTCTCGATGGCGGGTCCGCTGCCGGTGTATTGGATGAGACCATCATTGTTTTTGTCCACCCAGGCGATCAGGCCGGAGTTTTCCCATTGTTTGAACCAGTTCGGGATCCCGGTGTAGGCCTTGCCCGCGACCGTTTCCAAAAGATTGGTCCGTGCGAAGACCGAAACTGCTGGAGCGGTGGTATAGAGGATCGCGATGAATAACAGTGCCCAAAAGGCGGACTTCCGGGCATCGCTCACCTTCTTCACCGTGTAGAAGCGGACGATGACGTGCGGCAATCCCGCAGTCCCAACCATCAGGGCCATCGCGATGGCGAAGACATCGATCATCGGTTTCTGCCCCGATGTGTAGGCTGCAAATCCCAGATCGGTGCTCAGACCATCAAGTTTTTCCACCAAACCGATCGATTCGCCCTGGACATCCGATGCAAGGCCGAGCTGGGGAACCGGGTTGTCCGTGAGCATCAGCGAAATGAAGATCGCCGGGACCATATAGGCGAAAATCAGAACGCAATACTGTGCGACCTGGGTATAGGTGATTCCTTTCATTCCGCCGAGGACGGCATAAAAAAGCACGATCACCATGCCGATGATCACCCCCTCCTGGATGGATACTTCGAGAAAACGCGAGAAGACCACCCCCACGCCGCGCATCTGGCCGGCGACATAAGTGAAGGATACCACGATCGCGCAGATCACCGCCACCACCCGCGCGGTCTGCGAGTAATACCGGTCGCCGATGAAATCCGGGACGGTGAATTTCCCGAAGCGCCTCAAATAGGGTGCCAAAAGTAGCGCCAGCAGGACATAGCCTCCCGTCCAACCCATCAGATAGACCGCGCCGTCCCGCCCCATGACCGATATCAATCCCGCCATCGAGATGAAGGACGCCGCGCTCATCCAATCCGCCGCGGTGGCCATGCCGTTCGCCACTTTCGGAACTCCTCCTCCAGCGATATAGAAATCCCCCGTATTACCCGCCCGGGACCAGATCGCGATGCCGATGTAGAGGGCGAAGGAGAATCCGACAAAGATGTAGGTCCAGAATTTGACGTCCATGATGGGATGAGGGCGGAGGTTTTTCGCGGAGATGAATCGATCAGGAAGCCTCGTCGCCCTGACCGTCCGTCCCTTCCAGGAGCTGCTGGTCGAGGCGGTTCATCACCCGCGCGTACACCGCGATCAAAATGACAAAGACGTAGATGCTCCCCTGTTGGGCGAACCAGAAGCCGAGCTTCAGGTTGGTTCCGGGAAGCTTGAACCGGTCGAGGGCCTCCACGAACAGGATCCCGCAGCCGTAGGAAACGACGAACCAGATCGAGAGGAGGATGCCAAGCCACTTGAGATTCTGTCTCCAATAATGGGTCTTGGCTTGCTCGCTGGGAAGATGGCTCACGGTGCGGTGGTGGGTTTCCCAAGGTGGGTAGCGGGCGGCACCGCAGGTGGAAAGGAGATTTCCCCGCAGCGGTGGAATCTCTTCCGAACCCGTGAAGGACGATAGCGATCTGGCGGGGGAATGCGGCCCGGACCAGCCCAGCTCCCGCGGCGCGGCGAAAACGAAGGGATGCGGGTGGTCGTGCCCAAAGCGACCCGGCAGGTTGTGCCGGTCTGGCAGTCCGGGATCGGGACCGCCCAGACATCCGATACCGTCACCGTGCGCCCCCGAGTCAGCGGATCGCTCGACCAAGCGAATTTCCGCGACGGGGCAATGGTCGATCAGGTCGAGCTGCTGGCGGAAACCAGCCGGAGCATCCGTCCTCTAGCTCGAAGCATTCGTCCAGGTTTCGGCGGGCTTGCCCGGCCGGAGCCCGGAAACGTGATGTTGGAAAATATCTGCAGGCATGTTGAAAATGCCATGCCACCGGCGGATTCGCGCGATCCATTTCCGATCCACGGTGACGGCCCTTGCGGATTTTTCATCCGTCCAGGGCCGTCAACGAGGGCCAGTTAGATACGGAATTGCCAGGAAGCGTCGGCATCGCGGTCACGCCAGGCAGGGCGGCGCGCGATCGGATCCTGCAGGGTGCGGACAACCTTCCTGCCACCGGTCGAGAGGAAGCTTTCGCAATCGACGGTGACCACATCGAGACCCATGTAATAGGTATCGTGCAGCGTGACGACGGCGTCTTCCCCGAAGACCTTGGCAAGGTGCTCGGTTAACAATGCGGCTTCTTTTCTTCCGAGGAAGAGAAAGGCCGGGGATTCGATGTGATCGCATTTGGAGCGGATCAGTTCGGCAACGGCTTCGCCGTTCCATTTGTCTTCAAACGTCAACTCGGAGGGCACGGTGGCCACATCCGGGTAAGGCGGGTGATAGTTTGTCAGGTGCATGGTGTGTGTATGGGTGCTCAGGTTTGGTTAAGCATTGGCCGTGCCAGCCCTGATATTCCAAGGATCAGGGCGGCACGGCGGGGCAAATTACGACGGAATGATTAACCTTCTTTCACGATCATCCGCTCCGCAATCGACGTATCGCCAACGGCTCGGATCTGCGGCGAAACTGGAACTGTCGGCCCTTTCCGGCAACCGGGGTGGCGTGACTTTTTCGAGACAGAGAGATCGTTCCCGCGGCCTGGCAGACCGAGGATCTCAGATTTGCCGGGATTTGGCTTCCGGGGGAACCAGGGTAACGGGCTAGCTTCGGCCATGGAAATCACCACCTCGCGAGAGGAACTGAGAAGGATCCTTGGGCCCCGAGGGAAGCCGGTCGTCCTCGTGCCGACCATGGGGGCTTTGCACGCGGGACACCTGGCCTTGATCGGAAGAGCCCGGGAATTGGCGGGGCCGTCGGGGACCGTGGTCGTTTCCATCTTCGTCAATCCGATCCAGTTCGACCGACCGTCCGACCTGATCGCCTATCCGCGGCCACTTGAAATGGATCTGAAAGCCTGCGCGAATTCCGGTGCGGACGTGGCCTTCTCGCCGGAGGTGTCTGCGATGTATGCCCCCGACCGGTCGGTGACGGTCACCGAGACGCTGCTTTCCCGCGGGCTCTGCGGTGCTACCCGGCCGGGCCATTTCGATGGTGTTTGCACGGTCGTCCTAAAGCTCTTCCTGCTCAGCGGCTGCCATGCGGCGGTGTTCGGAGAAAAGGATTTCCAACAACTGGCGATCATCCGGCGGATGGTTCGTGACCTGGATCTGGCGGTGGAGATCAAAGGCTTTCCGACGGTCCGCGAACCGGACGGGCTGGCAATGTCCTCACGCAATGTGCGGCTGAGCGCCGGGCAGCGGGCGGATGCGCCTGTCATTCAACGTGCGTTGGCTGCGGCGGCGGAGGCATCGGCGGCGGCGCGGGAAATGGTTGCCTCCGCAAGAACCACGATTGAGGAACGCGGCTTGGCGCGGATCGACTACCTCGAGTTGGTGGATGCCGAGACGCTCCAGCCGGTCGAGCGCATCGATGGGCCTGCGGTATTGGCGGCGGCCGTGTTCTACGGCGACGTCCGGCTGATCGACCACGTCCGGGTCGATCCCGGAAATCAGGGAGGCGGCGGATCGGGAACGATCAGCGCGCGCGGCGGCTGCGGCTGACCGGGAAAGGCCCCTCCCCTGTCGAGATGGTCATTGATCAGAAACCATATCGCGATCGCCAGCAGTAGAGAGAGGATCTTTGCCACCCAGTTTTTCGTCAGGTTCATTTTCATTGGTCGGCTTTCCGGAGAAGAAGATATCGGCGATTTTCTCGCGGAATTGTTTTTCGGTGAGGTTGCGCTGGAGCGAGCCGTTTTCGCAGATCGAGATGCTGCCGGTTTCCTCGCTGACCACCACGGCGATCGCGTCACTTCGCTCGGTGAGGCCGATCGCGGCGCGATGACGGAGCCCGGTCGAGCGATCCTTCATTTCCCGCTCCGTGACGGGAAACACGCAGGCCGCCCCGGCGACGCGGTCATCGGCAATGATCATTCCCCCGTCGTGGAGGGGCGCTTTGGGATGAAACACGGCCATCGCGAGTTCGGGCGAAAACTGGGCGTCGAGGACCACCCCGCTTTCCAGATGTTCCTTGAGGCTGATGTCGCGCTGGATCGCGAAAAGCGCTCCGATCCGTTTCCGGGACAAGGCGATCACGGAGTCCGCGAACCGTTCGACGAAGGCGAGGCGGCGTTTGCTGGAAAAGGAAAACAGCCGGTTGCTGCCCAGCCGGGCGAGGCCGTTGCGCAGCTCCGGCTGGAAAATCACGATCAGCGCGAAGGCCAGCACGGTGGCGGCGCTCTTGATCAGCCAGCCGATCACCGCGAAGTTGAAAATCTGCGTGATGAGAGTGAGCACCACCAGAATCGCGCCGAGCCCCACCAGAATCTGCGCGCCGCGGGTGGCCCGGAAGGCGCGGTAGACCTGATAGATGCAAACGGCGAGAACAAGGATCTCGATGCCGTCCTTCCAATGTTCCAGATCGTTCCACATGTTTCGTTCCAGAGTTAAAGTGAGCTGGACGCGTCTGTCACTTGGAAACAGGTTTCGGCGTCAAGTCGTCTCTTGCCGGCCGCATGGAGCCCGCATTAGATTCACGCCATGCACGAAGAAATCAAGCTGACCCGCGAGGTGGCCGCCATCCAGATTCCCAGCGGCGACACTCTCAACCTGCCCGCCGGGACCCCGGTTTTCATCACCCAGCGGCTGGGTGGCACGTTTACGGTCGCCACCTCCCAAGGGCTCGCCCGCATTTCTTCCCAGGATTCCGATGCACTCGGAGTGGACATGGCGGAGGAGAAAAAGAAGCACGCGGAAGCGGTGAGATTGAAGGACGCGCCCCTGGAGGAACAGGTCTGGAGCCAGCTCAAGGGCGTTTATGATCCGGAAATCCCCGTCGACATCGTCAATCTCGGCCTCGTTTACGACTGCGCGATCGAAGAGCTGGACGGGAAAAAAACGGTGGCGGTGAAAATGACGCTGACGGCCCCCGGCTGCGGAATGGGTCCCGTGATCGCCGCCGATGCGCAAGCGAAGATCATGACTATCGACGGGATCGACGACGCGAAGGTCGAGCTCGTTTGGGACCCGGCCTGGAATCAGGAGATGATTTCCGAGGAAGGGAAAATGAAACTCGGCATGATCTGACCGCCTGCCGGCTCAGGACCCGGCGGTGCCGCATGTTTGGTCGATGTAGGCGATGATCATCGGAATGGCGGCGTCGAGCACCTGGGCGACTTCTTCGTAGGCTTCGCGGCCCATTCCGATGGGGTCGGGCACGTCGGCTCCGATCCCCTGCCCGGGAAGGTCGGCAAACTCGCAGGCGAGGTAGAACTTGTCCGAATGCTGCGGAAATCCGGCTTCCAGGGCGGCGAGATGGTCGCGGGTCAATGCGAAGACATGGGTGGCCTTGGCAACCAATTCATCGGAAACCGGCTGGCTGGTGAATTTTTTCAGCGTGAGCCCCCTGGCCCCGAGGATCGCCTCGGTTTCGCGGCTGGCGGGTCCTCCCTTCCTTGCGGCGATTCCCGCGGAGCTGACGGCATAGTCGTCGCGTCCCTCAACCGCCGCGCGAAAAAGTGCCTCCGCCATCGGGCTGCGGCAGGTGTTTCCGGTACATACGAAAAGGACGTGCTTCGGGGCGGGCATCGGGCGGACAATGCCCGGCGGACAATCTCACGTCAAATCGCAATGCCCGGGGCTTGCGCGCGGCACAGGTTACCCTATGTTCCGCCACTAAATCGTGGAGGAAGAGTTCGATCAAATAGGTGAGAAACTGCGCAAGGCGCGCGAGTCGGCAGGTTTGACCATCGATGATGTGGTGCACGGCGCCCACCTGCCAAGATCCGTGGTCGAAGCGTTGGAAGCGGAAGACTTCTCCGTTTTCACGAGCCCGATCTACGCAAAGAGCTTTCTTTCCCAATACAGCGCGCTGGTCGGCGTGGATGCCGATCCTTGGCTCGACGCGCTCATGCCCATACCCTTTGTCAGTGGCGAGACCATCACCTCGCTGATCGACAGCCGCTTCATTCCGGTTGAAACGGCTCCGTCCCGCGAATCGAGAAGCGTCCTTCCCGCGCTGTTGTTGTTATTGGTTTCGGCCGGACTCATCCTCGCAGGCATCAAGGTTTACGGGATCATGGAAGAGCGGTTGGATGAAAAGGAGGAGGTCGCCGAGCAAGTGGCGGAGCCGCAACCGCAACCCCAGCCACAGCAGGTCGGCCCGGTGCCCGGCGAGGTCGCCGAGCGCGCGCCTGCACGGGAGAATATTGCGGTGCCTCCGGAACCGGAAACCCCCGAGGACGAAACCGCCCAAGTTCCTCCGCGGGCGATCATCGTCCGCGACTGAAACGACATCAGCCGCGCCGGGAGGTCTTCCAAACCTTGATGGCTTCCAGAAAAGGACCGCCATAGCGCTGGGCCTTCACCAATCCCACACCCGGCAGATCCATCGCCTCCTGGAGATTCGAGGGCTGGTAACGGACGAATGCCTCCAAGGTCTTGTTTCCGAAAATCGTGTAGAGAGGGGCTTCCTCGCGTTTCGCCAGACGCGCGCGGAGGTCCCGGAGAAGGGAATAGAGTTGGGCGTCAAAGCCCTTGTCGGCGAGGGTGGGCACGTTCTTCGCCGGATCCGATTCCGGCCAGACGAGCTGGAAATCGGTCCCGCCACGCATCACTTTCTCGCCAGGCGGCGTGAGTGTCATGAGCGGAAACTCGCCGGGGACCGTCATGACCAGTCCGGCCTCCGCCATGGATCGCATCAGGGCATTCAGATATCCCGCGCCCTTTTCCCGCAGGATCCCGTAGGTGCTCAGGCCATCGAGACCCGCCGCGAGAATCTCCTGCGAACGGCTGCCAGCGAGCATCTGGACAATCCGCCCGCGGCCGAACCGCGCTTCCCAACCTTGGGAGGTGCGGCGCGACATGCGGGCGACCCCGCTCAGGGCCTTTCTCACCACAATCAATTCCTCGGCGTCCGGTGCCCGCAGATCCCCCGCGCCATCTTCCCGGCAAATGTCGCAGGAACCGCAGATGCCGCCGCCCTCCTCGCCGAAATAGGTGAGGATCCACTGCTGCCGGCAGGTCCGCGCGTAGCACATCTCCACCATCGCCTTGAGCTTGTCGCGGTCCCGGCGGTCCTTTTCCTCGATGGCCGCCTCGTCGAGCTGGAGCTGTGCGGCGAGCACTTCGGGCCGCAGCAGGCGGGTGCCGCGCATCCGGCGGCCGGGAACATCGAAGCGCTCGATGTGACCGCCGCGTGCGAGCGTGGAAAGGCCGCTGCCGACCGCCATCGAGTTTTTCACACCCGCGCCTTCCGCGATTTCGTCCAAAGTACGATGAACCTCGTAATCGCGATCCGCCTCGTTCAGCAGATACTGATAGATCGAGCGGATGACCTGCGCGGTGGGATTTGCGCCATCGATGAAGAACTCCTGGGTGCGCGTGTCGGCATAGTTGAAAAGCAGTTCGCAAACCGCCGCCTCGCCGTCCCGACCGGCCCGGCCGGCTTCCTGATAATACGCCTCCACACTACCGGGAATCTCATAATGAATGACAAAGCGCACGTCCGCGCGGTCGATTCCCATCCCGAACGCATTGGTGGCGACGGCGACATCGGCCTGGCGGCGGATGAATACTTCCTGGGCCCGCTCCCGGTCCTGATCGCCCATCCCGCCGTGGTAGGCCACGCATTTCAAGCCCCAGCTCGCGAGCGTTTCGGAAACCGATTCCACTTTCTTACGGGTCGCGCAGTAGATGATGCCGGTGCGATGCGCGGCGACGATCGCGCGGATTCGCTCGTCCTTTTGCGCCGCTTTTTCCACCGCCGTGATGGTGAGTGCCAAATTCGGCCGGGAAAATCCGCTGACCCGCTCGAACGGCTCCCGCAGCGCGAGCACCGAGCGGATATCATTGCGCACGATCGGCGTGGCGGTCGCCGTCAGGGCGATGCATTGCGGCCGGCCGATTTTTCCCAGCGCTTTCCCGAGCCGCAGGTAATCCGGCCGGAAATCATGGCCCCACTGGCTGAGGCAGTGCGCCTCGTCCACCGCGAACAACGAGATCTCCACCCCCTCGATCGCCTTGAGAAAACTCTCCGCACGGAAGCGTTCCGGCGCGACATACACCAGTTTCCACCGCCCTTCCCTCACTCCATCCAGCCGCTCCCTTTGTTCCGGCCATGAAAGCGTCGAGTTGATCATCGTTGCGGCGATCCCGCGTGCCACCAGCGCGTCCACCTGGTCCTTCATCAGCGCGATCAGCGGGGAAATCACCAGCGTCACCCCGCCGAAGCACAGCGCGGGGATCTGGTAGCACAGCGATTTTCCGCCACCCGTCGGCATCACCACCAGTCCGTCGCGGCCGGAGGTGATTTCCCGGATCACCTCCTCCTGCCCCTCCAAAAACCCCGAAAACCCGAAATGCCGCTTGAGCGCCTCATGAGGCGTCATCACCAGCGGTTTCGATTCGGGCGGGGAAGCGGACATCTGCGTGCGCAAATGAACAACCGCCCGGCCCGCGAGGTCAACCCCGCAGCCCCTTCGTCCCACAAACCGCCTCCCGGCACGGATCCTGAAACGCCGCTCCCGAGCCCCCCTTTTTCCTTCCCGCAGAAATGCGACTGGTTAGCGTGCGGCAGCTAAACCCCCGAATGCCCGATTCCTCCTCCCAGACCTTCCTCCGCGAGCTAGAGAAGAAGATCTGGACCGCCGCCGGCCGACTGCGCACCCATTACAAGGGGGCACAGGCGTCTCGCCTGTCTCTTCAAAAGGAAAAGGCCACGGGCAAGATGCCAGGTCTCCCTTATAAAATCACCTCCACCGGCAAGCTCATCGACGACGCGCTGCAGGCCATCGAGAAGGAGAACCCGAAGCTCAAGGGCTTGCGAGAAACTGTAGCGTCGGTCGGTGACCGTCGCACGAATTCGTCACATACTACCCGTTTCGCACACCGCCGTAGAAGCAAGAAAACCAGCGACGGTCGCCGACCGACGCTACAAGCCCGAATCGATCCCGCGAACCGAGCGGATCGAGTTAGACTGCCTGCCAAGGCAGCCCGCAGAGGATGCGCGGCGGCGCGGATCAATCTCAGCTTGCCCCGGCATAGCGCAGCTACGACAGGTAGCCTCATCGACCTCATCCCCAGCATCCCGTCCCAGCACGCGGATCTCCATGCGAAGGACATCCTCGGACATTTCTTCAGCCCCAACGGGGCGCAATGCCTCAGTCCAGGGCAGCGCCTTGGGAGCCTGCCCCGATACAGAACCCAAGCCCTGAAAGGGCGGCACAAGCCCCGGCGAAAGCGGCCGAATCAGCCCAAGCCCATCACCTGGCGGCCCGCGGCGAAGAACAGGGCCATCCGCAGCATCGAATTCAGGAGTGACGACGCTCTTGTCGTTAGGAAAATGAAGAGAGCGACAGGAGTGTCACCACTCCCCAATTCCTTTACACAAGACCAATTTCCGGACCTCCGCCCCCACTCGAATTCCTCCTTCGCGTTCCTTGGCGACCTTTGCGCCTTTGCGGTCAACTCTTCTCTTCCCGCCAACTTCGCCTGGGTCCAGCACATGCTCCAAAACTCGTCCGGGCATAGCGTAGCGACGACGGACCTCGCGCCGAATGGCTCGATGGTCCTGCTGCTGGCCAATGGCTCCATGAGTTCGAATTCCAGCGGTGAGGGCGATATCCGCCGCGCCTTGATCGAGGCGAATCTCGTCGAGTGCATGGTCGGCCTCCCCGGTCCACTCTTCACCAATAACACGATTCCCGCCCATATCTGCTTCCTCACGAAAAACAAGAATGTCCGAGCAGATTTAGAGTCGCTAACAATTTTGCTTCCGTTTGCGGCTTAAAAATACATCAGTTCATCCTATGAATACCTTAACTCAAAACATATGGAACCCTGAATCTGGAATTACAGATATCGAAATTCCTTGGCAAGAGCTAGCGGCATCTGAAATTGGCAGCATCCGGAAAATCTGGGCGGAACAAAAGGAGAGGTTGGGCGGTACTAGTCAATTAAATCAGTTCACCGAACGGATGAGCCGTGAGTGGGCAATTGAGACGGGAATCATCGAGAATCTTTATCAAATTGATCGCGGTATCACCCAGACGCTTATTGAGCGGGGATTCCAAGCGGAGTTTCTGACGCACGGCTCAACAGACAAGCCGACCAGCTACGTGATCAATTTACTCAGAGATCAGCAAGATGCTCTTGAAGGCGTTTTTGATTTTATCAGCCAGAAGCGCAAACTTTCCACTTCTTATATCAAAGAGTTGCACGGGGCATTGGTCCGCAGTCAGGATTTTACCGAAGGGCAAGACAGCACAGGCAAGCTTATCGATATCCCGTTGATCAAGGGCGATTGGAAGACACAACCGAATTATCCCACCAAAAATGGAGTGGTTTTCGCCTACTGTAATCCCGAGCAGGTTTCATCCGAAATGGACCGCTTGGTGGAACTACATGAACTGCATCTTGCGGATGGTGTCGCCCCGGAAGTGGAAGCCGCGTGGCTGCATCATCGTTTTTCTCAGATCCATCCGTTTCAGGACGGCAATGGCCGGGTCTCCCGTGCCTTGGCATCGCTTGTTCTTATCCGAGCTGGTCTGTTTCCGCTGGTGGTCACGCGCGATGACAAGAACAAATACCTGGATGCGCTTGAAGCAGGGGACAAGGGCGACCTCAAGCCTTTGGTCGATCTATTTGCTGCATTGCAGCGGACCCAGTTCCGCAAAGCTACCGCTCTGTCTGAAAATATCCTGACCGCTGGCACGGATGTCGCCTCGGTGATGGGTAACCTTCTTAAGGTGGCTACCAAGTCACGGGAAACTAAGAAGCAAGATCAGAGGAAGGTTTTTGAGTATTCCAGGGCGCTCGAAAAAGACACTGAAGCAGCCTTCGAGAATCTAGTGCCAGGACTTCAAGAGGTCTTGCTGCGTTTGGATAGCCGCGGGATCGCGTTTGTAAAATGGTCTGACGACACGAATAAACACTACTACTGGGGACAGATCATCGACAATGCACGTGACCATCTCTGCTACTTCGCGGACACTTCTTCCTACCGTTCATGGATTAGCCTGAACATGGTGTGGGAACGGCGGGCCAGACTTGTATTCGCCTTTCATGGCATCGGACGACCATTCAGCGGTAGTCTCGTCTGCGCTCCGTTCCTGGAGTTCCGCGGTGTCGAGGGAAACGAACAGACCCATTCGACTGTCGTCCCGGTGTCCGATGAAGCTTTCGTCTTTTTCTACAACGAGACCCTTGGGGGCGTTCTCGAACGCTTCCGGTTGTGGCGTGACAAAGTTCTGACAGTAGCTCTGAAAGAACTCGGCGAAACATTTTGATAGATAGCCATTTGTCATTTTCAACAGATATTTTCCTTTACTTCAGACTGTCGCATACTTTTTCAACTGGTCCAATCGCTACTCCAGCCATAAGTTCTTATGAATCGAAATAACCTTTTAATTGCATGAATGACATTCCCGATTCCCTTGGCCCCTGCTGGTTGGACCGAAACCAATTGACAGAGAGGCAACGAGACGTAAAAGGACCATAAGCATGAGTCGATTAACAAGCTTCTCCTGCAAAAGTATTTCGACAATGGCTGGGAATTACATGCTGAACTGAGCAAGAAGGTCCAATGAAAAATCCCAGAAAGCACGAAGAATTGCTTGAAAATCGGGTTTGGCGGGCATTCTATCTCATGGGTTATCCTGAACTCAACTCAGGAATGCGCCGGTTTCATTCCCAAATAATAGACATACGCCGGAGGCGGAATCCGGAGCGGGAGAAACTCCAATCATGAAAACCATCCAGGGCAATCTCATCCATTTGGGGCAGAACGGAGTGTTCGATCTCATCGTCCACATGGCTGCAATTGCTTTTGCACGATGGGAGCCGGGTTGAGGATACGGCGCGCCTCTTCGAGCGTGGTCACTTCCTTGCTGGTGAGCAGCACCCAACGGATCGGATCTTCTCCATCAGGTGGGTCGGTTTCCTCGGCCAGAATCGCCCGGAATGAAACCTCCTTCAACTTCTTGCCCTTGCGCCAGGGAGGTCGTGGTGTGATTTTCATCGCACGAATCGTCTGCCGCACCGTGCGTCCGTTGCGGGAGGTTTGCACGGTGCTTCCCTTGACTTTCTTGGTGCCCTTTTTCGCCCGGATCTTAAACTCGATTTCTCCCAATACCGGAGCTTGCGCCAGCGCGGCGAAGAGTTTCGCGGGATCGCCCTCCACCATGCCCGTCAAGGCACGGTCCTGATTGGCGCGAATGATCCACTCCGCAGGCTGGCCCTCTTCGACTGCCAGTTGCCACGCCTCGAAAACTTCAAAAATATCACCTTCGCGATCACTGATGGAAAATACCTCGCATCCCGGCACGCTACGTGACAGTTCCAAGGTTCTACGATAACCTTCCACCCAACGAAAACTCTCCTTCTCCTCGATGGGAAGGTGTTTGCGCGCGGCGGCGGTGCGAAATGTCTCATCGTCGCGGATCAACATTCCGGTGTCCAACAGTCCCAAGGGCAAACCATCTTCAGACACCATAGAGCGAGTGCATGAACAAACCCCTGCGGTAATCCTCGTTGAGCGGTGCGAGTCCCTCGGTTTCCTTCATATGAGAATAGTCGAGCTCCGTCGTGTCCTGCGACACCGCCACGCAGGCATACTGTGCGCAGCGTTCCACCACGGCTTGGCGGTGCGGGGCAAGCAGCGCTGCGGGTGTGACATGCTTGCAGTTCAACAAACGATAGGCCGCCATGGTCTCGCTCCAGCCACCGCAGGCCGCAGAAATGCTTAGACCCGGCGCTTTCGCCATCGCAGCCACGACCGTGCCCAAACGCCGGGTACGCCTCAAATCCTTGAGTTCAGCATTGGAAAATTCAGAGGTGAAATCTTCGGCCATTGGGGCGTGCGGTCGCACGCCACCCATTTAAACGGATGTTTCTGACAGGTACAGAAGAATTTCAAGAAATTTTCATTCGGTCCCGAGGACCCGGTGGCGGGTGCCTCTATTTGTGTATAAAGATCAGGGCGCTGCCCTGGGCTATCGGATGATGCCCCGTTGGGGCGGAAGAGGAAGACGGGGAGAGACTTCTCTAGTGCAGATCGAACGGGCTGTTGTTAAGCATTTCTTAAAAGTTCGATCTGAAATAAAGGAAATCCCATGAGCAAAAAGAAACCTACAGTCGGCGGACGCTCCAAGAAGAACACTAAGTCTCGCTGGTTCGTTCTTCGGCGGCGGAATACCTGAGCTTTGTGGCTGCCAGCGGTTCTGGCGGTGTGGAAGCTGTTTACTCCGATGGGAACGTTTGGCTGAGCCAGAAGATGATGGGGCAGCTCTACGATGTGGATGTCCGGACGATCAACTACCACCTCAAAAAGGTTTTCAGCGACAAAGAGTTGGAACGGGATTCAGTTATCCGAAATTTTCGGATAACTGCCGCCGACGGCAGAACCTACGATACGCAGCACTACAACCTCTCCGCCATCATCGCCGTGGGGTACAAGGGTCTCACTACCTGGAAAGACGCGCCCAAGGGTAAAATCCAGAAGTTCGATGTCAGCGTGGCGAAAATCTACCTCACTGAGAACGAAATGGCACAACTGCAACGCCCCCGCCTGCCTGGATTTGGCCGAAGACATGGCGCTGCGTGAGATTCCCATGACGATGCAGGATTGGGAAATCCGCCTCACCCGCTTCATTGCCGCGACCGACCGGGAAATCCTGCAGTATGCCGACAAAGTGACTGCAGAAATTGCCCACGCCCACGCCGAGAGTGAATCCGAGAAATACCGCATCGTGGAGGATCGGTTGCTCGAGGCAGACTTTGACCGGTTGATCATGGAACTGCCGGAGAAAGTGAAAAAGCCATGATCACCGAAGACCAACTCGAACAGCTCGCGATCCAGTGGTTCCAGGACACGGGCTGGGGCTACGTGAACGGCACGGTGATTTCGCCGGAGGGCGGGGCACCGGAGCGGTAGGATTTCCGGGCGGTGGTCTTGAAGGGGCGGCTGACGGATGCGGTGAGCCAGCTGAACCCGAAGCTGCCGCCGGAGGCGGTGGCGGAGGTGGTGCACGTGGCGCTGACGCTGGAGCATCCCTCGTTCCCAGCTTGCCATGGGCGTCTGCCCGGGATTCAGGCTTGCAACGAGGCGGATCGCCGCGCCTCACCCCACCAGATCGCCGATCGAGCCGAAGTCCGGCGAGAAGAGGCGTTTGTAGGTGCGGGCCGCGTAGCCGTCGGTCATGCCGGCGAGGAAGTCGCAGACGAGACGGGCGCGGTGGTTTTCGTCCGGCGCGGCGGCGATCTCCGCGGCGGTGTCGGCGGGGAGGAGCTGGAAATCCTGACCATCGATGGTGCCGCCTGAGATATATCTTTCGCCGATCACTTCCCATAACTGCCGGAGCATCCGGCTGCCTTTGTGCTCGAGCTGCTTTAGCTGCGGTGAGAGAAACACCACCTCGAATGCGAGCCGCTTGAACGTTTCCGACTCCGACCTAACAGAATCTTCCACCGCCAGCCGGTAACGATACCGTTGGGTTGCTCCGCTGAGGAAATTGACATCGGTTTCCAGATGCGCGGCCTGGATATATCTGCCAATGCGTTTCCCGACGAAAGGATCCACCCGGCGCCGCCGAATCGCCTGCATGAGATCGCCCAGCGGCGTGTCTTCGCCGTGCGGTTCGCCTGACTTTTCGGCCCACGTCTCGATTTTCTCCAATGTCAGGAAACCCGCCCGCACGCTGTCCGACAGATCGTTGAGCGAGTAGGCGGTGTCGTCCGCCCAGTCCATGATCTGGCACTCGATCGACTTGAAAGCGTCGCGCGATTTCCCTGGCGGAAGTTCCAGCGGGAAATCGTTTCCGCCCATCGCCCAATCCAAATACTCGTGCTGGCGATCATAAATGAAATGATGCCCGGGCGGTTCTCCGGAAGTCGAGGCCAGCTCGGTCCAAAGCGACTTGTATTTCAACACCCCGTCGAGAAACGCGCGGCTCGGATCCATGCCGCTGCGTTTCGCGGAAAAAATCCGTTCTGTTAGAAGACGCAGGGTCTGGGCGTTTCCCTCGAATCCGCCATATCCGCGCATCAGGTGGTTGAGCGTGCGTTCGCCGGCGTGACCGAAGGGCGGGTGGCCGAGGTCGTGGGAGAGGCAGATCGCCTCGACCAGATCCGGATCGATGAAAAAGTCGTCCGCCAATGGACCGTCCGCGCGGGTCCTGAGCCAATGACAGATGGATTTTCCAATCTGAGCGACCTCCAGCGAGTGAGTCAGGCGGGTGCGATAAAAGTCGTATTCGCCGCTCCAGAACACCTGCGTCTTGTTCTGCAAGCGCCTGAAGGTCGGCGTGTGCAGCACCCGGTCCCGGTCGATCTGGAAGGGCGTCCGGTAGTCGCCCGGGTCGCTCGCGCCGGATCGCCGTTCGGTGTCGAAAGCCTCGTAGAAGCGGTTTGGCATCGGCGGCATTCCTAGGTGCCCCGCCCCCCCCCCGCAAACTTTTCCGCGCGTGGATGGTGCCGCGACTTTTGGCGCGACGCCCGTATCACTGCCGGGCGCCCACCCGGACCTTACCGCTCCGCCTCGCCCGTCATTGGCACGAACCGCACCGGCAACACGTTTCGCCGCTCGATTTGTCCTGCCCGCTTGGTCAACAGGATGAGCTCCTGCGGCTCACCTTGGGGACCGACGGGGATGATCATCCTGCCGCCTTCGGCGAGCTGCTCCACGAGCGGCCGCGGGATGTCATCGGGCGCGCAGGTTACCATGATGGCATCGAACGGCGCCGCCTCGGGCCAGCCCCGGAAGCCGTCGCCGACACGAGTTTTCACGTTCACATAGCCCGCATCGGCGAGCGCTTCCGCGGCACGCTCGCCCAGCGGTTTGACGATCTCGATCGAGTGAACCTGCTTCACCAGCTCGCCGAAAATGGCGGCTTGGTAACCTGAGCCCGTGCCAATCTCCAGGACGGTTTCGTCTCCCTTCAAATCCAGCGCCTGTGTCATGAAAGCGACGATATACGGCTGGGAAATCGTCTGTCCGTGACCGATCGGCACGGGGCTGTCATCATACGCCCTGTCCCGCATTTCCGGCGGCATGAAACGATGCCGCGGGACTTTTCGCATGGCCTCGAGCACCCGCGGGTCGTCCACGCCGCGCCTGGCGATTTGGGTTTCCACCATTTCCGCCCGCCGCTCGGCCTGGGGATCGTCTCCGGGTTCGCCCGGATTGGCCCCGCAGGCGACCGCGCCGAGGCCAGCAACCAGTGATGAGAGAAGCTTTTGCATCTTGGAAATCTGTCCCGCTTCCCCCAGCCATCAAGCGATTCCTACCGACTTCGCTGCCGTTCCGCCCCGGCCGTCATCCGATAGCTCAGATCGCGACAGTTCCATCAGCCGATCGCGGAGCATTATGACGAGACGGAGGCTGTTTCCGGCATCACTGCGATCGGCGGATCGGTTTTTCCCGCGCGAGTTAGACCGAAGTGGCCTTGGCGAATTCCTCGCGCCGGAAGTTGGTCGGAGAATTGCCGGTGAATCGGACGAAGCTGCGGTTGAATTGGGAAAGTGATTGGTAGCCGATCTGGAACGCGATCTCGGACACGCGAACCTCGGGCTTGAGCAATTCCCTCTTCGCCCACTCGATCCGCCGCCGGTTCACGTAATCGGTGAGCGTGAGGCCCGTCGATTCCTTGAACACCCGGCAAAAGTGCGATTCGCTGAGCCCCGAATGGCGGGCGACCAGCGAAAGCGGCAGCGGATCGGCCAGCGTTTCATCGATGAACTTGCGCGCGCGGGCGACCGCGGCCGGCTCGCTGCCATCACTGATGATCGCGAGCTTTTCCGCATGTCGGCAAAGTTGCCGGGCAAAGGTGGCCAGCAAGGTGACCATGCTCTGGTAGCGTTCGGGCTCCACGACGCGGGTCTGGAAATACGCCTCTTTGAGCGCCGCGGTGTCTTGCGTCCGCAGTCCTTGGCGCGAAAGCGTCTTAGCGACGGTTTCGAATGCTTCCGGCTCCGGAATCTGATGGAACACATGACCCGTCCGGAGAAATCCGAGAAGCGAGGCACCGTGGCGGACGGGGACGGCGGTCGCGGACATTCCGGAGAAACAATGGCAGGTGGTGGGGCCGTTCACGGTGGCATTTTCCAGCAAGCGCTCGTTGACCTTGACACAGGCCTGGCATGCGGTGGCGCACAGATTGAGTTGCTCGCAGAACGGGCTGCCATTTTCTTTCTGTTCGCAGAGAAATCGAATGCCAGCATCGGGCCGGACCAAACGCAAGGGGAGGCCGGTGGCGCAGCGGAAGGCGTGCTGGTAGGTCACGAACAACTCACAGTGCAGCAGTTTCTCGAACAGCGCCTGGTTGAAGTGATCGGGGTCGTTGGTCATGATCGACTGGGTGACGGAGCCTAGTGGGTTTCCGGAGGAGATCAACTTTTGTCGGTGCCCTTGCCGGGGAGACCCGATTTCCGCAGGTTTCCCGTCTGAAAACCGCAGCGCCGCCCGCACTCCCGGCGACCGCGCCACCGGGCTGAACCCGCCGGCCGACTCTGATGGAACCGGCCCGCCCGCGCCGATTTCGGCCTTTTCGGATCGCCAGTCCCGGCCTCCCATGGAATATCCGGCTCCAAGTCCATGATGAATCGATGAATCGTCGCCTCGCCATTTCCCTCGCCTTGGGCGGGCTTGCCGGTGTCCCGGGTTGCCGTCAGCGACGTGCCTCCAGCGCCCCCCCGGCCGACCCCGATCCGGTAAAATCTCCCGCAGCGTCGCCAGAGCTGGAGGGACAATTTCTGGCCCCGGTAAGAATCGATCCTTCCCTGAGGATTCGCACGGTCACCGGGCTCCGGCCCTTCCGCCCATCGGGCTTTGTCGTCCGCAGGGAAGACTTTGGCGGCAAATCCCTAATTCACAACTACGGCCATGGTGGTGGCGGAATGACGCTTTCGTGGGGATCGGCGAATCTCGCCCTCCAACTGGCTCCTCCGCTGGCCGGCGTGTCCTGCGCCGTGCTGGGAGGTGGTGTGATGGGACTCAGCACCGCCCGCCTGTTGCAGCTCCGGGGTGCCGAGGTCACACTCTACACCCGCGACCTTCCGCCGGAAACGACTTCCAATATCGCGGGGGCCCAATGCTGGCCGGTTTCCGTTTTTGACAACAGCAGGCGCACGGAGGAATTTGGCGCGCAATATGTGGAAGCGGCGAATTTCTCGATCCGGTATTTCCAAAATCTCGTGGGGCCCCGCTGGGGAGTCCGGTGGCTTCCCAATTACTATTTGAGCGACGGGCCGCCCGCCGACGGATGGATCGGCGGACCGGGCGGAGTCCTCCATCACCTCCAGACCGGATTCCGCGATTTCGGCCCGGGCGAGCACGCCTTCCCTGCAAACCATGTGCGCAGGTTCCATACGATGCTGATAGAACCTTCCGTCTATCTTCCCACCCTGCTGCGCGACGTGCGGTCGGCGGGTGCCGGAATCGTGATCCGCGAATTCGGCAATGCGGCCGAGGTGATGCAACTTCCCCAGACCATCATCTTCAACTGCAGCGGTCTCGGCGCGCGCAGGCTCTTTGGGGACGAGGAACTCATTCCGATCAAGGGCCAGTTGGAAGTCGTGTTGCCGCAACCCGCCGTGGAATACAATCTGATCACCAACTCTTTCTATATGTTTCCAAGGGCTGACGGAATCATTCTCGGCGGGACCTTTGACCGGGGTAACTGGAACCTCGAGCCGGAAGACTCCGTTAGGGATTTCATCCTTGAAGGCAATCGATCAACCTTTGAGAAAATGCGGGAGATCCAGGCCAATCGAAGTTGACCGACACCGTCATGCATATCATCCAGCGCAAACTCGCGGAGCAATCCGGTCTCCCCGCCGATTGCCAGGTCACTCTCGCCGCCGAGCGCCGGCTTTTTCTCAAACGTCGCTGGCGTGGCACGGCGGAGGATGGTACCGAATTTGGATTCGATCTCGACTCCAGACTCAACGACGGATGCGTCATTTTCCATATGAGTGGCCGGGATTACATTGTGCGCCAGCTTCCTGAGACGGTTTATGAAGTCCCCTTTTCGTCCGCGGATCATGCCGCCCTCGTCGCGTGGAAGGTCGGCAACCTCCACCTGCCCGCGGAGATCCTGCCGGAAGCGATCCGGGTCCTTCACGATGAAGCGATGGCCCAACTGCTCGAACGGGAAAGCTGGGCCCACACCGAGCCCAAGGTTGTTTTCACGCCGATGAAGGCGATGGCCCACACTCCTTGAAGTTCGTCCCGGCCCGGATCTGCCGGAAAACCACTCGTGAATCCATGCTGGCCCTGATTGCCCCGACATTACTACCCTCCCCCATGCCTTCGGATTCTTGGTTCTGGCTTTTTCAATTGAACGACACCGCCTATCCTTCCGGTGCCTACGCCCATTCATTCGGGCTCGAAGAACTCGTGGAATCCGGGATTGTCCGCACGCCCCAGGACCTTGAGGACTTCCTTGCCAACCAGATTGTCCCCTCCCTGCTCACGTTCGAGGTGCCCTTCTTCGCCCAAGCCCACGCCGCGGCCCGGACCGCCGATTCAGATCAACTCCTCACTCTCGATGCCGAACTTGATGCCTGGCGCATCCCGGCCGAACTCCGCGACGCATCCCGCCGCATCGGTTCCCAGCGGCTTGATCTGCTCGCCCAGCTCGACACGTCGCCTCTCGTTTCCCAGATCCGCGAATCGATCCCTCGCGCCCACCAGCTCATTGTCACCGCACTCGAGCTCCGCGACCTTCCGATCGGCCACGCCGCCCGCGCCTTCAGCTTCCAATCGGTCGCAGGCCTCACCGCGGCTTCCATGAAGCTCATGCGGATCGGCCAGACCGCCGTCCAAAAGATCACCCGGCGGACCCTCGATATACTCGGGGAAGACATCGATACCGCTCTTTCCCTACAGCCGGACGGCTGGTTCAATCCCCTCCTTGAAATCGCATCCCTCCGCCATGCCCGCGCCCACTCCAGACTCTTCATCTCCTGAATCCCGGCGTCCGTTCCGCCTCGGCATCGGCGGCCCTGTGGGTTCCGGGAAAACCATGTGCGTCCTGCGTCTCTGCCAATGGCTCAAGGACGAGATCTCATTGGCAGTCATCACCAATGACATCTACACCCGGGAGGATGCCGAGTTCCTTCTCCGTGAAGGCATCCTGCCGGCGGACCGGGTCATCGGCGTGGAAACCGGCGGATGTCCACACACGGCGATCCGCGACGACACCAGCATGAACATGGCCGCAGTGGTCGACCTGGAAAACCGCCATCCCGACCTCAAACTCATCCTCATCGAAAGCGGCGGCGATAACTTGTCTGCGACCTTTTCCCCTGAACTTGTCGATGCCTATATCTATGTAATCGATGTCGCCGAGGGTGACAAGATCCCGCGCAAGGGCGGCCCTGCCATCCGCACCAGCGATCTCCTTCTTATCAACAAAACCGAGCTGGCTCCCTACGTGGGCGCCGACCTCGAAGTGATGGCACGTGATGCCAAACAACAACGCGGGGCGCGCCCCTTTCTCTTTGCCGACCTCAAATCGGAAAAAGGAAGAGAAGATCTGGTCACTTGGCTGAAACATGAATATCTATTCATCTAACGGTTTTCCGCATCCTCCAGGAGCTCAAACCGCAGGCGGAGGAACAATTGGTCTGGCGAGTCGGTCCGGAGCACCCGAACACGCAGACTTTCCCAATCTCCGTTTTCCCCGATAACCTCAAGCGGAGCGGCTAACCAGAGACCCAGACGATCGCTTGATTCCGCTTGGTAACCCACGTCGGAACGATGCTTCGGACGCATGAACGAGAGTGTCAGGAAGTCGGAATCGAGACGAAATGCCAATGGCGGGGTGAAAGCGAACGGGTCGGTTCCCAAGGCATATTCGGCCAAGTTGCTCGACCCATCGCGATCATGGTCCTGATCAGGACCGGCGGCCCCGGATTTGATCGCCGCAGCGCTGAATTGAGATTCGATCCAGAGCGCGTAGGTCATTTCTGTGATCACCAGCTCGCCAGAGACGCTGCCCTCATGGTCCGGATCCGAGATGGTCGCCACCACTTCGTACGTCCCGGCGCCGGTCGGCGGATCGGAGGAACCGTCATACGTGATATCAACCGCCAGCCCGGCGGGCGTGGTGACCGCCGTGGCCGATTTCGCCGTGCCATCATAATCCGCCGCAAGGTCGCCGAGGACCAGCGTCGCCGCCGCTTTCGATATCACCAGCTCGCCAGAGACTCCGCCCTCATGGTTCGGATCCGAGATGATTGCCACCACCTCGTACGTCCCGGCGCCGGTCGGCGGATCGGAGGAACCGTCATACGTGATATCAACCGCCAGCCCGGCGGGCGTGGTGACCGCCGTGGCCGATTTCGGCGTGCCATCATAATCCGCCGCAAGGTCGCCGAGAACCAGCATCGCCGCCGATTTCGATATCACCAGCTCGCCAGAGACTCCGCCCTCATGGTTCGGATCGGAAATGGTCGCCAACACCTCGTAGGTCCCTGCGTCGGATGGAGGGTCGGAGGAACCGTCGTAAGTGAGATCAACCGCCAAGCCCGCGGGCGTGGTGACCGCCGTGGCCGATTTCGCCGTGCCATCATAATCCGCCGCAAGGTCGCCGAGGACCAGCGTCGCCTCCGCTTTGGATATCACCAGCCCGCCACTGACTCCGCCTTGGTAGTTGGGGTCGGTGATATTGACTTCCACTGCATATCTGCCCGCATGGATCGGAACCTCCATGGAACCCTCGTAGGTGATGATAGTTTCCAATCCGGCTGGCGACGTTGTGACGCCAACCGCGCGTGGGGTGCCGTCGTATGTTTGAATGAGATCGCCAAGGACGACAGTGGCTTGGGCGGGAGTGACCGTGACCGCCGCGGTGCTTGAGAAGCCGTTCTCCGAGGCAGTAATCACAAACGGCCCTCCGGCATCCGTGGCAACAAACAAGCCGGTCGAATCAATCGCCCCGCCGCCACTGGCTGACCAGGTGAGCGAAGAGGTGTCAATCGTCATTTCGCCGCCAAACTGATCAAGCAAAGTCGCCGAAAATCCTTGGGTTGCTTCAACCGGCAAGCTGGCCGTCGCGGGTGAGACCGCCAGATCCGAGGCTGTCTGAACGACGCGGACGTTGAGTGAACTGTTGGTTGTAAGTCCTTGGAGATCGCGAATGGAGACCGTGATCTGATAATCTCCAATGGCCTCGAAATCCGCGGTGGCTGACTTGGCGGCGTTGTTGTCATTGGGTGAAAAATAGACCGGATTGCCGGTTACGACCGCCCAAGTGTAATGTAAATCCGCCTCTCCACCGTCATCTGTCGCCCCGACCGAAACCGCGGCGGACGCCCCGCGAATGACTTGGAAGACGGCACCATCCGTATCCGTAACGGTTTCTTCCGAAGAGGTGGTAGCGGCGGAAGTGACGACCGGGGCTTCATTCGCAAGATCTCCCCCACCGGCCAGCGCGATGCTATCGACATACCAACCGTGGCTTGCGGTGCTGGAATTGGTGGCGAGGCTCCAGCGCACACGCAGGGATTTCCCTGCGAATCGGGCCGAATCAGTTAGATTGACGATGGTTTCAATGAAGCCGCCACTGTTGCCTGACCAAGCCCGCTGCCCCGTAAACTCGCTGCGGTTCTGCGGGGGGCCGCCGCCGCTGATGGTCGTGTTGTAGCCATTGCTTGCAAAAACCGCACCCGAACCTGAGGACTCGATATCAATCCACGAGCCGCCATCGATGGAGAATTCCAGTCTGCCGCCATCCTGGCCGGACTGAAGATTGTAATCGTGCCAGAATTTGAGCTGGAGATTGTTCCCATTCGCGGGGATGGAGATCGACGGAGAAATGAGATGAGTGGTGGTCTTGGAAGCCGGAGCCGCGGCATAATACGAGCGGGCGGGCGAGTGGCTCTTGGCTTCCGTGGGAGCCCAATCATTCGACCCTAGCGAAGCGTTGGACATCCATCCGGTCCACGTTCCGTCGAAATTCTCACTCCAAAGGGCACCAAGCACAGTGAAAGCGCCCGCCAAAGTGAAAGTTTCATTATCAGGATTGGTCGCAACCACATCCGACTTCCCGGGGGCGGTACCGGCGAGATCGATCTCACAGCGCAGGATACCATCGATCAATTGCACGTTGCTGGCGGCAATGTCCGGGTAGCCGGTGCGGGAAAGCTTCACGGCGGTTTCGTTCAGGAAACCACTGCCAGCCAGGTCCATCACCACGGTGCCGGGCAAACCGGTGTCAGGCGTGACTGCCGTGACGGTGAGCGGGAGTGGCGGCGGTTCATCGTCGGTCGAGCCGGAAAGCAGCAGCGAGTACTTCTGGCTGTTGTTGGTGAGGGTGCCGGAGAAGGAGACGACCATCTGATAGGTACCAAGGGCCGGCGGACCGGAAATAACCACCTGTTCCAAATTGTCGGTGGTGTTCACGCCGGTAATGGCCGCGGAATCCATGGATGCCTGGGTCCATGTGCCCACGAAAGGCATGACAAATGGGAAGTATTCCTCACCCCCGGGTGCGATGATTTTGAGATTGAGGTCGTTAACCAACCGGGGATTCCGGAGGTCTGAAGTGGAGGTGGCGGTGCCGGCGGGATCCGTCCAGCCGAGCGTGGCGCGGATTGGAGAGGCGCCATCCCAGACAAAAGCGTGAGTGCGGCTGGCGGTGCTGGTGCTGAGCTGATCCTCGGTAAGCCGCTGTTTTTCCGGATAGTCGTGATGATCGCTGAGGAGATCGGCGGCGGCTTTGGCGTTGATGAGCCCCCAGCCGAATTTGTAATCCGGGCCCGGGTTTCCGCGGTCATCCGCGGTGTGGATGAGAAGGCTTTTGAGCGTGCTGGCACGCATCGCCTGCCCGGGGAAGAGATTGCCGTAGTGTTGAATCAGCAGCGCGGCCGATCCGGCGGCGTTCGGCGACGACATGCTTGTTCCACTATAGGTGCCGTAGGACGTGTTGCTGCCGGCCAAGGTGGAGTAAACCCCATCGCCGTTCGCAACCACATCGGGCTTGATCCTACCGTCATCGGTCGGACCCCAGGAGGAAAAGTTGCTGGAATTCGCCTTCGACGGGTCGCGGGACCCGCCGGTCACCGCATCCGTGACCGAGCCGACAGTCATCACGTTCTTCGCGAGGGCGTCAAAAGTGACCGTTTCAAATCCGCCCCGGTAGGTTCCGTCGCCCGCGGGATGGAGCGTGGGATCGTATTCCACCACCGTGGAACTCCCCGCGGATAGGGCAACATTTTGACCCACCGACGGGTTGTTCGTGCGTTCGTTGCCCGCGCTTCTGAAAATCAGGTAGTAGGGAGCGTTGAAGGAGAGGGAGTCCTGGTCGCGCGCATATTGGTTGTATCGCCCGAAATCCTGTTCGATCGAGGTGGTGGTGGTCCCGTTGCCATACCATTCCCACACCCGGGTTCCATTGTTTACATAGTTCCATCCGCTGACATAGCCATAACTGTGATTTGAGAGATAGAGTTTTCCCGCCTGTCCCGGTCCGGTCGCGGCCCGCGAGGTCATCTCGGAAACATCGCTGTTCCAATCGTAGCTATCCACCACCATCGCCGGGGCCATTCCCATGGCACTGGCAACGGTTCCCGCTGCCGCGAGGGTCCCACCCACATGCGTGGCATGATCGATTGACGCCGCGCCGTCCATCACCACCATCCGCGCGCCGAACTCCTGATGGGTCGGTCTCCCCGATCCCCCGTCCCACATCCCGATCGTGATTCCAGAACCATCAATCCCATAGTCGATCCTTACCCTGTTCGCCCCGGTGGAAATCGCAGTATTGCTGTTGTGAGTGGTGAAATAAACCGGTGTCTCTCCATCAAACGCGGCGATTTCCTGGGTCACGCCGTTCGGGCGGGTGATCCGCAGGGGAAGGCCACGCGCCACGGCGCGGGCTCTGGCATTCAAGCGGCGCTGCTCGGAGATCGCCCGCATGCGCCCGGCCACCTCGTTTCGCATCGCCGGATCGGCCATATTCATCCCCGGCATCTCCAGCAAGTCCGCAAGGTTTTCTTGTGCAAGGCCGATCGCACTCGCGAACAACCCGGCAATCGTCAGCGTCCGCAACCATCGGGAACAGGTGGATGCAATCATATTGGGGAACAGCAGAAGTGCGGGGCCTTGCGGGCTGCCAGATTAGTTCAGTGATCCTGAAAGTCTCTCGTAAAGTGTTCGGAAGCATCTAATTGGCCCCGACGGCCAGACCTTGACTCGTCCCCGGGAGCTGCGATCTCCTCGTGAGTGTGAAAGGCCGGTTCATTTTTCTCCATGTCCTCGCTCTCGCCCTGATCGGCACATGGGTCGGTCTCCAGCGGCGCTCTCTCAGCGAGATGGAGGGCGAAACGGCCGCCCTCCGGAAGTCCATCCGGGAACGGCACTTCGCAGAAGCGGCATCCTCACAAACGCCGGCCGCAGCCGCTGGCGATCAGAACGCGACTTGGGCGGAGATCGCTCGCGCAGGCGTGGCGGGCGGCGGAGGCCTCGGGCAGCGGGATCGGACTCGCCTGCAAGTGAAGTTGTCCCGAATGTCCGCAGAGGAAATCGCCGCCGCGCTTCATGAAATCGAATCAAGCGACCTCGCCGAGGGCTGGCGCTCGACGCTGGATCGGATGCTGATCGGGCCGTTTATCGAGAAAGCAGCCGTGCGAGCTTTGGAACAGCTCAAACACCGGATGAACGAAGGCGATGGCGGCCTGATGATGCAGCTCTCGAAGGCGATGGCGGCTTGGGCGCATGAGGATCCCGCCGCGGCCGCCGCTTGGTTGGACCGGGAAATTGCCGCCGGAACTTTCGATAGCAAGGGGGTGGCCGTTCTCAGCCACCCGCGCCTGCGCTTCGAGGCCTCGCTCGTCCCCGCCTTGCTCAAATCCGATCCGGCCTCCGCCGCACAGCGGGTAAAGGCGTTTCCCAACGAATCCAAAATGAATTTTTACCTGATCATGGCGGTCTCCGAACTCGACCCGGCCCGATACGCCGCCCTGGTCCGCAGCACCTTGGAGAAAGAGAAAGACATCGCCGATGCATTTGCCTTCGTTGCCCATAATCTCCAATCGAAGGGCGGTTTCGAGAGTGTTGCCAATTTGATTCGTGAGGGAAAACTCAGCGCGGCGGAAAGCGCCCGCGCGGTGGACCAAACCGCCAGCACCCAGATCAGCACCGCCGCCAACCGCGGCACGCTCACCACCGGGAGCATCAATGCGATGCGGGAGTGGGCCGCCTATTGGCTGCCGGGATCGCAGGACAAAATTACCGGCGAAGCGCTGGCCGGCGCGGTTGGATTCGGCCCCCGCGACGTGAAATTTTCTTTTGAACATGCCGCCGCACTGGCACTCCAATTTCACGAAAAGGCCGACAACGACGATGTTCTGGCATCGTTTCTCCAAAGCCACCGCGCCCAAACCCACAAGGAACAGGCCCGCCCCCTGATCGACCACATCGCGGATCCCGCCCTGCGCGGAAATCTGTGGGAGAAATTCGGCCCATGAAAACTTCCTCCGCCCTTACCGTTTTCACGCTCGTCGCCGGCGTTATTGCGATCGGCTTCGGATTCCGTGATCGCCAGCGGGTGGCGTCCTTGCATGCCGATCACCAAAAGCTCATTGCGGCAGCCCGCTCGCTCGGGATTGCCGTTAATTCCGCGGGCCGCCTGATCGATCCATCCCGCGGAAAGCGGCCCCGGGACGATCGCGACGAGACCGCCCGCCGGATCGCCCGCGAGGTCATTGCCCTCGCCCGCGTGGCACCGCCGGAAGGGGAAACAAGGGAGGAGGAAGAACAGCGGAGGCTGATGCTGCTTGCGCCCCTGCTGGACCTGAACGCAGCCCAATTGAAAATTTTTATCGCGGAAGTGAGTGCGACCAACGCATTGGAGCACGAACCCGTTCTGCAAAATCTGGTTGGCTACGCCTTTGTTTGGCTCGCGGAACTCGATCCCCGGTCCGCATTGGCGCTTGTCACGGACTCCGGCGAAATGATTGCGCCGACGGTCATCGGAGAGTCGCACATCGCCAGCGCCTTGTCCAAACTGGCCGGGGAAGATCCGGTCGCGGCGCTGGAGTGGGTGAAAGCCAACTCGGAAAAGCACCCGGACCTCATCACGGAGAATTCCAAGATCGGAGTCCTTTCCGCCCTCGCCGCCCACGATCCCGATCTCGCCTTCCAGACCCTCGGAGAGCTCGCGCTGCCCAACACCCCGGAAACCGTTATCCAGATCCTCTTTGGTGCCCGCACTCCCAAGGTCCGGAAAATGATACTCGCCAGATTCCGCGATCACCTCGGCACGATGGGTGATGCCAAGACGCAGCAGACAGCGGTGAATCAGATTTTCCGGCAGTTGGCCCGCAGCGTCAGCGAGCGGGGATTCGCAGCCGCCGCCGGTTGGACCGAAGAACTCACCCCGGGCGAAGCGGAGGCATTCGCGGCCGGTATTTCCCACAACCGCACAAAGGACGTGGATCAATGGATCGAGTGGTCGGCCCGGACACTGTCCGAAGCCAATATGCACAACGTCGTCAGGGAGCTGATGTCGGATTGGGCGAGGAATGATCTGCAGGCCGCCGGATCCTGGCTCGCCCAGGCACCGGACGACGACGCCAAGATCCCCGCCGTCCAGGCCTACGCCGGGACGGCCGCTGCGCTCGATCCCCACACCGCCACCCAGTGGGCGCTGGCCCTGCCGCCCGGCGAAGAACGGCAGTCCACCCTCCGGACCATCCACAACCGCTGGCCCGCCACCGATGCGGAGGGGAAGGCTGCATTCGGCAAAGAATACGGTGTTGAGTGACAGCTCCGAAGCTTGCCGCCCCGGCGCTCCTTGCCTACCCTTCGCCCCCATGCCACCACCTGAGCCGTTCCTGATCTTTGCGGAAAAGCTGAACGCGCTGGGCATCCCCTACAGGATCAGCGGCAGCTTCGCCGCCTTTTTCGGCCACTGGGCCGGAGCGCTTGCAAGCAAATAACCCCATCTTCCTCCCCCGAGTTCCGGCTTGCCCGTCTCCCCCCGCTTCGCTACCGCTCCCCTCCCCGCAGGCACCACCGCCCGCCCCACCCGCCACCCCTCTCCGTCATGCCCATCACCCGTGCCCTTCTCTCCGTTTCCGACAAATCCGGCCTCGCCGAGTTCGCCGGCCAGCTCCATGAGCTCGGAGTCGAACTTCTCTCCACCGGCGGCACCGCCAAGGCCCTCCGCGACGCCGGCCTCCCCGTCATCGATGTCTCGGAATTCACCGGCGCACCCGAGCTCTTCGACGGCCGCGTCAAAACGCTCCACCCCAAGGTCCACGGCGGCCTGCTCCACAAGCGCGACGACAAAAACCACCTCGCCCAGGCGAAAAAGCACGACATCCCCCCCATCGACCTCGTCGTCGTCAATCTCTACCCCTTCGAGGAAACCGTCGCCAGGCCCGGCGTCACCCTCGACGAAGCCATCGAAAACATCGACATCGGCGGCCCCTCCATGCTGCGCAGCGCCGCCAAGAACCACTCGCACGTCACCGTCGTCGTCGATCCCGCCGACTACTCCCGCGTCATTGAGGAAATGCGCGAGCACAAGGGCAACACCACCAAGGGGTTCCGCGAGCAGCTCGCCGTGAAAGTTTTCCTCCGCACCTCCGAATATGACGCCGCCATCACCAACTACCTCGGCCAATGCCGCGACGGCACCGGCTGCAATTTCACCCTCTCCCTGCCCCTCGATCAGGAACTCCGCTACGGCGACAATCCCCACCAGAAGTGCTCGCTCTACGGCAATTTCAAAAGCTACTTCACCCAGGTCCAGGGTAAGGAACTCTCCTACACCAACGTTCTTGACATCGAGGCCGCCGGCGACCTGATCCTCGACTTCGTCCGCCCCACCGTCGCGATTCTCAAGCACACCAACCCCTGCGGCGTCGGCCAGGACGATGAGGACCTCCGCCTCGCTTGGCAAAAGGCGTTCGAGACCGACCGCCAGGCACCGTTTGGCGGCGTCATCGTCTGCAACCGCCCGCTCACCGTCGAGCTCGCCCGCGTGATCTCGGAAATTTTCACCGATGTGATCATCGCGCCGGAGTTCGAATCCGACGCCCGGGCCATTCTTCAGAAAAAGAAGAACCTCCGCCTCATGATCATGAACGACGCCTACATGGCGGAGAAAAAATCCCCCGTCATCCGTTCATGCCCCGGCGGCCTCATGGTGATGGACCGCGACCACACCGCCCTCGGCCTGGACAATCTGGAGTCCAAAGTCGTCACCAGACGCCCGCCCACCGGCGAGGAGATGCGCGCCATGCGCTTCGGCTGGCGCATCGTCAAACACGTCAAATCCAACGCGATCGTTTATTCCAATTCCGACCGCACCCTCGGCATCGGCGCCGGCCAGATGAGCCGGGTCGATTCCTCACGCATCGCGGTCTGGAAGGCCAAGGAATCCGGCCTCGATCTGAAAGGCAGCATCGTCGCCTCCGACGCCATGTTCCCCTTTGCCGACGGCCTCCAATCCGCCATCGACGCCGGCGCCACCGCCTGCATCCAGCCCGGCGGCTCCATGCGGGATGAGGAAGTCATCGCCGCCGCCGACGAGGCCGGCATGGCCATGGTCTTCACCGGCCACCGGCATTTCAGACATTGAATACCCGGGACCAGATTTACCGGTCGTCCCCTTCTTCCGTCCCCACATCCTGATCGCTGCCGGGCGGAGGAGCGGAAATGTCGTCCTCCCGGGGGAAGCCATCGCCGGGCGCCTGGGGGATCGGCGGTTTCTCCGGAGGACGTTCGTCAGGTGCGGGAGCAGGTTGATCAGCCATCATGAACTTACCATCGTCCGGGTGGCGGGACTTTCAACCGTGCGGGCCTCGGCATGCGCCGATTCCGCACAACACGAACCTCACGGGGATCGCCCGGCGGATTTCCGAGGGCATGTGTCTTCAGTCCGCTTGCACCGGCTTGTAGCGGACCTCCAGGCCGACCGGTCCGTCCGTGAACCCTGTAATCTGCAATAAGCCAACCCTCCGTCGCCGGTTTTGAAGAGATAGGTCGCCGGCAGTTCCGCCCGCGTGATCGCCGGAGGGACGGCGGCCGGTCCCGAAGTCATGGATGGTGACGATGTGCGGGTGACTGAGTTTCGCAAGCAGTTCGGCCTCGCCGGCGAAACGTTCGGAAAACCTCAAATCGTGCTCGCGTTCCGGGGCGAGGATCTTGATTGCCACGAGCCGGTTGAGTGATATCTGGCGCGCCTTGTAGACGATACCCATCCCGTCGCGACCGAGGCATTCGAGCTCCGCGATCTCCCCGGGCGAGGGCGGCGGCATCGTCCCGGCAATTTCCCCGGCCAACACAACCGTGCGGGATGCCAGCGCCTGGCGCATGAGGCAGGCGGGGCAGAGCGCCTGCGGAGAATCCGACGGCAGCGCGCTGCCGCAGCGGGGCAAAGGGGAGAGGGGGCGGGGTCGGTCATAACGTAGCGTTCTCCTCTCCCCTAAAACATCGGGCGCGGTTCGTTACAGCAATTCTTCTCATTCCGAGAGCGCCGCGAAAAGCGTCCTCATTTCCTCCTCCACCGCCTCAGGGGACGCCAGCGTGCGCGAGATTTCGGAAGTCAGCAGATGGCGGTAGCGCTTCCGCAGGCGATGCACCGCCACACGGGCGGCCCCCTCGCTCATCTCCAGCCGAACCGCGAGCGCGGAATAGGGCACGCGGGCGGAATCCGCGGCGAGACAGGATCCCAGCACCTCGAACTGCGGGCCGCTGCCTTCCGACCGGCAGGCTGCTTCCAAGTCCCCGAGCACTTTATCTAACACGAGATCTTCCGCATCTTCTTTGGATTTCCCTTTCCGCCGCGCATAGCGGTAGAGCGGCTGCCAGTAGGTCCCGAACAAACTACCCAGAGCCTCCACCGCTCCGGTGTCTCCTTCACGCGCGGCGTCATGGACGAGAGTCCATCTCGTCGTCGCAAACAGGGTCGGAGGAATATCACGGGTCGGCATCACCTGCCCCTGTCTACCACAAATCCGAATCACT
>JBBSJY010000019.1:0-34354 GCA_038256845.1 Verrucomicrobiales bacterium | reverse complement strand
CGTCAATTCGCATCAATTTTCCCAGCAACAGCTGCAAATTCTGGGCATGGCCGTTGGGATCGTTGTGAGGCCCGGTGTCCCCCATCACAATATAGAGATAACCGTCTCGTCCAAACTGCAGACACCCGCCGCTGTGGTCCTGCGCCACGCTAACGATCTTTAGTATATCTCGACCGGACATTCCGGAGTCGCTCCGCAAGTCCGCATCAAACTTCCTTTCCGCAATCTTCGAAACGACCTTTTCCTCCTCGAAGACCTGATAAAAGAGATAATACTTCCGGTTGTCGCGGAATGCCGGGTGGAAAGCCACGTCTAGCAGACCGTTCGGACCGCGCCCGCTGAAGACCTCGGACGTTAGATCTGCAAAGACGGACTTTCGCTCGCCCGACGCGGTAAGATCAACCTTCCAGATCATCCCCTCCTGATGCAAGACAAGATAGCTCTCTCCCACCCCGGGAATCTGCCGGAACGAACTCAGGCCTGTTTCCGGGCCCGATCGGGGAAGTGTGAATTCGTGGGTGAAAAACGGCCGGACCTCCGCCGGTTTGGCGAGCATCGGAATGTCAGCCGGCATGCCGTGGTGGCTGGCAAGGGTGGACTCCGCTTGCTTCAGTGATGTGAGGTATTCGATCAGATCGGTGAATTCTTCGGCCGAAAGCGCCGCATGCAGACCCTCCGGCATCAGTGAAACGGCGATGCCGGTTTGTCGCCTGATATCCGCGGTGCGGATCGTGATCAATTCGCCGTCGGGTCCCATGAGCGTCAATCCGTCCGCGTCCGACCCTTTGAGAATGCCTTGGAAGGAGGCTCCTTCGTGGGTTTCCACCGCCACGGTCCCATAGCCTGGGGCAATGGCGGCGGAGGGCTGCAAGATCGCTTCGATTAGATCGCTTCGACCAAACGCGTCGCCCGCTGCGAACAAATCAGGCCCCGCCTTGCTGGCGCTCCCGTCGACGGAATGGCACTGCGAACAGGCGATCTTCCGACCATCGAAGAGCGTCTTCCCGCGCGCCGCATCTCCCAGCCGGGTCAGGGCGATCTTGCGGTATTCATCCGGGGCGGCCACCTGCGCCGCGGCCGGGGGCGAAACCCCTCTCGAAAACGCCAATAACAGCGGGAAAACGAGGAGATTCCGGGAAGCAGGCATCATTGGTCGCCAAAAGGGAAGGGGTAAAGTATCACCTGTCAACGTCGGACGATTGACGACGGTATTCTTTCCCATTGCGAAATCCGTGGCAACACGATCTCCGATTCCACTCATCGGACGGATGGATCGAAATCACCCCATGGAAATAAATGTCGCTGATCTTCCCCAGCCCATTCCAGTAGCCGGTGTGGTTGGAATAGCGCGATTTCACGGTGGACATCCTTAAAAGCGGTCGATCTGATTCGTTGTGAAACCGTTCGAACAGGACGTTCCGAAGGTGTGCCCAGATGCGCCGGTTCTACGACATCATCCTGCCCCTCCTCATCCCCGTCGCCGCCAAATGGGCGGAATGGCAGGAACGTCGGATCCTGCGCCTAGGCAGTCCCCTTTCGCCCGCTGCGCTTGAGGACGCGAAACGGATGGGGGTGAAAGCCCCGGAGCGCATTCGAATCATGGAAGTGGAGCGCATTCCTTTTTTCAACGGTCCGCTGGTCACCCTTGCCTCGCGGTTCCTCCCTGCTGTTTCCGCAAGCACGGCCGGCCTGTCGCTCCGCTACGGCATCTACCTCCGCAAATCCATCGCCGGAAACCGCCGCCTGCTCGCACACGAATGCGCCCATACGGCCCAGTACGAACGGAGCGGTGGCATCGAGGAATTTTTGGAACGCTACCTCACCGAATGCTTTGAACTGGGCTATTCCGCCTCACCTCTCGAAAGGGAGGCGGTCGAAAAGGCCTCCGTGATCAATATTTGAGCTTCAGCTTTTTCAACTTCGGCTCCACCACATATTTGCAATATGGATTCTTGGACTTGTTCTCAAAGTAGTAGTTCTGATGGTAGTTCTCCGCCGGATAGAAGGTCGGGGCCTTGGTGATCTCGGTGACAATCGGATCCTTGAAGTTGGCGCCCGCAGCGGATTTGGAAGCCTCCGCCACTTTCTTCTGCTCATCGGAGTGATAAAAGATGGCCGACCGGTATTGGGTGCCCACGTCGTTACCCTGACGGTTCAGCGTCGTCGGATCGTGTAGATCCCAAAACCACGCCAGAACACGCTCGTAGGGGATCTTCTTCGGATCGAAGACCACCTGCACCACCTCCGCATGGCCGGTGGTGCCGTCGGTGATCTGCTCATACGTGGGATCGGCAACGGTGCCACCGGCATATCCGGACACCGCTTTGTAAACCCCATCGATCTGATTGTAAGCCGCCTCGATGCACCAGAAGCAGCCGGCTCCAAGCGTGGCGACTTCAGCTCCTTCGGGGATTTCGGGTAGGGCGGCGGGTTCCTTGGCGTTGGCGGGCATGACTTTGTTTTCGGGTTCGCAGGAAGCGAGGGCGGGCAATAGGCAGAAAAGGGAAATGGCGAGTCTTCGGGTCATGCCGGTAGGATACACAGGCATCCGGGATCTTCCTTCAAAATCACCACCCGATGCCCAACCCTTTCTCCGGGTGGGGGATTTTCTCGCTGATTCCCAACCGGTCGGCTTCCATCAGCAAGCGCCCGACCCCTGAAGCTTCGCGGAAAACGCCGTCTCCGATCAATTTCCAGCCGCCGCCGAATCTCCGGCAGCGGCCGCTCCGGAACGCAGGCCACTGACAGCAGCGCGAAATGCGTCAAGCTCGCATCCTCCAAAGCTTGCGGCAACATCGCCGACTCGCCCGCTCCAGCGAAAGCCAACCCCACTCCGTCTCGAATTTCTCCCGAATCCCCGTCCCCTCCAGAAAGCCACCCGCACCGGTTCCACCGCCATAAACTCCCCCAGATCCGCGGATCATTCACATCCCCCCGCTTCGTTGATCCGTTTCGTTCAAGGAGTCCCGGCGTCCCGCCGACATCTTCCTTTCCCCTGTTTCTTATCCGTAATTCGGAGCTGGAGAAGTCCCGGAACGAATCATCTGTCCACCGATTTTCTCGTGGAGCGCGGCACCGTAACGGGTGGCACCTCCGTCACAACTTATCCCGCATACCGGATCCACGAGCCCCTGAACAAGGCGACCGGGTTCCTGGCTTCGAAACATGAGATCCATTTCCGCCTCCCGGCAAATGAAGATCACTCGATTTTCGAGCTATCCGGAGATGGCGTTATCGAGGAGTTCGCCCGTATTTCCGCCACCGCAGTTCAGCCCGGAGGCTACGTCCCCACCGCTTCGGCGGATCCCTTGACCGCCAGCGGGATTGTCGGCAGTGCCACTTACATTTTCGCGCCAAGTTCCACGAAGCTCAGTTCATACACCCCGCTAGCCCAGGGGATTGAAGGCGCGAGGGTTCGTTCCTCAGCGCTTGGCTCGCTATCCAAGTATCGTTACTCGGTCTTCGGCGCTCCCTTTGACACGGCGGACGGATATGCCGCCGGACCGGGGGATTGGCAAAATCGCTACGGCGACAAGCGCCGGTTTTTCCCTCTGGTTAACGGGGGCGGAAGCGTGAGCGTGGTATGGCAGGATCAGAGCAACAATTCCATCAAACTCACCCATTTCGGGACGGATCTTCTCTCAGGTTCAACCGTTTCAACCGGTCCTGGTTGCTACTCCAACGCCCTGTTGAGTCGTTTTCCATGGTCACAGGTTGTAATGCGCGAACGCATGAGACCTCGCCGATTTCGAGATCGGGGTGTAGTGCTGCAAGGGAGGGTATCCCCGCTCTGGGTGGCGCGGAGGGCGAGAGGTTCGGGGAGGCTTCCCATAATTCAGCTTCCCTAATTCAGCTTCCCAGACAAAATGCACGGGCGTTTTCATGAGTCGCAGGATTCGACAAAGCGCCGCTTCCCGTCAATTCGGCATGTTTGCCGGACGGATGCCATGGCCACGCGAGGAAACCCCGCTGGCGGGGACGCTTGCCGCGGATCACTCCAGAAGCATCAGTTCCTCGCGGATCTCCGCATCCGAGAGAACGTCCGTCCGCGCCTTGCGGACGGCGGCGATCGCGGCCTTGAATTCGCGGTCGATCTGCGCGGTGTAAATTCGTTTGCCGCGGTTGGCTTTGATAAACTCCGCAAGGCTGATATAGGTGTCGCAATAGGCGACGGTTCTTTTGTCGAGCAGCGGGCGCAGCCGGCCCATTTCCCCTTCGAATTTGAACAGCACGTCGGAATTGCCAGAGGTTTCCGTGAAGCTGCCGTCATTGAGCATGGCGGCGAAGGCGGTGTCCGCCTCGTCGATGGCGCCCAGCGAGCCAATCAGCGATAGGTTGCGCGGCCCCCGCTTCAGGCCGTGCAGGATGAGATATTTCGCCGAGAGATGATTGGGGGCAGCCTTGAGGATCTCCTGGAGTTTCCCGATCACCTTAGGGTTGAAAATCAGGCGCTCGTCGCGCTCGAGAACCTGCTGGACCTTGGTGAATTCAGAGATGGCCGTCGCCAGCCCGTCGCCACGGGAGGCAGAGGCGACCGCATGGGCTTCGTCGAAGGTGGCGACCGAGAAAATCTGGATCGAGCGGATTTCTCGAAGGCCTTCGGTGAGGTAGCTGTCGCTGACCGCATTCTCGTTTTGCTGCGGGATCCCGACGAGCGCACAGCCCTTGAGACGGGCGCCGCGGATCTTGGAAATCACCCCGCCGACCGGCTGGACGGCTCCGTCCGCATTCATATCGCCGGTGACCGCGAAATCGTCCGCCAGCTCGTTGTCCGCGAGCAGGGAATCCACCAAAAGGGCGGTTGCGACGGCGGCGGAGGGGCCGTCCTTCTCGCTGTATTTTTCGGCGAAGGCGAGCTCGATCCGGTAACCCTCTGGCATCCGCTGATGGTAGCGGACGGCGATGAACTTCGAAACTTCGGCCACCGCGGCGTCCATCGATTCGCCGACGTCTTGATTGAACCCGATTTTCATCCGGTTCTCTCCGCTTGGCATCGCGGTGGCATTCATCTGGCTGGCGGTGCCGGCGGTTTTGCCGTTGGGCAGCTCGACGACCAGAAGCCCTTTCACCTTCGCCTGCAGCCGCGGAGGGGGCCCGGCGTGCAGCAACGGGGGCAGGACCAGGAAAAGCGTCGCGAAAAATAGGAGCGGTTTCATGAGCTGGCGGAGGATGGCAGTGGCCGCAGATCCGCGGCAACCAAGCGCTGTTCACCGACTTATATGAATTCCCGATCGGCGAGATGAAGCATTTTCCGCCGGAAATGTTTGGCGGGCGCTTTTGGCGTCCACGCTCAAGGCGGTTTCCGGATCCTTCTTTCTGGCGAACTTCGTTTTGGTTGCGTGAGACGTGGCGGCGCTTTGCAATCGCCCGGCCGCTTCATTGGAATTGGCTTCGCGGTTGCAAACCGCAGCCACCGTGCGCCGTCCTCGGGCGTGTCCAACAGACGTTGGATATGGAGCGGTCCGGCCGTCTCAGCCAGTCCGCGGAGGAAAATTGGGAGGCCGAGATTAGCTGCACGGAGATTACGGTGGCTGATGGAGTGCTGAGAAATGAAAGCCCGCTTTGCCCTTTTGCCAATTCTTGCCGTCTCGCTGATTGCCAGCGCCACCCTCAGGGCGGAAGAAGACGAATGGAAGGCGCGGTCCGCGAAATCGCCGAGATGCTGAAGCCCGCAGAAGGAGATTCCCCGGAAATCACCGCAGCGAAATCCCAGCTCCAGGGATTTACCGAAAACTTGCAGATGATGTTTGATCGGGGGCAGATCGTCCATTTTTCCCAATGCGAGTCCGGTATGGGAGGCAAGCTGGCGGTCATTCCCGGGCTGGCGGAAAAGATGAGCGAGCTTCGCCAAAGCATGCAGGAGGAGCTGGACCGGAGGGAAAAGGTGAAAATCGCCGAGATGGAGACCCTGATCGCGGAAGTGGGCGAAACACTGAAGCGGGCGACGAAACCCGAGGACCTGGATGGATTGCTATTGAAACTGAGCCAACAGAAACCCGGGGAGTACGGAAACCCCTCCCCGCAGATCGGCCTGCTGGCCCGCCAGATGCAAACGGCCGCGCAGATCGTAGGAAACTGGCAGGACTATCTGATTGCGCTCGAAACCGGCAACCACGAAGCGGCACGCCAGAATCTGCAGCAGATCTCCATGCAACTGTCCGGAACCCCGATCATCCCGCGGTCCATCGTCCTGCGCCTCCTGAGCCCGTCGCCCATCCAGACCGCTCCGGAGAATCCGGATGCGGAAGCGCCAGGACCGGCAGTTTCGCTGGACGAAGTCACCGAGGCGCTCACCGAGACGGGCGATACCGCGACGGCCCTTGAGCGGATCCGGTCGGTTCCAAATGACCAGCTCGTCGGCTCCGATCAAGCCACCTTCCTGCGGACACTGCAGTCGGTCGACACCCTCCGGAAACTGGAGCCGGCGATGGCCGAGGCGGAGGTGATGGCCAACGCGAGGACCGCCATCCAGAGTCATCGTCCGGACCGGCTCATCTTCATCCGCGCGATCGATCAGATCATTCCGAACTCGATCGCTAGCAAGTATGGGATTGAGATTCCCTCCGTAACGAAGACTTCCCCGCGCCAAGTCATTGAATCGATCGCCACTGATGCGGTGGAACGCCGGGATTGGCCCCTGTTGCGGCGGGCGATCCACTCGATGGAAAACCTCAACTCCGGAACCCACACGCCGGATAGCCAGAGACGGACCAGTGATTTGAAAGCGATTTCCCTGATTGAAGTCGCGGAGGCCGCGGAACAGCGGAACGACCTGGAAGCGGCCGCCGCGGCCTATCTCGAAGCCAACACGATCGACGGGTTCTATCTGCGTCGCGAGGTGGCCTCCAGCAAGCTTGCGGAACTGACACTGAAAGCGCCCGACAACCTGGAGCCCTTCCTCGCGAAGGCCGAGGAACAACGCGCCCGCGCGGAAGCCGCGCAAGCCGCAGCGATGATGGAAGCGCGTGACCGGATGATGTCGAACCGGATGCGTCCGCCCTTTGATCGGTCACCCATCGGTTCGGCCGCCCTCCGGCCATTGGTGCAAGAGGCGGTCGCGGAGTTTCTCAAAGAGAAGCGGCTCGAAGCCCAAAGGCCCCCGGTGACCGCTCCGCCATCCAAGGAGCCGACCGAGACGGAGGATTCTGCCGGGGACGAGTGATCGGCTGCGACATTCCGGTTTCGACGCGGCCCAGGTTCCGGCGTGCATTATCGGATTGGAATGAATCCGGCATTCGTCCACGTTTTCCTCATCATGAAACTTCTGCCGACTTCCGTTCTGATCTTCCCGGCGTTTGCCGCAGGCGCACTGCATGCCACGGAACACTGGCCGGAGTGGCGCGGGGCAGCGGGGGATGGAATCGTGGAAGGCGGCGGATTTCCCGTAACCTGGTCGCCTGAAGAGCATGTGATTTGGAAGGCACCCTTGCCTGCGCCGGGGAATTCCTCCCCTGTCATTTTTGGAAACCATGTCTTCGTGACCTGTGCCAATGAGAAGGGCAACGAACGATCGCTGCTGGCCTTCGAGGGCGAGACCGGGGACCTTCTTTGGAAACGTTCGGTGCATTTTGAGGAGCCTGATCCCACACACGCCACCAACCCATGGTGTGCCGCGAGTCCGGCCACCGACGGAACACGGGTGTTTGTATGGAATGGGCCGGCAGGAGCCACCGCCTATGACTACGAAGGCGAGCAACTCTGGCACCGCGATCTGGGTACATTCGTGCATCAGTGGGGACATGCGTCGAGCCCCCGGATCCATAACGATACCGTCATCATTTTCGGCGGGCCGGGGCCTCGTGTGTTGTTGACCGCCCTCGATAAGAAGTCCGGAGAAACCGTCTGGGAAAAGTCGCTTGATGATATCACTTCGCCGCCCGAGGACTTGCATGGATCTTTCGTTACGCCATTCATCTGGAAGAACGGACCGAGGACGGAATTGCTGATTCCGTTGCCCGGATATCTGGCGAGTTTTCATCCGGATAGCGGCGAGGAACTTTGGCGATGTGATGGATTGGGGTCGCTCACCTATACCGATGCCATGGTCGGCGGGGATATGATTCTGGCATTCAGCGGCTACCGCGGGCCTTCCATCGGGATGCGCAAGCCCGCGCCGGATGAGACCGGCAATCTCACCGACTCACACCGGATCTGGGTAAACGATGCCGTCCTCCAGCGCGTGGGCTCCGGCGTGATTGTCGGGGAACGCTTTTTTCTGTGTGGCCGCAACGGAGAGTTGCAGTGTGGCAATGTTCTCACCGGCGAGGTGTTGTGGACCCACCGGATCCGTGAACAGGCATGGGGCGCCATCAGCCTGGCAAACGACAAACTCTTTCTAACGGACCAGGCGTCCCGGACGCTTGTCTTTGAACCTGCCGACACCTTCAAGCTTGTCGGCGAAAATGTCATGAACCCCGGCGAACGCAGCAACTCGACCCTCGCCTTTTCCGACGGCCGGTTGTTTCTGCGGACCTATGATCATCTCTATGCGATCGGAGCCGGGGCCGCTGGCCGGGAATAGAAAACCAAGGACGGCCCCATGCGCCCGCTCGGCAAGGGGCGGGTGCCCGCGCCTTCCTCCTCGACCTTTCGTTGGCGATTGCGTTCTGTCTCCCCGCGCGCCACACCCACCCTTTTTTCCCAGATACCCGACCCTTCCACCCACATGAAACCCATCTCCATCGGCATCATCGGCGGCGGCCTCATGGGCCGCGAAATCACCAGCGCCTTCGCCCGCTGGTGCGCGCTTGAGGACATGCCCGTCCGGCCCGTTCTCAAGGCTGTCGCGGACCTGAACCCGGCCACCCACTCGTGGTTCGAGCAGATCCCCGGCTGCGACCTCCGCGTCACCGACTACCACCAGCTTCTCGCCGATCCCGGCATCGACGTCGTCTATGTTGCGGTCCCCCACGATCTCCACGAGAAGATCTACCTCGACGTTCTGGCAGCCGGCAAAGACCTGCTGGCCGAGAAGCCTTTCGGCATCGATCTCCCCGCCGCAGAGCGGATCGCCGCCGCGGTGAAATCCAGCGGCCGCTTCGTCCGCTGCAGCTCGGAGATGCCGTTTTTCCCCGGCGGTCAGCGCGCGTTCGAGCTCGCCCGCGGCGGCGCCGCCGGTCGCGTGTTAGAAGTCGTTTCCGGCTTCCACCACAGCAGCGACCTCGATCCCAACAAGGCCGCCAACTGGAAACGCCTCAGCAAAACCTGCGGTGACGGCGGCGTGCTCAACGATCTCGGCATGCACGCCTGCCATCTCCCGCTGCGCCTCGGCTGGTCCCCCACCCGCCTTTTCGCCCAGCTTCAGAAAGGCTATCCCGAACGCCCCGACGGCAAGGGCGGCACCACCGCCTGCGACACCTGGGACAACGCACTCCTCCACGCCTGGACCGACATTGGCGGCCACGAAGTTCCGATGCGGCTGGAAATGAAACGTCTCGCCCCCGGCGCCACCAACACCTGGTTCATCGAGATCCTCGGCACCGAAGGCGGCGTGCGCTATAGCACCGCGGAACCGAAATCCCTCTGGCAGTTCGAGCGCGGAAAAGAACAGTGGTGGAAGCGCACCGAACTCGGCTTCGGCACCGCCTTCAAAACCGTCACCGGCGGCATCTTCGAGCCGGGTTTCCCCGACGTCATCCAGCAGATGTGGGCCGCCTACCTGCTGGAACGGGAAGGCTTGTTAGAAGGCCGTTTCGGCTGCGCCACCCCCGAAGAGGCCGTCGCCTCGCATCGGATTTTCGCCGCCGCCCTCTCTTCACAACAAACCCAACAAGCCGTTCCGGTATGAGACGAGGCATCCTCGCCGCGGGAAATTTCATCGTCGATCGCATCAAACGCATCGACGCCTACCCGGCCGAAAACATGCTGGCCAACATCGAGGGCGAGTCCCGCTCCAACGGCGGCGGGCCCTACAACGTCCTCAAGGATCTCGCCGCCATGGGGGCTGCCTACCCGCTCATGGCGGCCGGCCGCATCGGCGGCGACGAGGACGGCCGGTGGATCCTGGACGACTGCCGCGCCCATGGCATCGACACCACCCGCCTCCTCACCGACGATTCGGACTCCACGTCCTACACCGACGTGATGACCGCGCGGGAAACCGGGCGCCGCACCTTTTTCCACCGCCGCGGCGCCAACGCCCGCTTCGATGGTTCCCACATCGACTTCGACGGCTGCCCAGCCCGCCATTTCCATCTCGCCTACCTCATGCTGCTCGACGATCTCGACCGCTTCGCACCCGACGGCCGGACCGCCGCCTCGCGTCTGTTAGAGCGGGCGGGCTCCGCCGGCCTCACCACCAGCATCGACATCGTCAGCACCGAGCATCCCCAATTCCGCGAAATCGTCCTCAGCGCCCTCCCCTTCACCGACCACCTCCTCATCAATGAGGTCGAAGCCTGCCGCGTGCTCGGGCGCATCCTCAACCCGGCCGATCCCGCCGTCCTGTTAGAAGCGGCGGAGGAACTGCTGGCAGCCGGCGTCCGCACCGCGGTGGTGCTCCATACCGAACACGGGGCCATCACCGTGCATCGCGATGGCACGTCGGTTGTCCAAGGCTCGGTCAATGTTCCCGCGGAATCGATCCGCGGCGCGAACGGTTGCGGCGATGCGTTCGCCGCAGGCTATCTCCATGGCATCCACGAGAATTTTCCGCCGCCTGATGCGCTCCGGCTTGCCGTTTGCGCCGCCGCCACCTGCTTATCCGACCCTAGCCCTTCGGCGGGACTTCTGAAGATCGACGGCTGCCTTGCCATGGGACGCAGTCATGGATTCGGCGGCCTGTCGACAGACGAAGTATGACTTCGTGCGGAAGCCCCCTCAATTGCTTGCCGAAGGTTTTCCGGTGACGATAAGGTAACCTGACGAAAGCGAATCCCTGGGACGAATCAAGCGTGGTAGCGGTCTTGAAAATATCACGGCATTTATACTCTGCGGTGGGTTCTTGAATCAGGTATTTTCCACGCTCCGTTCGCGTGAAGATGGTTTCATTATTGTTCTGGAGGTACGAGCGGAAGGATGAAGGGGAATAAGACGTCTGGACGTCCGATGCCTGGACTATTTCCAACAGGTTTTTTGGAGCCGCCCTCGGGCAGCAGGCCGATGTCTTCGGCGAACATGGGGAAGAGGCAGCGCTGGAGGAATCCGGCGATGACCTGGGGTCGTGTTCGCCCGCTTCGAGGGACTTGGCGAGGCGACCGGCGATGTCGCGGGTGACCTCGGCGGCTTTCTTGGAGGGATCGAGCGAGTGGGGACCGGTCCAGATGGCGCGGAGGGTGGCGCGGCTTTTTTCCTGGCGGAGATCGGTGAGGAGGATGCGGTGGTTTTTCGGGTCCGGAAAGGAACAACTGGTAGTTCGCGCGCTCGGCGGCACCCGAGTTTTCCCAGCGGGAGATGAAGGATTCGACGGCATCCGGCGGCATGGCCGGAAGTCTCGCGGCATGCGGTGGTGGGGAAGTTGAATGTCGAAACTCGACGCCAGACTCGGCGGAGCGTCTCGAAGGGCTGCGCGAATGGGATTGAGGAGCCGCGTCACTCCTGCCGTAATGCGCAAGGCATCGCCCGGGATCCACGCCCGGGCATTTCCGGCCCCTCAAAGTGGGCCATTCATTTCCTCCTCCGAAAACATTCTCCTTCCGATGGATCCGAACACCTCCGCTTCTCCTCCGCCCTCGGCCGCACGACGACACAGGGGCGGAACGTGGAAGAAACAGGCAGACGGTGCGCGTTCCGTGGGTTTTCACATGATCCCGAATGCCCGGACGGGTCAACCGCTCGCTTCCATGCATGGCCGCTCGGTTGCGAGGGCGTTTCTGCTTCTGGTCGCCTGCCTCGTCCCTTGCCAAGGCGTCCGGGCCTCGCATCCGCTGGAGGAATGGTCTCAGCGGGGACCGCATCCCACCACGCGGGAGTTGCAGGACATTGCGTCCGGGGAGGGAAAGCAGGTGGTGGTCTTTGCCGATCCGGATGGGCGGGCGCTGGTCAGCGATGACGGCATGAATTTCGAGTCCGTGCCGCTCAACCTGCCGCAGGGGCTGGCGGCAACGAACATTCTTCATGCGTCTGGAAAATGGCTGGTGCTCGCCGGAGGACGCGTCTGGAGCAAAGGCACCTGGGCGGACTCATGGCAGGAGGGCGACACCATTCCCGACGGGATGGTCGGGCTGCGGTGGCTCAATGGCCAATTCTGGAGCTGGAGCCCGGGTGGCCGGTTTCCCCACGGCGTCCCGCTGCACTCCCAGGAATGGAGAAATTCCGTGCTCTATCGCTCCACCGATGGCCTTGCTTGGAATGAGGTAACGGTTAACCCGCTTGCGACGAACCCTTTCGCGATCACAGACATGCTGCACGCCGATGGCACTTACATTGTCACGAGTTCGGCCTATCAAGGCAGCAGCGGAATCTGGACGTCCACGGACGGAGCCGCTTGGACGCCAGCCTCGCTACCGGCGCATTCTCATTATCACTCGATCACTTATGGAAACGGGCGCTTCGTCGCCGGCGGCAGTGGTGGTCGGAATGCAATTTCGACCGATGCCGTGACATGGACATCGGTACAATTTCCCTTCGTGATTTACTACCTGACCAACTGGCAACCCGGAAGCGCAACGCCCATATACTCCGAGGCGCGGGAAGTTGAATTTTCGAACGGGAAGTTTGTCGCCCTGGTCGAGGGAGGAATCTTTTTCTCAGGTCCCATGCTGGCGGAGTCGGAGGATGGGGAGACGTGGTCATCGGTGACCGGCGGTGATTCCGATTTCGGTCGCACATCAGCCACCAGAATCCGCCAGATCGGAGATCAAACCTATCTGTTAGGACGGGACGGAAAACTCTGGCGAACCAGCCTATGGCAAACCGATCGCATCCAATTGCTTCCCTTGAATGGATGGGATTGGCAAGCCGTGGCTGCGAGCGCCACCCGCTTGGTCGTCGCCGGTGAGGGAGGCCATTTCGTTTGGAGCAATGACGCCGAGGACTTCTATCCCGGGCTTTTGCCGGAGGCCGCGGACGTGGAGGACCTGATCTGGGTGCCCGAACTCTCGTTGTTTCTGGCGACTGGGGGAAATGAGACCGCGGGACGGGTCTGGACCTCCGCAAATGGCGAGGATTGGGCGGTTCACACGCTCGCCGGTTTCACGGGCCGCGCGACGGGAGCGGCGTGGGATGGAAATCAAGTGCTGGTCTGTGGCCCCGGCGGACGGCTGGCGGCTTCCAGCGATGGCATCAGTTGGTCTGTTAGAGAAAGCGGGGCCACCGAGTCACTCACCGCCATCGAATGGGGAAGCGGGAATTTCGTCGCGACGGGAAGCGGCGGAATCGTCATTCATTCCGCCGATGGAATCGCATGGACGATTCACAACCTCGGTCCGGACACCGTTACCTATCGGGGACTGATCCATGGCAACGGACTGTGGATCATCCCCGATGGATATGAGCTCCATCTGACCACGGATCTCCAAAACTGGTGGCGCTCACCCGGGCAGGCCTATGAACCCAATCCGCTCTTCGCATTCGGGGAATTCATCACCACCAACCAACGGTATATCTTTGGATCGAGCGATGGCAGCCACTGGCAGCCGTATGTGGACGGCATCTCGCCCGACACGAGTTACAATACTGGCCTCGGCTATATTCGCGGCACCCGTTTTGGGAATCGTGTCATTTTTGTCGGCAAAAACGGATTGATTGGTGCCAGCGGCGCGTGGCGGGATTTTTTCCAGGAATGGCAGGCGGCGAAGTTCACCACCGCGGAGCTCGGACAGGTCGAAATCAGCGGTCCGGACGCGGATCCCGACAGGGACGGATGGTCGAATCTGTTTGAATATGCATTCGATCTCAACCCGAAGGCACGCGAGGCAGCGGGAAATGCAATCGCTTCAACCTATCTGACGGAAAACGAATATTACTTCACCGGCACTGTGGCCAGCTACAGCCATCCTTGGGCCAACGGGCGCCCCGGTGTGGCGGTTTGGGCCCAACGTTCCAATGACCTGATCCACTGGACACGTGATGGAATGCGGACGGATTATCCTTACACGATCGGGGCCGGAAAAATGAGAAGGGATATCCGTTCGCCCATCCGCTCCGCAGCACCGGTGTTCATCAGGCTGCGGGCGGAGATTTCGGCACCCTGACCTTTTCCCGTGATTTCATTAGATGATTGCACTGGAAGCGGCTGATATCTTTCTGTTAGTATGCGGCTGGGACTCAACGATAAGTTCCTGTTCCACAATCGGTGTGAGCAAGAGAGATACGGCCTTCCGGCGAAGTATCGGGGGAATTCCAATTCACCACCTTCCTTACAGCTGCGTGCCGTCCAGGGCATCTTGTCCACTGCCGATGCGCACCAGGTTCTCCACGGTTACCCGCGCGATCTCCGTGAGCGCCTCCGCGGTGAAAAACGCCTGATGCGAGGTGATCAGCACATTGTGAAATGTAAGGAGCCGCGACAATTCGTCATCCTGCAGGACTTCGCCAGAGTGATCTTCGAAAAATATCCCCTCCTCTTCCTCATACACATCCAGCGCCACTCCGCCAAGTTGGCCGCTCTTCAGTGCCGCGATCAAGGCTTGGGTATCGACCAGTTTCCCGCGGCTCGTGTTGATCAGATAGGCCCCACGCTTCATCCGCGAGATCGTTTCCGCATTGAGCATATGAAACGTGTCAGGGAACAAAGGCACGTGGAGAGAGACGATGTCGCTCGCGCCTAACAGTTCGTCGAGGGAGGTGTATTCAACCCGCGCCCCCGCCGCCCACCCGGCATCCGGCGCCACATCGAAGGCCAGCACCCGGCAGCCGAAGCCGCGGAAGATTTCCGCGGTGATCTGCCCGATCTTCCCCGTGCCGGCGATCCCCACCGTCTTCCCGAACAGATCGAATCCTACCAAGCCATTGAGCGAGAAGTTCTGCTCCCGCACACGGTTGAACGCGCGATGGATCTTGCGATTCAACGTCAGCAGCAATGCGACCGTATGTTCGGCCACCGCATGCGGCGAATAGGCCGGGACCCGGGTGACCGCGATTCCAAACTCTTGCGCGGCCTCCAGGTCGACGTGATTGAACCCGGCGCTGCGCAGCGCCACATGCCTCACGCCGACGTCGCGAAACCTCTCCATTCCCTTGCGGTCAAGCGCGTCATTTACAAAGAGGCAAACGGAGTCCGCACCTTCCGCTGCCGCCATCGTCTGCGGTCCCAGCCGGAATTCAAGGAATCGGAACTCGATATCCTTGCCCTTCCCGGCAGCGGCAAGAAACTGGCGGTCATGCGGCTTGGAATCGAAAACAGCGCAAATGATCATCGGTCCATTCTGAGCATTTCCACCCGGATCTCAAGCCCCGCCGGAAAATGTTCTCCGGAGAATGTTCTGCTTGTGAATCCAGTCGGGCTGTGAACAGTTCGCCAGAACCCGGAAGCAAAGAAAAATGGGATGGATGAGAACAATGCTGTTAGGAGACATCGGAAACCGCCTGGATATTGCCGAAGCGGAAGATGACATCCGCACCCTCCGACAGACGCAGCGGGATTCCTCGCAGGAAAGCTTGAAGTGGTGAACTCTCCCGCCCTTGAGACGTTGATCCTCGCCTTATGTGGCGAGGACTTCGGCCCTCTCCCGGCAAGGGCGATTTTTCTGGGTGCTGAGCCACACCCTAGTTTGCACGGGATCCCGGAAATCGTCGGGTGGCAGCCTTTCAAGCCCAAGGCGGACGCCTGGAATCAAGCTGGGTTCCCCCGGACGGATTCCCCGATGGGAAAATGGCCGCTGGCATTGGTGCTGCCGGGAAAGTCGCGGGACGAAACACTGGCCTGGTTCGCCAAGGGGCACGATCTGTTAGACCGGGATGGAGTGTTGCTGGTGGCGATGCCGAATGGCGCGGGGGCCGCCCGGTTCGAACGCGAACTCGCAAAGGCCAGCAGCGGGATTTGCTCCTTGCAGAAAAACAAATGCCGCTCGTTCCATGCCAAGCTTCGCGGCAATTGGAACGAGGAGCTGATTTCCGTATGGAGAGACCTTGGAAAGCGCCGGCCGATCCTTGGCACGGAATTCATCGCGGAAGCGGGGGTCTTCAGCTCCGATGGGATCGACGCCGGGTCGGCATTTCTCGCCGAAAATCTTCCGGCTTTCCTGCGGGGCAGTGCCGCGGATCTCGGCGCGGGCTGGGGATACCTAACAGACGCATTGCTCCGGCGTTGCCCGAAGATCGAGGGCGTCGACCTGTTTGAGGCCGATGCCCGCGCCCTTGAGTGTGCCCGATCCAATCTAACAGGTCACGAGCGCCCCCTCCGTTTCCACTGGCACGACGTGGCCGCCGGCCTGCCAGGGCGATACGACACGATCATCACCAATCCCCCGTTCCATACCGGCCAGTCGACGGACATCGAACTAGGTCGCGCCTTTCTCAATGTGGCCGCCGCCTCGCTGAACCGCAGCGGTCGTTTGGTGTTGGTGGCGAACCGGCAGCTCCCCTATGAGGACGTCCTGGAGGCATCCGGCCTTGCCTGGCGGATAGCAGCCGAAAACAGCGCGTTCAAGCTGTTGTTCGCCGACAGGCGATCGGCTTAGATTGGACAAAACCGATTCATGAAACTCGTCAAACTTCTCGCCAATCTCGGCTACGGTTCCCGCAAGGAAGTCCAGCGGTTGATCCGCACCGGAGCCGCCACCGATACCAGCGGACACCCGCTTTCCGAAAACGAGGTGCCGCCGCATCATGAGATCCTCGTTCACGGCGAACCGCTCGACCCGCCCTCGCCACTCTACCTGGTAGTCAACAAACCGGACGGCTACACGTGCAGTGCCGACGATCCCGGAAGCACGATCTACGATCTTCTTCCCGAGCGCTTCGCCCATCGCAAGCCGGGGGTGAATCCGGTTGGGCGTCTCGATAAGGACACAACCGGCCTTTTGCTGATGACCGATGACGGCCAATTTCTCCATCGCGTCATCCATCCGAAATCCCGCTGCCTGAAAGTTTACCATGCCACTCTCGACCGCCCGCTGGAAGGTCGCGAAGGCGAACTTTTCGCTTCCGGATCGCTGATCCTGAATAGCGAGACCAAGCCGCTGCTACCGGCAAAACTGGAGGTGTTAGGAGAAAAGGAAGCGCTCGTGACACTTCATGAAGGTCGCTACCATCAGGTCCGCAGGATGTTTGCCGCCGCAGGAAACCATGTGCTGGACCTCAAGCGGATCTCCATCGGGGGACTGCGGCTTCCGGTCGATCTCGATGAGGGCGGTTGGCGGGAGCTCACCGAGGAAGAGCGCGCGTCGATTTTCGCCTGAGGCGTATCCCTGCGACCCGCCAGCATCTCCCGGCGTTCGCCCGAGTTACTACGATACCCGGTCCGGAACGGTGCCCGTCAAAGCGCGCGCAGCGTTTCCTTCACTTTTTCGAAATCGGGCAGATCCTTCGGATGATCCTGCACTTCTGCGTAGCGGACGACGCCTCCTTTATCGATCACGAAGGCGGAGCGCTTGGCGACGCCGCCCATGATCAGGTTTTTCTCCGGCAGGAATTGGTCGTAGGCGACGCCGTAGGCTTTGGCCACCGCGTGCCCGTAATCGCTGAGGAGCGGGATGGTGATGTTTTCCTTCTGGGCCCAGATTTCCTGCGCGAACGGGTTGTCGCCGGAAATGCCGAAAACTTTCGCGGAGAGATCCTCGTAGTCCTTGATGCCGGTGGAAATGTCACACAACTCGGTGGTGCAGACGCCGGTGAAGGCCATCGGCACGAAGAGCAGGACGATATTGGACTCGCCGATGTGATCGCTGAGTTTGACCAGTTCCGGCCCTTCGGCGGTTTTGGTGACGAGTGTGAAATCCGGGGCTTTGTCGCCGACGTTGATGGACATGATGGTTTGGTGGTTGTGGGAGGAGAGGCCGGGAGTATAGGACTCGTCCCCGGTTGGTCAACCGGCACGTCCCATGACATTTCCCTACTCGATAATCGGCCGACGCCTTACCGCCAACAGCGGCATCGTGGAACTGATGGACGATCTCGGCCACGCGTTGGCCGAGGGTGGCGACATGAAAATGCTCGGCGGCGGCCAGCCCGCGCAGATTCCGGAGATGAATGCGGTGTGGCGGCGGCGGCTGGAAGAACTTCTGGCGGAGTCCGGCGGGATGGAGCGCGCGCTCACCTGGTATGATCCGCCGACTGGCAACCACCGCTTCCGCCAGGCGCTGGCGGCGCTTTTTCGACACGAGTTCGGCTGGCCGGTCAGCGCGGAAAACATCGCGGTCACCGCGGGCGGCCAGAGCGCTTTCTTCCTGCTCTTCAACCTGCTCGCCGGTCCGATGCCAGACGGAACGCGCAAACGGATCCTGCTCCCCTTGGTTCCGGAATACATTGGCTACTCCGACCAAGGACTGGATGAAGCGCTTTTCACCGCGGTGCCTCCCAGGATCCTCGAGTCCGGATTGCACGAGTTCAAATACGCCGTCGATTTCGAGCGGTTGGAGGTGACGCCCGACATCGCGGCGATTTGTGCCTCGCGGCCGACCAATCCCACGGGGAACGTGCTCACGGACAACGAGGTGGCCCACCTTTCCGAATTGGCCAAACAGCACGGCATCCCGCTGATTCTCGACAATGCCTACGGTGCGCCGTTTCCAGGAATCATTTTCGCCGATGCGACCCCTTTCTGGGACGAGCACGTCATTCTCACACTCAGCCTGTCCAAGCTCGGACTGCCCGCGACTCGGACCGGCATCGTCATCGCACCGCCTGAGATCGTCCGCGCGATCTCCTCAATGAACGCGATCACCGGGCTCTCGAACACGAACATCGGCCAACAGATCACCCTGCCTCTGATCGAGTCGGGTGAGATCCTCCGTCTCAGCCGCGAGGTGATCCGGCCGTTCTATCAGGAAAAATGTCTCCGCGCGCTGGCAGCCGTGGAGGAGGCCTTTGGCGATGATTTCCCCTGGCGTGTCCACCGCGCCGAAGGGGCTCTCTTTCTCTGGCTCTGGTTTCCCGGCCTGCCGATCACCTCGGCCGAACTCTATCAGCGTCTGAAAAGGCGGGGCGTTCTCGTTATTCCCGGTCACTATTTCTTTTTCGGCCACGACGATTCCGGCTGGCGCCACCGCGACGAATGTCTCCGGCTTTCTTATGCGATGGATGAGGGCGTGGTGCGGGAAGGTTTGCGGATTCTGGCCGAGGAGCTGCGGAGCTGTTTCGCGGAGGTCACTCCGCGAGCCGCAGGATGAGGCGGCCGGGCTCGATACGAAACTCCTCGATCCCGCTGACGCCGTTTCCTTCACCCAGGATCTCGGAAAGGAGGTCGCGGCCTTTCATTCCGCCGATCCAATCGTTCGGAACCGAGACGCCCCAGACCGTCAGATCGTCGAGCACGAGCGAGGGCCGGTTTAGATCGTCATTTCTGACGAAGAAGCGGGCGCGGGCCTTGAGCTTGCGACCGCCGACCACCGGCACTTCGGGATCGAGATCCGTCTCGACACGCGCGTGGATGGCGTCTGTCGCCAGTTCAAAGTGAACCCTGTCGCCGAGTCCGGTGTTCTGGTGGAGCAGGCCGTTGAGTTCGCGCTCGGTGAGAATGATTTCCTTCGAGCCGGGTTCATACTGCGGCTCGGCGGGCGGTGGAGCTTCCAAGGTCTCGATCTTCGCGTTCAGGACCTGGCTTTCCTGCGAAGTCAGCTCCACCGGCTGGATCGGCCGGTTATACCACCACCATAGGCCGAGCGCGATCAGCACCGCCACCAGGAGCGCGATCAGTGCCGGAACCAGACAGGAGCGCCGCCGCGGAGGCAACGGAGGGGGCGCGGGAGGGGATAGCGGGTCCTCGGACATGCGTCAGTTTTGCGCCGATGCCGGTGAAAGCAAGCCGCCACTGCGGACGTGAAAAACCCGCCTCACGATAAAACGCGCGGCGGGTCCGGAAGTCGAGACGGGGAGCTTATTTCAGTTCCGGCAGTTCACGAACCTTGATATTGCGGAACCAGACCAGGTTGCCGTGGTCCTGCAGGCAGATGTGGCCGGCGTCGGCGGTGCCGAAGCCTTCCCAGTCCTTGAACTTCGACTTGGCGAGCTTCTCCTTCCAATCGTCCGAGCCGATCTCGTATTCGACATACTTCGCGCCGTTCATCCAATGCGTGCATTGGTAGGTTCCGGTGGAGGTTTTCTGGCACTTCAGCACGAAGTTGTTCCACTCGCCGACCGGTTTGGTCGTGTCCTTGTCGGCGGCGTAGAGCTGATACATCCAGCCGGATTTCTGCGGATCGGCGCCCTTTTCGTTGTCGAGAATCTGGGCCTCCGGACCCGTGTGATAGGGAGGATGCTCCGTTTCCAGAACCTTGAACATGATCCCGGAGTTGCCCGCTTCGCTGATTTTCCAATCGAGGGACAACTCGAAGCTCTCGAACTTGTCTCTGGTGATGATGTCGCCACCGCCCTTGCGGACGAGAGCGCCATCCTCGGCGACCCATTGGTCGGGAAGTTCATCCTTTTTGTAACCGCGCCAGTGCTCGGAGGCGTCATCGCCATCAAAAAGGAGCTTCCAGCCATCCTCCTTCTCGGCGGCGCTGAGGGTGTTGGGTTTGCTTTCGGCGGCCACCGCACCATGCAAGAAGCAGGCGGAAAAGAACGAGATCAGGACGGGTTTCATAGTTTTGATGGAAAAAGCCGCGGCAGGCGGCCCCGCAATTTACGACGGCACTGCGGCGACCTGTCAAAGGTTCTCTTTTCATCCCGCGGCGCCGTGTTAGGATTTTTCCCGTGAAGCTGACCCAGTATCACCCATCGATCCGGCGCCTCCAACTGGACTTCGCGGCCCGTTTGGCCCGGCGCAAGATGCTGGCCGCCCGGGGCCCGCGGCCGAAATCTCGCATCACGGACAACAGCGAGCCGTGGCTGGAGAATCCGGATTCGGTCGCGGACTATCTGGAGATCTCATCTAGGGTGAAATCGAGTGAAACATTATGGCTGTCCAGGTTCAGGAGTTCATCGACCGTTTGACGAAGAACCATCGAGTAGTGGTGATCGGAGGCTTGGCAGTGATTGCCCACGGTCATTCGCGCCATACCCAAGACGCGGATGTCTGGCTGGAGCCGATGTCATCTCCGGAAGTTTGGAGCCGGGCGGTCGAGGCCGCTTGCAGCGAAATCTCTGGCACGACCATCCATCGCCTGCCTGGGTGGACACTGGTCTCCGCCGATGCTCTCGCCGAGGCGGTGGGAGAAACCGGGATGGTGAGGATTCTCGGCCTGAATTGTCCGCTCGACATTTTTCGTCGGCCAAACGAATTCACGGAAGAGGACTTTGAACAGGTAGCGTCAAGGGCATCCCGAAGCGGTGACGGCACGCTGCTTGCCGATCCGCTCGATCTCATCCAGAGCAAGCTGGAAACCAACAGGGACCGGGATTTTCAAGACATCCAGCATCTCGAATCGGTGATCCGGACGGACTACAAGCACCGCCTCCCGACCGCGACTTTCGAGGATGCCCGTGCGATGCTCGGCCGGTACTCGGAGTGGCAGGTGCTCGTTCCGGCGCTGGAAAATCCGTCGCCCGAAGTCCGGGAGCTGGCCATGAGCCACCTCCGGGAATTCGCTGCGGCGGGCGATCCGTTTTCCCTGGCGATCCTGGAGGGCCGGGAACTGCCATGACACGTCAGGCCTTTTTCACGTCCACCCATTGCTTGGTTTTCGCCGATTCGAGGACGGCATCGCACACGTATTGGGTGCCGAGGGCGTGGCGGAAATCTGGGTAGCGCTTTTCGGCGCTGGGATCGTCGAGAGATTTGCAAAACTCGGCGAGCTCGTGGGTGAACGAGTGCTCGTAGCCAAGACAGAGGCCGGGGACCCACCAATTTCCGGCGTAGGGATGATCGCCATCGGAACAATGAATGCTGCTCCACCCGCGGCGGTCGCCCGGCACACCATGGTCGAAATAGGAGAGGTAGTTGAGATCGTGGAGGTCCCAGGCGAGCGATTTGTGCTCCCCGTTGATTTCAAAGGTATTGAGCGCCTTGTGACCGCGGGCGTAGCGGGTGGATTCGAAAATCGCCAGCGAACCGTTTTCGAAGCGGGCGAGGAAAGCGCAGGCGTCGTCGATGGTAACCGCTTGCTTTTCACCGGTAGCGGTATGGACGCGTTCCTTGATGAAGGTCTCGGTCATCGCGGAGACGGAAACGATCTCGCCATTGATCCAGCGGGCGGTGTCGATGCAGTGGGCAAGGAGATCGCCGGTGACGCCCGAGCCTGCGGCCGCGGCATCCAGCCGCCAGAGGCCGGCGCCGCCCTGCGGGAGTTCTTCGGAAATCGTCCAATCCTGAAGGAAATTCGCACGGTAGTGGAAGACCCTGCCGAGTTCGCCCGCATCGACGATATTCTTCGCGAGGGTCACTGCGGGAAGGAAGCGGTAGTTATACCAAACCAGATTCGGCAGGCCCGATTTCTCGACCGCGGCGACCATTTCCTCGCCTTGCTTCCCATTGAGCGCCAACGGCTTTTCGCAGAGGATCATCTTGCCGTGCTTGATGCACTCGAGCGCGATTTCGGCATGGGAATCGTTGGGCGTGCAGATGTCCACCGCGTCGATATCTTCGCGTTTCACAAGCTCGCGCCAATCGGTTTCGTAGGAGGCATAGCCCCATTTTTCAGCGAAGGCGGCGACCTTTCCCTTGTCGCGGCCGCAGACGGCTTGGCGAACCGGGACATGTTTGGTGTCGAAAAAGTGACTGAGCTGCGAGTAGGCGTTCGAGTGGGTGCGGCCCATGAAGCCGTAGCCGACGAGTCCGATGCGGATTTCTTTTTTCATAAGGATCAACGAATTGGGTAGAAGAGGAAGAAAAGTCTTGTGAGGGTGAATCAAATGATGCAGATTCTGATGCATGAGAACCACCGTAACACTTGATGCCGATTTGGTCGCGGATGCCGCAGTTTACAGCGGGGTCACGGATAAATCCAAGCTGATCACCCTCGCGCTGGACTACTACGTGAAACGGATGGCGGCCAGACGTTTGGTCGCGCTTGGCGGAACGATGCCGGATCTGAATGTGCCCGCGCGCTACCGGATGCGGGACGATGACTCCCCGGCCAAGGAAGCGGGTCGGGCGCTGGCCGCGTTGGGTGGCACGATGCCTGATTTCGTAGACCCGCCCCGCCGCAAGTCGGAAATCGCAAGGGATGAACACTCCGCGATGGTCGCAGAGGATCCCGCCCCTTACCCGAGCTCCGGAGACGAGCCATGAAGCCGGTGGTGGTGGATACGAACATTTGGTGCCACCACTGGCGAAAGCCCAACAGGCTGCTGGTCGAAATGATGGCCGACGGGGAAATCTGGACCCATCCGGCGATAATCGGGGAACTTTCGATGGGCACGCTGCGGAACCGGGAACAGACCCTGTGGGATCTGACCCGGATTGGCAGGCCGCCACTCGCGACGGATGCGGAGACGCGCCAGATGGTCGAGGGCCGCCGCTTGTGGGGGCGAGGCATCGGCTGGAATGACGCAAAGATTCTGGCATCGGTGGTGATCGGTGGCTGCCTGCTATGGACTCAGGACAAAGAGCTGGACAAGGTCGCCGGAGAAATGGGAGTCGCTTGGCGCGGGATCGGTTAGATCGCCCGCTCCACCTCGATCATTTTGCCGAGAATGGTTTCCCAGGTTTCCGGTTTTTCGAGGACGTCGTTGGCAAACATGCAACCATCCCAGCAGATGTGCCTGATGCCGCGTTTTTCGGCGTCCTTCAGCCAGTAGGTTGAGGCCTTCGCGATGTCCAATTTGCCGTTCGGATCATCGGCGAGGCAGTGGCGGCCTGTTTTATCATGGGAACCGGAGCCGTGGACCGAGCCATCATTCTGGGCGACGTGAAAATCGATTGTCCACGGGCGGAGCGCGTCGGTCATTTTCTCGTAGGCGGCCCAGAATTGCCCGTCCGTATAGCCCTCCTGAAGGAGCGCCGCCTCAGGGGCGTTGTAGCCTAGCAGATATAGATAGGTGTGTGCGAGGTCGGCCTGGAAGCCGACGGTTTCCGGCATTCCGGTGGCTTCGAGAGTATCGAGAGCGGCTTTCCACGAGTGCAGGCCGCCCCAGCAAATTTCGCCTTCAGCGGCGAGGCGCTCGCCGTGCTGGGCGGCGACTTTGCCGGCTTCCCGGAAAGTTTCCGCGATCTTTTTGGTGTTTCCGGCCGGATCTTTCGCCCACTCCGCGGCACCGCCCGCAGAATCGATGCGGATGACTCCGCTCTGCCGGACACCGTGGGAGTTGAGGATCCCGGCGATGCGGCACGCCTTTTCCACGGCGAGGACGAAGTTTTTACGGTCTTCGTCCGATCCGAACGCGCTGCCGCCGACGGTACCGGGCCAGATCGGCGCGACCAGGGAACCGACCTTCAAGTGATGGGATGCGATCTTGTCCGCCATCGCCTTGATTTCATCTTCCGAGGCATCGGGATCGGTATGCGGATGGAACAGAAAAAGATCCACACCGTCATATTTGCGGCCGTTGACGTCGGCGGCGGCGGCGGTGAGTTCGAGCATGTGGTCGAGCGAGATGGGCGGATGATCGGTGTCCGGTTCTTTGCCGACAAGACCGGGCCACATGGCATTGTGTAGTTTCATAAGCTTTTGAGTTTTTATATTATTGGTTTTTATAAGCTCCCATTTCAGGAGCATTCGGGTTCACTTCCGGCCCGAAGTATCGCAGGCAGACGAGGGGCTCGGTTTCGGAGGTGTTTTTGATGGTGACGCCATGTTTGGCCGCAGCCTCGGTGCAGAAGAACTCGTCTTGCGAGAGTTCGTTGAAGCGGAGGAGTTTCGGGCAGGTGAGGCGCAGCTTGTTGGCCGAACCTTCGCCTTGGACGACGATGAGCGAGTAGGCTCCGTTGTCGTTGATGGTGGCCGTTTGGCCGGGTTCGACGGTGAGTTCTTTCGCGGTGAAGAACTGGAATCCATCGACTTTGCCATAGACGATCCACTTGTCGTGATAGCCCTCGCCCTTCTCGGAGGTGACAGGTTCCAGATAATGATTGTCCTTGAAATTCGGATTGGTGTTCTTTTCCCAATCAAGCTGATCGATGATGAAATCGATGTTCTGGTGCTTGTCCTTTGGCATATCTTTCACCAGAAGCGACCATGGCACCTCGCGGCCCTCGACGAGATTCTGATACATGCCGAAAACGTCCGATCCCCACTGCGGTTCGTAGGTGCAGAGCGAGCCGGGGGCGTGGAGAATGCAGGGATCGATCAACCAGCCGGTGCCGATCTTCAGTCGGTAGGCTTTCGATAGATCAAGGATGCCATTGTCGCCCTTGTTCCAGTTTTCGATGCACTTGCGGACCTGGTCCCGGGTCGTGCCGGGCTCGAAGCCCATGAATGTGTAAGGGAAATTGTTGCCGACATTGTTATGTTGCGGCGGGAAATAATAACTCTCCGGTTTGCCTTCCTGGCCGACCAGCGCGGCCTGTTCAGCCGATTGGTGCATGTGGTGGGGGATCGGGCCCATGTTATCGAAGAACTTCGAATAGACCGGCCATTTGGAATACTTGTCCCACAGCGTCTTGCCGATGATGTCCGCACCGCATTCGGCGATGGCGTCGCGCAGCGTGAAACGCTCCTTGCCGACAATGACGTAGGAAAGGCCCTCATCGCCATCGCGGCCTTCGTTGGCGGTCTCGGTGGTGGAGCCGAACCAGCGCTCGTCGATGCCGCCGCGGTTCAGGCCGTAGGCGTAGGTGTCATCCGGGTGGAGCTTGATCCGCAGGCCGGGCTGGAGGAATGAGCGCGGAACCCACGTCGGCGAGAGCCGGAGGAGGCCGCCGGTGTCTTCGAGGTGTCCGGCGACGAGGGACTTGAGGTTGGACGTGGTGGTCGTCAGGTCGGCGGTGGTGCGCGGGTGGCTCATCGGATTTGGGATAATATGGGAAAGGGTGGCAATTTGTGGGTTATTTCCAAAGACTGTTTTTCCGGGCGGGCGGTTGCAAGCGGGATTTCTGCCCGTCAGAGGACGAATCTCCAGTCGACCGCGGAAGTGACCGCAGCCCCGGATTCGTCGGTCAGCACGACCGCGCCGTTTCCGTCCGGACGGATCCCCGCGACCGCGCCAAATCCTTGCGGAACGGGTGCGGCCGCCTGAATGATGCGCAGGGAAACCGCTTCATCCGGCTTGAAATGCCGGACCGTCGGGATGCCGAGTTCCAGCAGCAGGTTTTGCCGCGAAACCTCCACGCCATCGCAGAAATAGGAGCAGACCTCCTCGATTCCGAGACGGCCGGTGTGGCGGCTCTCCCAAGGAGGGGCGCTGCGTCCGCCGTGGGACATCCAGAAAAGAGTCGCGGGGAAATCCTCGGGGTTTTTCAGGGAAAACCAGACGAAGCCGTCCATCACCACGGCCGACCAGGCAAACGGTTGTTCGGCGGTGGCCGGCTCGTTGACCATCATGACGAGGTCGTCATTTCCCGGCCGCGCCGGGTAGCGGGTGAGATCGGCGGTGCCGCCCGCGGCGAGCGGAACGGCGCGGAGATCGGAAAAATGAGCGCCGGGTTCCAACGCTTGGCTGGCTCCGTCGGCCGGGGCGGAAAACCAGCCGGGATAGACCGAAGCCCAGCGGAAGGGACTCACCGTCACCCGGCCCGCGCCATCCGGCAGGTGCGAAAGATCGAGGTTCGGGTGATTGCCGTAGCTGAACGCTCCATCCAGCTTGCGGATCCGGTGGTCCACGTAAATCGCGGTTTCGCCGGGGCGGACGGAAAGGGATTTTTTCACACAGGCCCCGACATCGGAAGGATCCATGTGGAGCAGCAGCGAGGTGTCCGTTTGCTCTATCAACGACCACTCGTGATTGGCCGTTTCGCCATGGGGCGGCGCATTTTCCTGCGGCCCGAATGGCAGGCAGAGGAAATCGCCCCGAAGGTGCGTCAACAGCACCGGGAGCGCCGGATCCACCTCGCCAGGCTGCCACGGCGCGAGCGAATACGGGGAAACCTTCCGCTCCCCGAGACGGAACTCGACCGGAGCGAGATGGCCGCCGACCGCCGTCACCGCGAGCTTCACCAGATCCGTCTCCAGCACATGCGACGGCGCGCCGTGAATGGTTTCCAAGGCTTCTCGGGTCGGCATGCGCCGAGTAAAACGGCCCCGCTCCGGCTGGGGAAGTTCCAAGTTTCATTCCGGCCGCGGAACTCGCGATGGGATCCGCCAGCGGGAAATTGGCCGACGTCATTGAGGCGCCTCGAACTGAAGCCTCATGAATCGGCTCTTCGCGGCGGGGAATTCACGGGAGTCGATCACCGTCCTCATGACCGTCCCGTCCGCCGAATCGACCGACCAATCCACCTGCCGGAAATGGCCGCCTGCAGAGCTATCCAAAACGTTGTTCCAGATCTTCATGTCATCTGACCACTGCACGATAGGAGCGGTCCCCACGGCTTTGGGATCGTGACGATAGCGGATGCCGAAATGCGCGGTTCCCCCGGCAAGATCCATCAGAACCGGTTCCGCAATCTCACCGGCGTCGGGGCTGTTAGGGTTCGTCCCCATGAGATACTCGACTCGATTCGAGCGACCATCGGCGTCCGGGTCGGCGTCCGGTCCTGAACGGCTCGCATCCTCAAGGTCTGCGGCACTGAAGTTCGCCGCCAGCCACGCCTGCCAACTCACCGGCTGGCCGACAAAGGCACTCCCCAGCAGATTGCCGGGAGTGATGCTGAGCCCGTCTTCCGTTGACAGTTCAAGCTCCACCAAGCGGATCGGCCAAATCCCTTGTGCACTGGCACCCGGTTGCACCGTGAAAACGAACTCCGCGACAACTCCCCCCTGTCCGCTGCCCGGCCAGGTATTGGCGGAGCCGGCCGCAAACGCAACGGTTCCGGATTGGTTGTTATAAGCCTCTTGCGCGGGGCCCAGGCTCCAAACCTGCAACGCCGAAGCGGGCTGCAACGGCCCCGGGTAATGGGAGTTTTCATTCAACAGGCGGAGCGCCTCCACTGGATATTCCAGCACGAACGATGCTCCGCCAAAGTCGCTCGGGACATGATCGAGCATCACCTTGACGGTCACCGTTTCTCCCGGAGGCGCGTGGGGCTTGTCCACGACCAGTCTCGCGGTGGGTGAATGTAGCGAAAAGGTTGATTCAACTTTGGCAAAACCGAAAGCACGGAGCAGGCTTGGCTGGTGCCCGGGTTGATCCCGCAGTCGTGCGACGGTCCGCAACACCATGATCACGTCACCGATATCCAGGGCGCCACTTCCATTGACATCATTGATTGCATGATCCCATGATCGTATTTCTTCCAGCCCCCCCAGAAGTCGTTGCAGGTATTGGGCGTCGCCCGCGTCGAACCGCCCGTTGTTGTTCACATCACCGATGATGGATCGGGGAACAAGCTGCACCACTGGATTGCGGATCCCGCTCGGCTTGGAGATCGGGCTTCCGTCCAGTGCCGCGAGGTTGAGCTGATTTAAAGTAACTGCGGCGGGCAGCGGCCCCGGCAGGCTGCGAACGCGATAGCGCACCCTTCCCACAAGAGTCTCTCCCGAGTCGAGGGTTTTGCCCAAGGATGCAAAAGTGAAATTCACCACGCCATTGCTCTCCGAAAGGGTGGTGAACGCTCCCTTCGGAAGTCCCGCCGGTATGAAATCGAGGTAGGAAAGATAGGTCGGATCGGTGGTGATGGTGATGTTGGCGCCTGCGACGTCTCCAGTGCTTCCGAGGACGACATCAGCCTCTAGAATGTGGGCCTCGCCCACCGTTTCCGGGGCTTGGATGAGCCAGTATCGGTCGGGCGCCCATTCCACCGAGAGGCTGCGGGACGTTTCCAGACCGTTGATGTCCACCACGCGGATGACGATTGGATTTTGCCCGAATTTCAGGGGAACGTTTGTGTTGAAAAGCGAGCCTGCCAATGCCACCGAGACCGGCGCGCCGCCATGAGTGGCGACCGTCACAAGCTGGATCCCTGCGTTGTCGGTGACCTCACCAGTGAGATGAAACACCGGATCTTTCACCACCGCCGGGAACTCCCCATCCACCAGAAGGAGGGGAACCTCCACATCGCGGAAAATCGCATTGATCGTCTCGGAAGCGGTGATCTCCACCGAAAGAGGGTTGAGAATCCCGTCCGCGCCCCCTTCCCAACCGTCGAAAACATGCCCCGGGCCGGGACTTGCCGTCAATTCGACCCTGTCACCGAGGAGGTGGACCGGCCCCGGAGGATCCACCTCCACCTCGCCAATTCCGGTGGTGGTTACGGTAAGGGTCCTGCGGATGTCCACGAAGCGGGCGGTCACGGTCTGGGTTTTGGTGATCTCCAGCACAAGCGGGTTGGAACCTCCCTCTTCAACTCCATTCCAGCCATCGAATGCAAATCCCGGCGCGGGATGTGCAGTTAGCGTCACCTCAGTTCCTAACAGGTGGACCGGCCCCGGGGGACTTACATCCACCTCGCCCGTCCCGGTTTTTGTCACGGTAAGGGTCCTTCGGATGTCCACGAAGCGGGCGGTTACGGTCTGGGATTTGGTGATCTCCAACACAAGCGGGTTGGAACCTCCCTCTTCAACTCCACTCCAGCCATCGAAAGCAAATCCCGGCGCGGGTTGGGCGGTCAGCGTCACCTCGGTTCCTAACAAATGGACCGGCCCCGGAGGATTTACATCCACCTCACCCATCCCGGTTTTGGTCACGGTGAGTGTCCTGCGGAGATCGACGAACTCTGCAACAACAATCCTTGAATGATTGATCTCGATGGTGAGCGGGTTCTCACTTCCGCTGGCCGAACCTGACCATCTGTGAAAGGCAAAACCATCTGCCGCAGTTGCCGTGAGGGTGATCGCGCTTCCTTCCTGATAATCAGGACCGGGGGGATCCAAAGCCACACTGCCGCTACCCGTGGTGTTCAATGTAAGCCGGTGCTGGACATCCACGGACACCGTGGCGCTCTCGGTGGTCCCTGCGGAATTAGCAAGGACCGCATGATAATCTCCTTGGTCGGAGAGCCCGGTGAAGCCTACTTGCAAATTCGCAGCGGTCGCGCCGGGAATGATTTGCCCGTCCCGATACCACTGCACCGCGGGTGCGGGACGACCGATCCATTCGACGGACAAGGTTTTCATCTGTCCTGAAATTACGGAACCTCCGACCGGCTGGCGAGTGATCTCAGGGGCGAGATGAGTGACCCGGGATGCGTTCCCATAGCCGCCAAACACTTTAGGCCAATCCGACTTCCCCAAGGGAGAAGTGCCGTGAAACGCGTAAAGCTTGCCGTTTCTCGCGGCGGCATAGAGCGTCCCCGTGCGGCCGAGGGCAAGTTTTATGAGCGGCAGACCGTAGGAATCGTAATCATAGTAAGGGGGAAGTGTGGCTCCAGGATCGTCCATCTTTCCGGCGATCTCGTAACGGAACGCTCCGTCCAAACCCAAAGCACGGATGGTCGGCGATCTAGGATCACTTGTAATTGCAAAGATCGTTCCATCCTCCGCCAGGATTGGAGATTGGTCGGCATAACCGGTGAGCTTCCAACGTAACGTGAAATCCGCTTCCAGACAGTAAAGGTTTCCGCTGCGGTCTGGGAAGATGATCTCATTCTGCGGGCCAATCAGTGGAGGGACAGTGATGCTCGGATATTGAGAATCCAGACCGACATTGCTGGCCCCGGGCCGGACGACTCCGAGCCTTGGCACCATGTAAATGTGTCCGGCGGCGTTCAAGCTGGGAGAATAAGGCGAAAATTGCTTCGTCCCTGTAATCTGGGAATTGATCTGCCCGTCGTGGGCAAATCGGAAAAGAAAACTGTCGCCTGTTATCCAAACATTGCCATCCAATGTGATGCTTCCAGCAGACTTCAAATAGTATTCGCTGCGAAACCATACATTTGCACCGGTTGCGGGATTCAGTCGATAGAGTCCGTGAAGGTCAACCGGAAGATAAACGGACCCATCCTCCGAAATAGCGGCGGAATGGATCCAGACAGTGGGCGTCCGGTATTCGGGCGTTACAAAGATGCGTTTCCATCTTTCCTCACCATCCGACGTGTAGGCGAAATGGGTATCGCCGCATTTGAAGTGCACGGTGCCATCCGGCGCCACGGATGCCGTCCCGAAGCCCATCTTGTGGCCCTCATGCGAGGCAAGCGTGAAATTGAAGCTCTTGCTCCAGCGGGTCGTCCCGTCCGGATTGATGGCGTAGAATATCCCCGAAGGGGCGTAATGAGAGGGGATGTGCCCGACATAAACCGTCCCATCCGGTCCGATCGCCGGCTCGGTGAAGGAATCCTGGTGGTTGCCCTGCGGGGCGGCCTGGACCGTCCAGAGGAGGTCTCCGGGCAGAGGGCCCTCGGCATGGGAAAACTGTGCCAGGCAAATTACCAGCAAAGCGGCGCGGAAAGACTTTATCATCAGGGGAGGGACCATTCAGCGGCCTAATGCTTCCTAAGCCACCCACGCTGTTGGCAGCAAGCACCAAAGACGGCCGAACAAATGACTCGCCGCGAGAGCTTGTCCGTTTTCCACACCGCCAGCTGCCAAAAAAATCCCGCCCTCACCCGCAGCGTCATGGTGCTGGGATGCCGTTTGCGGCGGGCAGTACCAAAAGCGTCGCCGAGGATCTCAGGATTTGAGAATCCCGCGGGCGGCGAGGTTGTTGAGGCGGCGCGCGACATCGACGAGGCCGTCGATGGCCGTTTGGGTGTAGTCGCGGCCGTCGCGGGTATCGATGCCGTGGCCGGGATCCATTTCGCGGAGTCCGGCGAGCGCGGGGTCTTCATGGTGGAAAACCTCCACAAACACCGAGCGGAGTTCCCCGGTTTTCGCAGCGGCGGCAAGGAGCGCCGCGATCCAGCCATCATCGGTCGAAAGGCAGCCGCGGGTGGTTTTGCTGGAGGCATGGAAAACCCCGAGTTCGCCCGCGGCGGCGATTTCCGCGATGAGGGAGGAGTTTTCTTCGATGGAGACGCCGGAGTCACCGCAGTGGGCGGCATCGACGAGGAGCGTGAAAAACTTTTTGCCGAGCTTCGCGTTGGCGGCTTGGACGAATTTCCAAGCTCGCCGGAGATCGGTGAAGGTCTTGAACTCGCCCGGGCGGAGGAACTCGATCGTCCAATTGCGGACCGAGGAGCCTTCGAGACCGGCTTCTTCGTAGGCACGGAGGTGGACCTTGACGTTCTGCGCGACGGCCGCCTCGAACTCGTCGCCGTCCAGACGGCTCTTTCCGGCCATCCACTCTTCGATCGAGGTGGACCCGACGTCTTTGATGCCGTGGGTTTTGGCGATTTTGAGGCTGGAGACCAGCTGGCTGACCACCGCGTCCTCGTCGGCCGGATTCATGGGATTCGCTCCGCCGACCATCATGATCAGATGGACGTCGAGCCCGAGCTCCTTGAGGCCGCCGATCAGCAGATCGACATCGCCCGGATCCGCGCCGGCGAAAAAGGGAAGCTGCACGCTGCTGATGGCGACCGGGGATTGTTCACAAATGCGGCTCATCTCGGCCACGATCGCGATGCGGCCGTCGCTCTCGCGCGGAAATCTCCCGTCGTCCTCCGGCACCAGGCCGCCGACAAACTTGATATGGGTGGGGACGATCCCGAATTCGATCTTGGGTTTGAGCGTGATTTCCTTGGGCATGGGCAGAGTAAAACGACCGCGCTCCGGCTGGGGAAGTTCCAAGTTTGGTCCCGGTGGCGGTGTCCGCTTGCGGTTCGGTCAATCCCCCACCCATAGTGGGGCATGCCCGACGCGGACCCCAGAAAGCCGGACAAAAAGCCGGGGGGCAACCGCGGCCGGCTTACGCCCGAGCAACGCGCGGAAGTCCTCCGGCGGCTCAAAACGGGCGAGAAGATGGCACCGATCGCGCGGGACTTCGGCATCAGCCGGGAGGCGGTTTCCCAGATCCGGATCCGCCATCTCGACCCGGAAAACGCACGCCCGAGCCTCCGCCACAAGAAGCGGTTGACGGACAAGGAATTGGCGACCTTCCGCCAGACCTTGCAGGATACGGAACCCACGGACCACGAGCTCCACCTGATCGGGCCGGAGCCCCGCGAATACTGGAGCGAGGCCCGCGTTGTGACTCTCGCACAGAAGGTGTTAGGAAAAACTCCCGCGGCGCATGTGCTCAAGACCCTCATGCAAGGCATCCGCCCGCCCCCCACCTACAATCCAGACGCCCCGCCCCAATACCCTCTCCCCCACGATGTCCGCCGGCTTTCCCCGGAACTGGCCGCGGACGAGGAATTCGTGAAATACTATCTCTCCCCGCAGGCTTGGGAACTCGCGCTCCGCCAATATGAGTATCAGCTGCGGGAATATGAAAAGGAGGCCGCCGCCCGTGATGCCGAAGCCGCGAAACTCCCGGCCCCGCCACCAGGACCGCCATCTCCCCCGCCCCGCCAGAGAACCGGCAAGCACCGGGAGGGAAAAGGCAGCCCTTTCACCAAGCCCAAGAAGCGGCGCCGGTGACCCGCGGGAAAGTCCGCCCGTCAGCCGGCTTCCGGACCGCCCCGGCGATGTCCCGGCTTGGCCACGATCTCGATGTAAACGGATGGGACGCCGCCCGCCGCCGCGTTATCGATCGCCGGGATCAGTTCCTCCACGTGCTTCACTTCCGGCGGCATTTCCCCTTTCCCGACCTTGCAATCGAAGTCCCAGAAATCGACCCCCTCCGGGAGCGGCTTGCGGCGCTCGCGCTTCAGATACTTGCGGACCTCGCTCTTGATCGCCTCCACCACGCGCGGCGGCTGGTGTTTCGGCAGGTCGAAGGGAAAGTTCTTCTTCATGTCCGCTGCTGTTCTCAGCTCAGCGCGGCTTTGTCCAGTGCGGAGCCCTCGTTCGACCTGCGGGAAAATGGTCGGGCTGGCCGGATTCGAACCGACGACCCCCTGCCCCCCAGGCAGGTGCGCTACCAGACTGCGCTACAGCCCGTTCCGTGAACGGATGGCGAAAGAAACAGGGGAAATGCGGATTGGCAAGCACGGAAAATCATGACATTTCCCCGCTATGAAACGCGTCAAGACCGCCATCGTCGGTGCCAGCGGATACACCGGAATGGAGCTGCTGCGGCTGCTACTTTGCCACCCGTCGGTGGAGCTGGTCGCCGCCACCTCACGTCAGGAAGTCGGCAAGCCGATCGCGGCCGTGTTCCCCCGTTTCCGCAATGCGCCGGGTTCCGGGCTCGCGTTTATGGAGCCCGATCCAGACGCCATTGTCGCGACCGGGGCGCAGGTCGCCTTCCTCGCGCTGCCACATGGCGTGGCCGCGGAGATCGCCCGTGCGTTGCTCGACCGCGGCCTGCGCGTCATCGATCTGAGCGCGGATTTCCGTCTCCGCGACGCCGCCATTTACGAGGAATTTTACGACCACCCGCATCCCAAGCCGGAGCTGTTGGCCGAGGCGGTCTATGGCCT
>JBBSJY010000018.1:0-36799 GCA_038256845.1 Verrucomicrobiales bacterium | reverse complement strand
TGCCAGTGCCGCTTTCTTGGTTGTGCCTACCTTCTTGCGTTGCGGGCGAGACGCCCACACTCCTTGATGCCTCTGCTCCTTTCTTTTTTCACGCTGCCGCCCTTGGTCGCGCGGCAACGCGATTCAGGGGCAGGTCGGAGGCGCGCGGAATGCCGGACAAGCAACACCACGATGCCTGAAGGTAAGCGGGCGGAACGGACGGCGTCAATGGAAGACGGCCCTGCGGGATCCGCGGCGGGGAGTTTTGTTTCCACCAATCTGACGCACGTCGGCAGGGTTTTTGCCGGGTGTCTCCGCCTTACAGCCGTTGCAGGATGGCGTCGGCCATGGCGGTGGTGTTGACTTTCGTTTCGCCGTCGCGGCCGGTGGCGATGTCGCCGGTGCGGAAGCCGTCGGCGATGGTTTGGGCGACGGCGGCTTCGATGGCGTCGGCGGCTTCGGTTTCGCCGAGCGAGAAACGGAGCAGCATGGCGAGCGAGAGGATCTGGGCGATTGGATTGGCGATGCCTTGGCCGGCGATGTCGGGGGCGGATCCGCCGGACGGTTCGTAGAGGCCGAAGTAGAGGCCGTCGTCGCGCTTTTTCCCGAGGGAGGCGGAGGGCAGCATGCCGAGGGAGCCGGAGATCATCGCCATTTCATCGGAGAGGATGTCGCCGAAGAGGTTTTCGGTGACGAGGACGTCGAAGGAGCCGGGGCGCTTGATGAGCTGCATGGCGGCGTTGTCGACATACATGTGGCTGAGTTCGACCTCGGGGAATTCCTTTGAGATTTCGATGACGGTTTCGCGCCAGAGGACGGAGGTGGCGAGGACGTTGGCCTTGTCCACGGAGAGGAGCTGCTTTTTCCGGCCCATGGCGGCGGTGAAGGCGACGCGGGCGATGCGCTGGATCTCGCTTTTCTGATAGACCATGGTGTCGAAGGCGACCGGCTCGCCACCGCGTTGTTCGCGGCCTTTGGGCGTGCCGAAATAGACGCCGCCGGTGAGCTCGCGGACGCAGAGGACATCGAAGCCATCGGCGATGAGTTCCTGTTTTACGGGTGAGGCGTGGGTGAGGGCGGGCAGGCAGACGCCGGGCCGGAGATTGGCGAAGAGGCCGAAGTGCTTGCGCAGCGGAAGGAGCGCGCCGCGCTCGGGCTGGATGTCCGGTGGCAGCGATTCCCATTTCGGGCCGCCGACGGAACCGAAGAGGATGGCTTGCGCGGCCTCGCATGCGGCGACGGTTTCCGGCGGCAGCGGGTGGCCGCTGGCATCGATGGCCGCGCCGCCGACGAGGTGCCCGGTGCGCTCGACGGTGAAGCCGAATTTGCCTTCGGCGGCTGCGAGGACGCGGAGGGATTCGGCCATGACTTCGGGGCCGATGCCGTCGCCGGCGAGGATGGTGATGCGGTGGCTGCGTGACATGCGCGGGACGATCCGGAAGGGAGACTCAAGAAGCAAGAATCAAGAGGGGGGCTTGCGAGCGCGCCAATCTGCGTGCAAGATGCCCGTCATGCAGGCTGTCACCGATCGATTGAAGAATTTTCTCCAATACGTGGCGATCAAGCTGATTGACGACCCGAGCCGCGCGCAGTTGAAGGTGGCCGAGCTCGGCCCCAAACGGCTGCGTTTCAAGCTGGTGCTGGCCCAGGCGGACGTCGCGATGCTGATCGGGCGGAATGGCTTCACAGCCTCCGCGATCCGCAGCGTTCTGAAGGCAGCGGCGGAACGCGAAGGGGTGCAGGTCACACTTCAAATCCACTCCCATGAGGAAGAGGCGGAACTGCTCGCGCGGGGCGATGCCCATTGAGCATCAGGCGCGAGCATTCCGCCGGTCGGACGTTGGAAGCTTGCGCTGGCATAGGGCATGCTGTGCAATGGGAGCGCTCCGAAGCTCGTGAAAGCCCGCATCTATGTCGATCCATGTCGCCCTCCACCACCGCACCAGCTACCAATATGAGCGCCCCGTGGAGCACGGCGCCCATGTGGTCCGGCTGAGACCCGCTCCGCATTGCCGGTCCCGAATCCTCGCTTACAGCCTGAAAGTCGGGCCGATGGAGCATTTCATCAACTGGCAGCAGGATCCGCAGGCGAACTATCTGGCGCGGCTGGTGATTCCCAACAAGACCGACCGATTGGACATCGAGGTGGATCTGGTCGTCGAAATGTCCGTGCAGAACCCGTTCGACTTTTTCCTCGAACCGGGCGCGGAGACCTTTCCATTCCGCTATGGTGCGGATCTGACCAAGGAACTCGCGCCGTTCCTTTCCGTCGATGAACCCGGGCCGGCACTGGCGGGACTGATCTCGCGTTTCAAAGGCCGCACGGCCCCCACGATCGATTTCCTGGTGGAAATCAACGCCGCGCTGCAAGGGACGATCGGCTATCAGATCCGGATGGAGGCGGGTGTGCAGACCCCGGAAGAAACGCTGACCAAGGCGTCCGGCTCCTGCCGTGATTCGGCGTGGCTGCTGGTGGTGCTCCTCCGGCACCTGGGATTGGCGGCACGATTCGTTTCCGGCTATCTGATCCAGTTGAAGCCCGATGTGAAATCGCTCGACGGGCCGGTCGGATCGGAAGTGGATTTCACCGACCTCCACGCGTGGTCGGAGGTGTTTCTGCCGGGAGCCGGCTGGATCGGATTCGACCCGACCTCGGGGTTGCTGGCGGGCGAAGGACATCTGCCGCTCGCCTGCTCTCCGGAGCCCTCGAGCGCGGCACCGGTCACCGGCGGCGTCGAGCCCTGCAAGTCGGAGATGGAGCACGTGATGAGCGTGACACGGATTTACGAATCGCCCCGCACCACCTTGCCCTACACCGACGGCCAGTGGGAGGGGATACTCGGGTGCGGCCGGGAGATCGACGCGAGTCTCGATGAAATGGACGTGCGGCTGACGATGGGCGGCGAACCGACCTTCATCTCGATGGACGATTTCGATGGTGACGAGTGGAACAACGCCGCCGACGGGCCGACGAAACGCAAGCTCTCCGACCAACTGATCAAGCGCCTCGGCAAACATTTCGGTCCCGGCGGGCTGATGTTCTACGGCCAGGGGAAGTGGTATCCGGGCGAGCCGCTGCCGCGCTGGTCGCTGGGATGCTATTGGCGAAAGGATGGAGAACCGATCTGGCAGGATCCGTCGCTAATCGCCGATGAGAACCGCGATTACGGCCACACGAATCCCGATGCGGAACGATTTGCCCGCGCGCTGGCCACCGCTTTGGGCGCAAATCCGGAGTGGCTGATGCCCGCCTACGAGGATGCATTCCACTATCTCTGGAAAGAGCGCCGCCTGCCTTCCAACGTCGATCCGTTGAAATCGAATTTGAAGGACAAGCTGGAGCGGGACCGGCTTGCGCGGCTCTTCAGCCAAGGCCTGGATGAAGTGGTCGGCTACGTTCTTCCGCTTGAGCGGCGGTCGACCCGCCAGGGTACCAGATGGGCGAGCGGGCCGTGGCTGTTGCAGGATGAAACGCTGTATCTGCTGCCCGGCGATTCGCCCGTGGGATACCGTCTGCCGCTCGATTCGCTGCCTTGGGTGAAGGAGAGCGAGTTTCCGTACGACGTCCCGCCGGATCCCACCGCGGAACAGGCCCCGCTGCCGTCCCTTCCCGCGAGAGAGATCGCCAGGTTGCGTCGCGAATCGGAGGTTCCGCCGGGGGCGATGGCTGCGAATGTGGCGAAATTCGCCGCCCACGCGAAACCCGTCGCGCAGCCGTGGGAACGGGCTCCCGGCCCTCAGGAATCCGCCAAGTTCATCATCCGCAGCGCCCTGTGCGTCGAGGCGCGGAAGGGCCGGGTCTATGTTTTCCTACCCCCGGTGAAGGAAACCGAGGACTTTCTCGATCTCGTCGGGACCATCGAACTGACCGCGGCGGAGCTGGGAATTCCGGTCGTTTTGGAAGGGACGCCGCCCGCGTTCGATCCGCGGATGGATGTGGTGAAAGTCACGCCGGACCCCGGCGTCATCGAAGTGAACCTGCATCCCGCGGCATCCTGGGACGAGCTGGTCCGGAACACCACCGTGCTTTATGAGGAGGCCCACCAGTGCCGGCTGGCGACCGAGAAATTCATGATCGACGGCCGTCATTGCGGGACCGGCGGCGGCAACCATATCATCCTGGGCGGCAAGACTCCCTCGGAAAGCCCGCTGTTGCGGCGGCCGGATCTGCTGCGGAGCATGATCACGTATTGGAACCATCACCCGTCGCTCAGCTATCTATTCTCCGGCCTTTTCGTCGGCCCCACCTCGCAGGCTCCGCGCGTCGATGAAGCACGCAACGATTCGATCCACGAGCTGGAAATCGCCTTCAAAACACTGGGGAGCGAGGAGCAACCGTCGCCATGGCTGGTGGACCGGGTTTTCCGCAATCTGCTGATCGATCCGACCGGCAACACCCACCGTGCCGAATTCTGCATCGACAAGCTCTACAGCCCGGACAGCGCGACGGGACGGCTGGGCCTTTTGGAGATGAGGAACTTCGAGATGCCGCCGCATCACCGGATGAGCCTCGCCCAACACTTGGTCCTGCGTGCGCTGGTCGCCCGCTTTTGGAAAGTGCCGTATGAAAAGCCGCTGGTCCGCTGGGACAGCCAGCTCCATGACCGATGGATGCTGCCGCACTTCATCTGGCAGGATTTTTGCGAAATCCTGGCCGATCTGAGGGAACACGGGCACCCCATTGAGGACGATTGGTTCGCTCCTCACCTGGAGTTCCGGTTCCCGCGCATCGGCGAGTTTACCCAAGCGGGCATCGAGGTGGAAATGCGCCATGCGATCGAGCCGTGGCATGTCCTGGGTGAGGATGGCGGCGGTGGCGCGGTGCGCTACGTCGACAGCTCGGTGGAGCGGATGCAAATCCTTGTCCGCGGACTCACTGGGGAGCGGCATCGGGTCGCTTGCAATGGCATCCGGGTTCCCTTGTGTGCCACCGGCACGCATGGCGAGTTTGTGGCGGGCGTCCGCTATCGCGCCTGGCAACCGCCCAACTGCCTTCATCCCACCATCCCGCCTCACACGCCGCTCGTTTTCGACTTGCTGGACACCTGGAATGATCGTTCGATCGGCGGCTGCACCTATCATGCGGCGCACCCCGGCGGGCGGAACCATGACAGCTTCCCGGTGAATTCCTATGAGGCCGAGGCGAGGCGGCTCGCGCGATTCTTCCGCCACGGCCATACGGGAGGCAAAATGGAGGCCAAAGAGGCGCCGCCCAGCCCGGATTTTCCCTTCACGCTCGACTTGCGGACGATCCCGCACAGCCTGTGAGGACTTTCCGGACGGTCCACCCACCGCATGTCTTCGCGTCCCCGATCTCCCTCCGCACCCTCCTCCCCGGTCCCCGCCGCCGGCAGCACGGATGGCAGGCCGTGGAATGAAATGCTCGACCGCCATGGCCGGATGCGTCCGGCGTGGGAGAATCTCGCCCTACAGGTCACCCGCTGGAGTTTGCAGGATCGCGAGGCGCTTCTCGCCTCGTCCAAACGGATGATCGACGACCTCGGAACCACCTTCAACGTATATCGCGATGTCGGCGGGGGAGGCGGCCAGCCGTACGAGCTCGACCCGATCCCGCTGGTGATTCCGAAGGAAGACTGGGGGCGTGTTTCCGCAGGACTCGCCCAGCGGTTGCGGGTGCTGGAGGCGATTCTCGCCGATCTCTACGGCCCTCAGAACCTCCTCCGTGAAGGGCTCCTCCCGCCGGATCTGGTCCATGCGAATCCCGCCTTCCGGCAAAACATCCGTCACATCCAGCCTGCGGGCGGGCGGTTTCTGGTCAGCTCCGGATGCGACCTCATCCGCACGCCGGAGGGAATCTGGACGGTCCTGCGGGACCACACCGTCGTGCCTGGCGGGCTGGGCCAGGCATTGGAGAACCGCATCGTTTCCTCCAATATCCTGCCCGATACGTTCGAGTCCGCGCAGGTGGCCCGGCTCAGCCCCTTTTTCGATTTGGAACGGGCGACGCTGCACGCGCTTTCGCCTTCACGGAGCCAGGTGCCGAACGTGGTTTTCCTCACCCCCGGCTTCCGCCATCCGTCGTATTTTGAGCATGCCTACAAAGCGCGGCTGCTAGGATTTCCGCTGGTGGAATCCGCGGACCTCACCGTGCGCGAGAGGCGGCTCTACCTGAAGACCCTCTCGGGCCTCCATCGCATTGACGGGGTCCTCTGCCGGCTCGAGGACGAATCGCTCGACCCGCTGGAGTTCTGGAAAGTCGCGGGCGGCGGGGTGCCCGGCCTGGTCCAAGCGTGGCGATCGGCCAACGTGGCACTGGCCAACGCCCCTGGCAGCGGATTCGCCACCTCGCCCGCGCTGCTGCCCTTTCTCCCCGCCATTTGCAAGGCGGTCCTCGGTGAGCCGCTCAAGCTTCCCTTCGTCGAAACCTGGTGGCTCGGACAAGCCTCCGTCCGGCGCCGCGTGCTCGAGGAGCTTCCCCGTTACGTCCTCCTCTCGGCATTCCGCAGCGATCCGCTGCTGCCGCTCCGTTGCTCGACGCTTTCCCCCAATTCGCGCCGTCAATGGACCGCCGCCATCGAGCAACGCCCGCACGATTTCGTGGTCCAGCTGGACGTGAAACCGAGTGTCATGCCCTCGCTGCAGACCCGCGCCCTCCAGGATCGGCCGGTGGTCTGGCGTGCCTTCACACTCAATGCTCCGGAAGCTCCCTACGCGCTGCCGGGCGGTCTGGCGCGGGTTGGCAAGCCCGGGGAGCCGCCACAGCTTTGGCCCGCTCACGCCGGCTTCACGAAGGACGTGTGGGTCACGGGCGAGGCGCAGGAGGCCCCGGAACAACTCGCTCCCCGGGTCCGCCGCGGGCTGGCTCCCCGCCATCCGTCCGCGCTGGAGGTCCCCAGCCGGATCGCCGAGCAGCTTTTTTGGGTCGGCCGTTACTCGGAGCGGCTGGAACTGGTGACCCGGCTTCTGCGGGTGACTCTCCGCAATCTGAGCGGTGAGGCAGGCCGGCCGCATGAAGCGCGCCTCGCCGCCTGCCTGATTCTCGCCGATGGCTGCGGCGTCGCCCTCGGCAAGCCCGAGGAAGAACCAACGCCCCTGTCGTCGCTGCCAGCACTCACGCGTCTGGTCCACGACTCCACCATTCACAGCGGTCTCGCCAGACTCACCCGCTCGCTGCTGGTCAATGCCGCCGCCGCGCGCGACCGCCTCTCCGACGACACCTGGCGCTTTTTCAATCGTCTCGAAAGCATCGTCCACACCCCGGAGATCCCGCCCCGCAGTTCGGAACTCCTTCGCACGCTCGACAATCTCGTCCTCCATCTCGCCGCGTTTTCCGGGATGCAGGCGGAAAACATGACCCGCGGCCAAGGGTGGCGCTTCCTCGAAACCGGCCGCCGTCTCGAACGCGCGGTCGGCGGGCTTTCGCTCCTCCAAAGCGCCGCCCAGCCAGCGACCGTGGGCATTCCGGTCCTCGACCCGCTGTTGGAAATTTGCGACAGCGTGATGACCTACCGCCGCCGCCATTTCTCCCGCCCGCAGTGGGATGGCGTGATCGACCTCATCCTTTTCGATCTTGCCAATCCGCGGTCCGTCGCATTCCAGATCGATATCATCTTTAGCGAGCTCGGCCGCTTCCCCGGCGACCACGGCAGCGGTCTTTTCCCGCAGATCACCGAATCCATCCGGTCGATCGCCGCCCGGTTCCAAAGCGGATCGGTTCCGGAGGAATCAGAACTCGGGGACTTGGGCGAATCGTTCGAGACGCTTTCCGATCTCCTCACCCAGCATTACTTCAGCCACGCGATCAGACGGGTGTATTGAGGCCCGGTTCCGGCGCGTCACGATCCCGCATTCAAGCCGCGGGGACGAGGGACTGGAAAAACACGGAAAGTTGCTCACGGGTAAAGTTCGCGAGTCCGGGAAGAGGGCCGCAAAAGCGAGATCCCTCGCTCGGATGTAGGGCGAATTCCATGAAGTACGCGGTGACGCTCCATCCGTTTTCATGGACATTGCCGATGAATCCGAGAACCGCCGGCCGGGTGCCTCCCTCCGGATAGACCTCGATCTTGGCCCAAGCTGCCAACGGAGAATCGTCGCTGGCGGAGATTTCATCCGGCTCGCTGACGGTGACTCTTGCGGGGATGCCGCGCCCCAATAGCTGATCGGCGGTTTCCAAAAGGTCGGGGAGCACGTTCTCCTCAATGATCTCGCGGACCAGATCGCGGTTCCGGTTGACTCCGATGGAATCGACGGACGCTGCCTTGGACGGGGCGGGACGGATGACCTGGATGAGGGGCCGGTTGAGCCCGATGTCGGGGCGGTGTGGTTGGGGTTCGAGCTCTGCGATCATGTGCCGTCCCTTCGCAACCATCATGCCAGCCGGGAGGTTCGATGCGAAAGCCCCGTGGTATCAGGGATTGCGCTGCCCGCATGCCGCCGCGCCCGCGCCCGTGCGACCGGTTGCCGGGCAATCCGCGATGGTTTATGATCGCGCTTTGCAAATTACACTCAGCGGCAGCCGGCGGAGGAAGCATGCCGCGATCCTTCGGGTTTCTTGACAATCCGGGTTGGATTGCTTTGATCGGCGGAGAGATGGCGAAGCGACCGATGGCGATGGCAAAGTTGAACCGGCTTGAGGCGCGGACGCGGATGATTGCGGGGGCCGGACGGATGGTGTTCGTATGTTTCTGCGTGGCGGTGGGCTTCGTGGTGGTCGCCACGGCGTTCCCCCAAAAGCGGAAACTGGATGATCTGGAAGTGAAGTTGCAGGAAGCGGAAGCACGTGAGGAACAGGTACGCGCGGAGAAGGAGTTCCATGATACGGAATTGCGCGCGCTCCGCGATGATCCGGAGTTTCTCGAAATCCATGCCCGCGACCGGCTCGACTACTATCGCGAGGGAGAACGGGTGTTGAAGTTCCGCAAAGAAAAGTGAGCGCCGTTGTCAACGGTTGCCGCTGCGGGAATCATTGGCGCTTGGCGGCGCGGATCGGAACGCATAGGTGCGGAGCATGCGGAACGACATCGAGCGGATCTTGATCGACGAGGCGGTGATCGAGCGTCGTCTGGATTCCATGGCGAAGGAGATCGACCGCGATTTTCCGGGTGGGACGATGGTGGTGATCATTCTGCTGAAAGGAGCACTGGTCTTCGCGGCGGACCTCTTGCGGCGGATCGAGCGTCCCCTCGAGATCGAGTGCCTGAATGTGGCGAGCTATCACGGCGGGCTGGAGAGTTCGGGGAAGGTGGATTTCCTGGACCGTCATTTTCCGGAAGTGAAAGGACGCCACGTGCTCTTGCTGGATGACATCCTGGACACCGGCCGAACCCTGCACGCGGTATCCGAACGCCTGCGGGAGGAGGGGGCGGTTGCGGTGCATACCGGTGTCCTGCTGGCCAAGGACAAGGTCCGTGCGGAGGAGGTGGCGGTTGATTACATCGGATTCGAGATCGGCGACGAATTCGTGGTCGGATACGGGCTGGATTACAAAGGGAAATACCGGAATCTGCCCTTTGTCGGAGTGCTCAAGGGGGAAGCCGCCGATCTTTAGGCTCCGCAGCGTCGGTGGAGAAACACTCCGGCGTTGGGGAAGGTGGATGCCGATTAGGAAATGGCGGCGGCAATCAGCTTGGGCGGGAGGAGGAACGAGAGCCCGCCGGAAGGAGAAGGTGGATCCATGCGAAGGCAGGCGATCGCACCTTTTTTGACCTCGATGCTGCCTGGGGTGGCACCAAGGCAAGAGGCGATGAGTTCCGAGAGGTCGGGCTCGTGACCGACGATCGCGACGCGCTTGCGGTCGCGGAAGGCAGCCAGTTCTTTCAACGCCCGACCCGGGCTCATTCCGCAGGCGATCCAATCCATGACGACGGGGTCCGGAAGTTGCGCGGTTTGGCAAAATGTCTCCGCCGTTTGCCGGGCCCGGACGAGGGGACTGGTGAGGACGATTTCGGGCAGGATGCCGGCTGCCTGGACCGCGGCCGCGGCGGCGCGGGATTGGGCATAACCTTTTTCCACCAGAGCGCGCGAGAAATCTCCGCCCGAGTGCCAGTCTTCCGCTTTGCCGTGTCTGAGTATGAGAAGTTCCATCGTTGGGAAGTTTGTCGTTGCAGGGTCTTTTGCAGATTCGGGGCCAAACTCCGAGGCATCGGCACCTGGGGGCGGTATCACATGGTCATCCCGCCATCGACGGCGATCACCTGGCCGGTGATGTAGCGGGCCGCCGGGCTGGCGAGAAAGGCGACCACTTCCGCGATGTCTTTTGCTTCACCGAAGGTGGCGAGCGGGATCTTGCCAATCACGGCCTCCTTGACGCTGGCGGACAGGTCGTCGGTCATGTCGGTGGTGATGAATCCCGGGGCGACTGCGTTACACGTGACGCTGCGTCCGGCGAGTTCGCGGGCGACGGCCTTGGTGAATCCGATCAGGCCGGCCTTGCTGGCGGAGTAGTTGGCTTGGCCGGCGTTTCCGATCAAACCGATGACCGAGGCGATGTTGATGATGCGGGGATCTTCCGCCTTCATCAGGGGCCGCATGAAGGCTTTCACGGTGTTGAAAGCGCCCTTGAGGTTGGTATCGAGGACGGTGTCCCAGTCCTCCTCCTTCATCCGCATGAGCAAGCCGTCGCGGGTGACGCCGGCGTTATTGACGAGGATGTTCACCGCGCCCATCTCGTCGGCAATCCGTTTGGCGAGCGCCTGGACGGCAGCGTGATCCGCCACGTCGACGGCGTAGGCCTTGGCAGCGCCGGCATGGCAGGAGTTGATCTCCTCCGCCGCCTTGCCGCAGCTCGATTCGCTGCGGCTGACCACGGCGACCTTCGCGCCCTCCGCGGCAAGAGTTCTGGCAATTTCCTGACCGATCCCGCGGCCACCGCCGGTTACGACCGCCAACTTGTTTGCAAAGCGTTGCATCCCGCAAGTCTGGGGTGCGGGGCTCAGGCTGTGAAGCGCGGATTCGGGAGAGATCAGCGGCCGGAGGATTCGTTGAAGTGCGGGTCACCCCTCAGGTATTCAGTGCCTTCTGCGGACGACCAGGACACCGGCTCCCGCGATCAACAGCATCCCCGTGAGGGATGGCTCGGGAATCGCCGCCCACTGCGCGACCAATAGGTCGATCTCCTCGGATTCGTTGCCGACGTAGCTCGCGTAGGTTGCCACCGGATCGCCGTTCGAGGTAGTTACGTAACTGTTGATTCCCAGCAGCAGCAAACCGCCGCTGCCGTCGTTGTAAAGCAGGGGGGCACCCGAGTCTTGGACTTGCGCAAAAGTTTCGAAGGCCGTGTCACCCGGATCATAATCAAGCCGGAAGACGTCCAAGGTCCCGAGGTTGGTGGATGTGTCATTTTCCAAAAACCCGGAGATCTCGTTGGTCCCGTAGGCCTGATCTTGCGTCGCGGGGAAACTTCCAGGCGATCGCGCTGTCATGAACACCGGTTCGTTCTGATACGGGAAACTGCCCGCCGGAGAATTCGGCTGGGAAATCTGCTGCGTGGCGTAGTCGAAGATTGTGATCGTCGCCGGAGCGTGGCTGCTGAGACGGGCCAGCCACAGGTCGGTGTCGCCAATGCGCTGGGTGTCACCGGTGATGCCAAGCTCCACCGCCGCCGAATTGGGATCGTTATCCGGATAGAAGAACACCGAGCCGGTCGGACGGAAATGATTCGCGGCAATGATCGTATTCGGCCCGATCAGAGTCGCCCAGACGCCGTTGGCATCCTGACCGACGCCCGAGAGGTCGAAGGTCGACAGGATGAACTGATCGGGAATGTCGGAATTTTGAAACCGGTCGTTGGACTCGGTGGAGTAGTTGAACAGAATGGCGGCATGAGCCGGTGCGACCGCGAGGGCAGCAACCGCGAGGCCGGATCGAAGCTGGCTGGGTTTCATCGAGCAATTGTCAGTTGGGTGATTTTGGACGATATCACGGAATAAGTCAATGTCCGAGGTCCCTCCACTCCTACTGGCACACGGAAGGAGGAGCTGGCATCGGAATAGGCCGCCTTGCGCCCCGCCAAAACGAGCCCCCCGCAGATTAGCGAACCAGACAACCGCCCTGAGGCTGGCGCTTTCTCCCGTCTTTTTATGGTGGCGGTGGGAGGTCCGATGCGTTTGGATCGCCTGAAATAACCAACAAGCTCTTGAAAATTCCCATGCCGTTTTACCGAACTGTCCTCCTCCTGGCGTTGCTGTCGTCCGGGCCGCTTTATGGGCAGATGCGGGAGTGGAAGACCCACGACGGCGAGCGGTCGATCACCGCCGAATATGTCAGATCAGGCGGTGGCAATGTGACGATCCGACGAAAGACCGACTCAAAAACCTTCACGATTCCGCTGGCGACCTTGTCCGAGGTTGACCGAGAATGGGTCGGGCAAAAGGAGGAAGCAACCATGGAAGAGGAGCTCCGCAATTCCGACGACAATCCTTATGCCGCACTCGTGACGGGTAAGTGGGAACGGCACGAAGGCCACGGCCTGGACTATCGCTTCTACGCGGGCAAACGCCTGCGTCGAGATGGCGAAGGAGAAGGAGAAGGACATCCGCTCTTGGTCTACCTGCACGGGCGGGACGGAGATGTGATGACTCCCGAGCAGCCACCCGATGCGCGGCGTTTTTCGGAGGAAGAGAACTACCGCAAGCGTCCTTGTTATCTCATCGCCCCGCAATGTCCGGAGGGCCAGTCGTGGGATGGGACAAATGCCGGGGCGGTCGTGAAAATCATCGGCGATCTGGTGAAACAACTGCCGATCGACCGGAGCCGAATTTATCTAACAGGATTCTCGATGGGCGGATATGGCACCTTCCATCTGCTGGCCCGGGAGCCGAAGCTCTTCGCGGCGGGCGTGCCGGTGGCGGGTGGCGGCAATCCCGCCACGGCCGGTGAGTTCAAGCGAGTGCCGGTGTGGGTTTTCCATGGCGAGAATGACGACGCGGTAAAAGTTTCGCAGAGCCGGGATCTGGTCGAAGCGCTGGAAAAGGCGCGGGGAATCGTGAAATATACGGAATATCCTGCTGCGGGCCACGGCATCATCGGCAGGGTGTATGATGATCAGGAGATGCACGAGTGGCTGTTCGCGCAAAGGAAGAAGTGAAACCTTTGGAATTCAGCGTCCGGCCTGTCCCATCTCGTGTAAGGCTGCGGCGATGATCTCGGCATGGCCCGACTGGAGGTCGTTGTGTCCGGCATCCGGAACTTCCCGAACCTGGGTGTGGTCCGGGTGGCGGGCGGCGAGGTGGCGGCTCATGTCCACCGGAATGACCGTGTCGCGCATGCCGTGCACGATGATGACCTCGCCGGCGCCGCGGGTGGCAAGTTCGCCGAGCCGGGCGATGTTGTCGTAGCGGTGGCGGACGAGGAACCCGATGGGCAGGCCGGTGAGCACCTTGGCCATTTCCATGGTGCTGGTGAAGGGGGAGATCAGGACTCCCCGCTGGATATGAAAGTCGGAGGCGGCGATCAGGCAGGCCGCACCGCCCAAACTTTGGCCGAAGAAGCGGAGGCGGTCGGGGTCATCTGGGGGGAGCTCAAGTTCGGCCATTGCCAGCGGCACGACAGCGCGCCAACTTTCAAGCACGTTGGCGGGGTTGGGAGATCCCCCGCTGTCACCATATCCGGGTAAGTCGAACAGGAGCCAAGCGTCTTGCGGCGGACCGTGACGGGTAATGAAGCTCGATCCCTCGAGGGCGACGGTGGCGTTGCCGCAACTGACAAGCCAGAGGTTGCGAGGCGAAGTGAGATTTCCTTGGAGGAAGGCACGCTGGCGACCCTGTGACGTTTGGAAATCAATGATTTTTCCCGGTGCGGCTTGCGCCCAGGATCGCGCTTGGCCCGGCGCGTAGGTGCGGGGATGGTAAATGAGTCTCGATTGACACCCGGCGATGAGAAGTAGTGGAAGCATGGCGATGATAACGAGAACGACGCCGAATTTCAGCATGAACCGGATGAAGAAGGTGGTGCGGTTTGACGGTGGATTTTTCATTGGAGGGGTTTCGGGCATTCCGGCCACGCGGCATCTACCGTGACCAACGCCGGAGGCAGACGACGGGCCGATGATTCAAGGGCAGTTCTAGGCGGGCGATCTTGAAATCGGATCACTGCCGGACTCGGACGATTTCCGGTTCTCCTCCATCTCAGAGGCTGCTGACTCGCATGTTCCGGAAGCGGACGCGCTTGCCGATAATCGAACTGCCGCCCTGATGGACCTGAAGGGCGATGAAGCCGGAGGAGGGGGTGTTTCCGTCGGTTTCAGTATAGTCTACTGCGGGCACACCATTGATCCATGTGCGGATCCGTGTGCCTTCCGCGAGCACTCTCACCTGATTCCATCCGCCAGAAATGAATGCGGCCCGTGCGTCCGGGTTGTTTTCCAAGGTGGCCAACCAATTGCGGCCGGTGCTTTGTTCGTAGAGTCCGGCGCTCCAGGCGCGGGTGCTGGGATCGATCTCGACTTGATAGCCTCTGACCTGTCCGCCGCCGAAGTAGCTGCGAATCTGAACGCCGGAGTTGAGCGGGTCTTCGACCCAAAAGTCATATCTCAGATCGAAGTTGTCATAGGATTCCGCGGTGGCAAGCATGCCGAGGGAACCATCCGCTGTCCCTTCGAGATACGCGGGATCGGAACCATCGGCAGGAATGACTTGATACATGGCAAGGCTGCCTTGCCTGATTACCCAGCCGTCGAGGGTTTGTCCGTTGAAGAGGGAGATAGAAGACGGGGTGTCGGAAAGGCGGACGAAGTTCCTTTCAGGGTCCCCGAGGGTGCGGATGGTGAGACGGCTGAAGCCCGGGCCATCCTGAACATTCGAAATGACTTCGAAATCGGCTGCCGGAGTCATGTCTTTCCATATCTTCAGATCTTCGCTGCTCTGGAGTCGGTAATCATTGCCAAAGACGAGTCCGTTGCGGTGGCGCCAGGTGAGAACAAGGGAGCGCGGGGTTGTACTCTCCTGGATTTCGGGCAGGGTGGCGCCGTGATCAGGTGCGGTGGGATCGCCTCCGCTGACAAATTCGAAGTAGTCTTTGATGCCATCGGCGTCGGTATCATCCGCGGCACCGGCCCCCGCGAGCGAGTAACCGGTTTCCCAGAAATCCGGGAGGCCGTTTCCATCGAGATCTTTATCTCCGGCGTCCGTGAGATCGATGGAGACGGAATGAGTGGTGATGCCGGGATTCGGGGCGAACTGATCCGTCGCGGTGATGGTGAGAAGATGCGTCGATTGGCGGCCGTAGTGGAGCATTCCATTGACGCGGAGAACTCCGGAAACGGGATCGAGCGAGAAGAGCGAGTTGTCATTTCCAGCGGTGATCCCGTAGCGGACGAGGCTTTGGTCGGCGGCGGCCTCGCGGACATCGGGATCGAGGGAGGCGAGGGTGCCGATGACGGTTCCGAGAGGGGCTGCGTCGGATTCCTGCACCGATCCCGGGCTTCCGGCGGTGAAGGCAGGGGCGAGGTTGGCGTGGTTGAGCAGCCATTCCTCCATGAGCGCGACGCCGGCATCGTCCACCACATTGGAAGCGAGCGGCGGCATCTGGGAGTAGCCGTTGAAGCGGCCGTCGCCGATGGCATCGCGGGCCTTGATGCGGGTGAGAATGGCGGAGCGGGCGGTCTGGCCGGGGGTGGCGGCGAAGTCGTCCGGATCATGGTAGGCCTGGCTGATCAGTTTGCCGTAAAGGATGCCCGCCTCGGCGAGCGGGACGTGGGCGCGGGCGTCCCAAGCGGTGCCAACGCCGGATCCCGGATGGTGGCAGTAGCTGCAATTGACGGCGAGGTAGGAACGGACGCGGGCTTCGAGATCCGCGTCGGTCTCGTCCGGGCGGTGGTGGCGGCCGAGGGTGGCGGGGTCATCGGAGAAGCCGCTGAGGTAGCCGGAATCGGAGAGCAGGGTGAGGAAATTCCCCTCGACGTTGGTGAGCGTGCCATCGCGGTTGAGCTGGAGCGTGTTGAAACTGAGCGCGTGCCCCGCACTGGGCGTGTGGCAGGTGAGGCACTCGCCGCGGGACGGAACGCGCCAGCGCTGTGTGTGAGCGGCTCCGCCTTCGGTGATTTCCAGATCGAACTCCACGCCGCCGATATCGACCAGGCTGGCGTCGGTGCCCTCCTCGTTCCAACGGTAGGAAACGCCGTAGCTGCCGCCCGGGCTGCGGACGAGGAAGCGGGTTTCCAAGCGCTTGGTTTCGGTGCCGGGAGCGTCGCGGTTCAGATCGATATCGAAGTGTTTGATGAAGACCATGCCTTCGGGATAGGACCAGTTGCCATCGCGCGAGTAGGTGACTTGGTCGGTGAGGTTCTTGATGGCGAAAAAGCGGGATTTCTCGGCGTGGTCAGACCAGAATGTTAGATTGGGCTGGTAGGGGATGACGCCCGGGTTCGGCTGGAGGGACGCGAGGTCGGCGAAGGCGCCGGTCTGGCTGAGGAGCTGGGGAAAGCCGGCGGTGCCGGAGCCTTCGACGAGGCGCATGACCCGGCGGCCCGAACCGTGCTGGAGAATGAGGATTTCTCCGGTGAACGGATCGACCTCGAAATCCACCACCGAAGAAACGCCGCCGACTGGGAGTTCGACGACGGCGGTGGGGACGGTCTCCGTGCCCAGGGTCAGCGCCCAGATGCGGCCGGATCCGTAGTCGCCGAAGACATATTTGTTCTGGAGCGAGGAATAGGCGGAGCCGCGGTAGAACACGCCGCCGGTGACGGAGTTGTTGCCGCTGTTGTGGCTATAGGCGTGTTCCGGAGTTTTGTGATCGGAGGGTGGAATGGCGTGAGAGATGTCGGAGCGCTGCTCGTTCCCTTCCCAATAGGACCAGCCGGCGTTGTCGCCGGCGTTGATGATGGAGACTTCCTCCCACCGGCTCATCCCGACATCGCCGACCCACAGTTCTCCGGTCGGCGGATCGATTTCAAATTTGAAAGGATTTCGGAAGCCGGTGGCCCAGATTTCCGTGCGGACTTTCGGGATGTCCGCGGCGGGAATCGGCTGGCCATTGTAAACCGGATCGGGACCGACGTAGGGATTGTCTGCGGGGATCTTGAAGCGGGCGACGCCGCCATCCGTGACGATCGCGTAATGGGGGTTCGGTTCCAGGTTTTCCGGCCGGCGGTCGATATCGATGCGGACGATGGATGAGAACTGGTCCTTGGTGATGAATTGGGCGTTGCGGTAGGGTTCGCCTTGGGATCCCTCGTCGCCGAAGGAAACGTAGAGATATCCGTCGGGTCCGAACTTGCAGTCGTTGATGCTATGGTAAACGTGTTCCTCGGCGATGTTGAGATAACGGTGTTCGGTTGCGAGGACGGCTGCCTTTGTGTTGCTGAGTTGAGTGGATGTGCTTGAGGGATTGAGGAGGATCGATCGGTCGGCGGCTGAGACGGTGAAGCGGGAAATGCGTAGGGTGCACTCGACGATACGTCCGGTTTTTTCCGAGATCGGGAGATTTGAAATGTTCGGAATTTCATCGATGGGAGGAAGTCCCGAGAGATCGCCCTGATAGTTGATGATGATATGTCCGTTGGTGGCGAAATCCGGATGGCAGGTGATGCCATAGATGCTGCGGCCGCGGGTGAAATTGGATAGGCTGGCGACGTTGAAGAGCTCGTAGCGCGCGGGATTGGGAGCGGTGGTGTCCGGCACCATCCAGACATTGCCGGCAATGGATGCGACGAGCAGCGCCTTCGGGTTCCCGGGAACGGTGGCCATGCCGACGGCACCGGGAAAGGTGAGGCCGGGCAAGGCATCCACGACTTGCAACGGGCCGCCGGCGGGGGGCTCGGCGGGCAGGGTGAGGGTGGTGTTGGCGACGCGGAGATCGCTGACGATGGTGACGTTGACCGCGGCCTGCGCGGATACACCGAGGGAGGTCGTGATCTGGTAAGTGAATTGGTCCGAGCCCGCGGAATCGCCGGTGTGTTCGTAGAGCACTTGATGGGTGGTTGGATTGATCTGGGCAGTACCGGCCGAGGGAGGGTCGATAAGGATCAGCGTGGCGGGATCGAGCGTGCCGAAAGTGGTGGAATCATTGGCGAGCGGGTCGAAGGAAATGGAGCCTTGGATCGGGATTTCGATCAGGTCGTCATTCGCATGCACCTGGATGGCGTCCGTGGCCAGCGGGCTGCCGAGATTCTGTCCGGAATGATTGATGTAGATGTCGTCGAGATGAAGCGTGCCGGTGTGGGCCTGCGGGGTGCCCGACGAGGTGAGGATGACCAAGGCGTTGAGAGCGTTTGAGGCAGTGCCATTGCGGAAGGAGAAGGCGGTTTTCTCCCCGAAGGATTGGATCGCGGAGGTGCTTTGTCCGGGCGCGGTGGTGGAGTCGATGTAAAGGGTGGTGGTGTCTGTGGTGTTGTTCACCACCATCCAGAGAGAATACCAGACGCCGGGGACCAGCGGGCTGGCGGGGGCGAGAGGGCGGAAACTCCCGCCATCGCGGACGCTCGCGGAGTTCTCGGGAGTGTTGTGCGCGTACTGGCTTTCGTAGTTGGTAAAGCCGCTTGCGGTCGAAACATCGGAAAGGCCGAACGAATAGTTGATCACGCCCTCGAAGCGGAAACGGACGAAAAGAGTGGCGGTCGTTCCGTTCGGGACATGGATGTCACTGTTGGCGGCCTGGTTCAGGCGAATCACAGCGTTGGTGGAATTGACCACGCTCAGGAACCGGTTTGCGGGATTGCCCGGGTCGGCGATGACCGGGTAGGAAGAGCTTCCGGATGTGATCCAGTTCCCGTTCGAGCTGACCGGCTGGCCCGTGGTGTGCCCTTGGAAATCATCAATCTTCGTCCACTGGGCGGAGGCGGGGATGGAAGTGAAGAGGACGGCGGAGAGGGCCGCCGCGGCGAGTGGGAATTTCGGCATGGACAGGGTCGAGTTGGGCTTCGCAGTTCGAGCGCGGGAAATTCGGCCATATTGCAAAACGGAGCGGGAAACAATCCGCTGATGGGATTGACGGAACATTGCCCGGATGTTCCAGAACGACAAGGCTGCTCCCTTCCGATGCGCGCGAGAAGGGTCGTCGCCTCAGGCGCTGGCGAGGGAGGCAATCTCCCAGGCGGGCAAGCCAAGTTCGACCGCGAGCTGGTTGAATTCTCCGATTTCCGCCTCGGTGAAAAGCAATCCTCCGGCCTTGTCAGAGCGCTTGCGGGCTTCCGCCTCGATCTCGCCGGGAAGCATGGCTTTGTCATTGCCATGGCCGAGGATGTCATCCAGGACGGCTTTGAGATTTTCCATCTGGCTGCGTCCGTTGACAAAATTGTCACCGGAGAGGGCGTCGGGATGAATGACCTGGAAGTAGAAGACGGTCGTGTTCTTCTCGCCGGCGGCGGTGAGTTTCCGCCCCCGGAGTGTGGGAAGGGATCCGCCGATGAGGCCGCCGAAGATTTCATTGAGGAGCGACATGCCGTAGCCTTTGTGGCCGCCGAAGGGGAGGAGCGCGGAAACCTGGTCGGGATCGGTGGTCGGCTGGCCGTTGGCATCGACGGCCGCGCCGGGCGGGAGTTGTTTGCCCTCGCGTTTGAGGGCTTGGACGCGCCCCATGGCGACGGTGGAGGTGGCCCAGTCCATCACGATCGGAAAGCCGTTTGCCTCCATGCTCGGGATGCCCCAGGAGTGCGGGTTGGTCCCAAGGGTTGGGAACCTGCCCCCGAATGGCACCACTTCGGCGAGGGTCGATGTGCAGTTGGTGTAGGCGAAATAACCGCGCTCGGCCGCCTCCATGACATACCCTCCGCCCCAGAGATAATGAAAGGCGTTGTCGACGGCGATCTGGCCGATGCCGAAGCGGTCGGCGAGTTCAATCGCACGGTCAATGGCGCGGTAGGCAACGGATTGGCCGAGTTTCTTGTTGGCATTCCAGCGCTCGGAGGCGGCGAAGCGGGACGACAGAACCTCGATCTCCGCCCCTGGGACGCAACCGCCGACCGCGGAGCCGAAAAGGTGGTCGAGGTGAAGTGCCTTGAGCGCGTGGTGGGTGCGGATGCCGTGGCGAGCGGCCTCGGCAGCCAGTTTAGCGCCTTCCGCGGACTCATCCGGCGAGTAACCCTGCGCCTGGTAGGCTCGGGAAACGAGGGCATCGTGATCGGCGCGGGGAATGACAAGGAATTCGGACATGGAGAGAGCGGTTGGGTTGACAGGCCGAGCTTGATGGGATGCCGATTCATGTCCAGCCGGATGCGCGGAGACGGGGGATGCTGTTTGAATTGGCAGCGTCCCGACGTAGGTATCGCCACCGATGACGAAGAGGATTTCGATTTCCGCCACGATGGCGCTGTGGGTTCTGGGCGGTGCCGCGTCCGGAGCATTGCCTTGGGAACTTCCGCCGCTGCGGTATGCCGAGACCGAAGCGACCGACCGGCTCGCGAAGCAGGCGGGTAAGGCTGCGGCCGGAGATTGGCTGGCGGGTGGGACGCCGCTTGAGCGCTTGCTCTCGCTGCTGGGCCTGCTGGAGATCCCGGTCGAGTCGCAGATCATGGTGTTTTCAAAAACCAGTGCGCAGAACATGCTGATCCATCCTGCGAATCCGCGTTCGATCTATTTCAATGATCATGCATACGTGGGCTATGTTCCCGGCGGCAAGATCGAAGTGATCATCCACGATCCGGTGCTGGGGATGGTGTTTTATCTCATTGAAACGGGCTCGGACGGGCGACCCGCCATTCTCCTTCGCGACAACGGATCCTGTATGGACTGCCATGCCACCACCCGGACGGAATCGGTTCCGGGCGTGTTGGTGCGATCGGTCCATCCGGGCCCGGACGGTCATCTGTTGCTCGCACTCGGAACATCGCATATCGATCATACGAGTGTGATCGAAGAGCGTTGGGGCGGCTATTATGTGACGGGTCGTAGTTCACTGGCACATTTCGGTAACCAAACCTTCGACATGACGCTGGGGCGTGATTTCCCCCGGATGAAAGTGGAACTGAAGTCCGTGGCGGATCGAGTTCCGGGAGTGCTCCGCAACTATCCGCGGGATACCAGCGACATCGTGGCGCTGATGGTTCTCGAGCACCAGTGCAAGGTTCACAATCTCTTCAATGCCGCATCGGTGGAATATCGCCGTGCATACCACCTTGGTAAAATGATCGACCCGCAATCGGATCCGGATCTCGGGTCCGCGGGCCGCTATGCTGCCTCGTCAGCCAAGACGATCGCGGAGATATTGTTATTCAAAGGAGAGGCCGGTCTCGGCGAAGATGGCATTGAAGGCGATCCGGCATTTCAAGACGCTTTCACCGCGCGTTATCCCAAGAGTTCCGAGAACCACTCGCTTGCCGACTTCCAATTGCACACGCGGATCTTCAAACATCCCTGCTCCTACATGGTTTATTCGCCGGCTTTCGATGCATTGCCACCCGCGGTGAAACGTCCGCTGATCGCCCGGCTCCGTGGTCTGTTGGGTGAGGGCGACGAAGCCGCGGACTGGATCAAACCCAGCGAGCGGAAAAAAATCGTGAGGATTCTCACCGAAACATTGCCCGTCTGGAGCGAGAAATGAGCCCGGCAAGCGCGATGGGGCTTTTCTCTCCGGGACGCAGGCTGGTGATGAAGTGGCGGATGAAAATCTCCGGCCCTGGGATCGGGGACGGGCTGCGCGGTGTCCTTGTCGAGGTGATGGGTTTCCTCCTCCGGAACCCGGGCGGCGTGCGGAAATCCGCAGCTTTTCGCATCGGCGGGCGCGGCTTTCAGATGGCGCCCGACGATGTGGCATACCGCAGTCGTCCTTGGCTCCCCTGGTGGACGGCCATGGCGGCGGGTCAGGCCGATGGCGCGGCGTTGTTTCTGGCTGAGGGGGCCGGCCTTGCTCCAGCAGCTTTTCACATCCTTGGCTCCACCCTGCAAAACGTGCCGTCGGCCCGCTTCTCGATGCGGAAACCCCTGGATGGAGCATGCTCGCCCCGCGCCAAGGATTCTTTCTTGGCCTTGAGTGCGGCCGCGTCAGGTGCGCGGTTCCCGGCCTTGGTGGTGGATGGGCTGGCATTCATGGCTCGTCGATGGCTTGCTGGGATCGCGATGGTGTGCATTGGTGCCGGAGGCCATCACGGTGCGCCTAACAGCCACCTCCGGCAAGGCGACCCCACCTCCCATTCTCAGTTCACTGTGACCTTCAACCGTGCGAAGAGTTTGGAATTGGTAGCCAGGCTCCGGGGAATTCTCACTTCCACCCGGTCGACTCCCGCGCCGAAACCGTTGTCGGTCTCGTTGATCTGCACCCCGCCCACACCATTTACGGCATCCGTCCAACCGGTGAGCGCGGATCCATATTCGACTCTCGGAGCATAGGAAACCGACTCGTCAGTCCGCCGGAATGTGAAGATGAGGTGGGTGGCGTCGGAGGCAATGGTTGGAAGGAGTTGGTTCGAGTTGGAGCCCGGGCCGGACGGGTCGCCGCCGATCACAAACTCGATGCCGTTGGGAATGCCATCGTTGTCGGAATCGACGCCGGGTCCCGCGCCTTCCACGCCGTTGCTCGCCGCCCAATCGGAATAGGGATCCACGCCGGTGGTGATTTCGATCCGCTGGAGGGCGGTGTTGTAATTGACCGAATAACCGGTGGGCAGCCCGGGAGTCGAAGCGAAGGTGCCCGTCAGCGCACCGGTGTAGGTGGCGATCACATAGGTCGGCTGGGTTGCGCCGCCGCTTAAAACGGAGATGTCGAGCGCGGCCCCGGAGATATCGAGATCGCCGGTCACCGCTAAGGAGTCGGATTCGGATCCGTCGATCTCACAGGCGTAGGTGCCGGCGATGGTGGTATCACCTGCGCCGAGAGTTCCGGTGGAACTGCCCGGGGCAATGACCGCGCCGATCTCGACGATGAGCGGTCCGGCGAGCGATCCGTTGCCGGCCAAAGTTCCTTCCGCAACCGTGGTTGAGCCCGTGTGGCTGTGGGCAATGCCGCCCGCCAGCTCCATGGTGCCCGGGCCATCCTTGACGAGGGTGCCGGGGGCGGTGTCCGAATTCTCCAACTCCGCACGGATGATCAGGTCGGAGGCCGGGTCGCCGGTGACATCTTCCACGGTGAAAAAGTGGGTGGTGGTGCCGTGGAGCGCGAAGCCGGCGTTCGTAGGGGTGGCACCGCTCCCAAACTCGATGGTCGAGGGTGAGGTTCCGCCCACCAGGAGGGTGCCGTTGATCTGGACGCTTTCATTGTTATAGGCGGCGCCTTCTCCCGAGTAGGGCAGAACCACGGATCCGCCGTTGAGCGTGAGATTGCCTAGGTGGTGGTGGCTGACGCCTGCCGCACCGATGGCGGGGCTGCCGCCGCTGCCGAAAATCAGGGTTCCGCCGGCCTCGACGGTGAAATTGACGGAATTCGCGTGATTTGGCAGAGCATTCACGCCATTGACCACCACCGTGCCGTTGTTTTCGACAAGCACGCTGGCGAGCGGCGCGAGCCGGTTGCCCACCTGACTGCCATCAAGGACCAGGGATGCGGGGGCCGGGCCCCCGCCGACTTCGACAACGGGGATACCGGAGTTGGTATTGATCGCCACGGTGCCCGCGTCGACCTCAAGCCGGGCGATGGTGCTGGCGGCGACTCCGTTGAGCGAGAGGGTGCCGGAGCCACCTTTCGAGAAGCCGAAGCCACTGCCGTTGACGGGTCCGCTGAGGGTGACGTCGTTCGGACCGACCGTCACATCGGTATCGCTGGCGAGAGTGACGCCCGCCGTGCCGAAAACGAAATTGTCGCCGGAGAATGACGCCGCGGTTTCCCATATCTGGGCGTTTGCGAGGGAGAGGGTGTCGCCGGTTCCGTTGCTGAGGACACCGCCCGCGAGAGTGAGCGGGCCGGTGCCCGCGGCATCGGGATGAGCGATGTTGACCGTGCCGCCGTTGATGGTAATGCCAGCCGGCATCTGGGCGGAGGCGAGGGTCAGGATCGAACTTCCCGATTTCACCAGTTGGCCGCTACCGATCATGCCGGTGCCGCCAAAGGTGTAGTCCGCGGTGCTGTCGACGGTGATTTGGCCGGGATTGAGTGTTCCCGCGAGATTGACCGTGCCGGCGGCGGTATTGCCGAAAGTGACGCCGTCGTAGGATTTGAAGACATCGGGCGAGCCGCCGTTGTTGAAGTTCGCGTCTCCATCAAGGTTCCAGACCCCCGTGGCGGCGGCGTTGTTCCAAACGAGATCCGCCGCACCGGAGTCGATACTCAAGACAAGGTATTGGCCGAGTTCGGTGGTGACGGAGGCGCTGACCCGGGTCGTCCCGAGGGAGTCCATGTCGACCGTATAGGTTGCGCCGCTGTTGATGTTGGACGCAGACAACAGATCGTAAGTGTCACCTGTGGCTGGCACGTCGATGAAAAGCGGCCGCAGAGTGACCGCGCCGCTGGTGGTGAGGTCGCCGGTGAGAAAGATATCTTCCCCCTTTTTGGCGGCGAGCGCGAGAGTCGCGCCGTCGGTGGCGGTAAGCGAGTTCAACGTCTTGTTCGTCCCATCGATCTGAAGGGTCGCGGCATTCACGATGAAATCCGACCCGCTGACCGCGCCCGAACCCCCGATTTGCAGAGTACCTTCGTTGACGGTGGTGCTGCCGAGGTAGGTGTTGACCCCGTTGAACACCATGGTTCCCGGTCCGGTTTTATTGATTCCGCCTGCCGCGCCTGCGGTGGTGCCGGGACCGGCAAGAATCATGTCCACGACCAGGTCCTCCTCGGGGCTGCTGGTGGTATCCGCCACCGCGAAATTCTGGACTCCCTGCAGGTGGATGCCGCCGCCGCCATTCATGACGGAGGTGCCGGTCCCGCCGACGGTCAGTGTCGCCGGGCCCGAGACGACATTTGCCATCAGGGCATCGTAAGCTCCCAGACCGCGGTTCGAGGTCCAGGTGGCACCATTATTGAGCGTGACGTTGCCGAAACGGGTGTCCGTGGCGGTGTTCATCAGCAGGGTGCCGCCGTTGACGGTGATCACTTTCGCATCCGGAAGTGTGGTGCCGTGATTCGGCACGAATATGTTGGTGGCACCCAGTTCAAGGGTGGATCCCTCGCCGACGGTGAGCGAAGAAGTGTTGCGAAGGGTGTTGGAGATCCACAGGCGGCCGTTGCCGCTGACCGCGGTCGGGCCGGAGTAGGTGTGGGGGGCGTTGAGCTGGAGGGTGCCGGCTCCCGTCTTGGTGAGTCCGAAGGCGCCGGAAATGACGCCGTTGGCGATGAGGCTGTTGGCCTCGACGCTGATCTGCGAGTTGCCGGTAAGGGAGACACCGCCCGTGGTGGTGAGGTTCTGGGTGCCGGTGAAGGTGAAGGCACCGTTCCAGGTTTGCAGGTTGGAAAGGGTGGCGGCGGCACCCGTGAGGTTGTCGAAACTGCCGCTGTTGAGGACCAGGGTCCCGCTCCCGAGGCCGGTGGCATCAGCGATGTGGAGCGCGCCACCATTGACGTTCGCAAGGCCTCCGGTGGAACCTAAGGCATTCGCGACCAGCACTCCGCCCGTGATGACAGTGGAGGGATGGGAATTCGTGTTGGAAAGGGTCAGGGTCGAGGTCCCTGATTTCGTCAAGGTACCGCCGGTGAGCCCGCCGCTGCCGGCGAAGGTGTAGTCTCCGGTGGAGCTATTGACGGTGACGAGGCTGGGATGGAGGTTTCCCACAAGGGTGATGGTGCCGGGCGCGGTGCCGTTGAATGTCACGCCATCGTAGGTCTTGAAGACATCCGGCGAGCCGCCGTTGTTGAAGTTCGCGTCGGTCAGATTCCAGAGGCCCGTCGCGGCATTGTTGTTCCAAATCAGGTCGGCGGCACCGCCGGTGATGGTGAGTTGCAGGTTGTTGCCGGCCATCGCGGCGGTGGCGGCGATCCGGGATTCACCGAACCCGGAAAGGTCCACCGTGAAGGTGGCGGTACCGGAGGAGCTGGCGGCGCTGGCGAGGGTGTAAACGTCTGATGCGGCGGGGACGTCCATGAACACCGGCTTGAGGTTGATGGTGCCGTTGGTGGTGAGGGCGTTGGTGATCGTGGTGGTGGCTGTTTTGCCGGCCGCGATGGTTAGTGTGGCTCCATCGTTGATGGTGAGTGATTTGAGAGTCTTGCCGGTGCTGGCAAGGCGGAAAATACTGCCGGTGGCGACCGTGATATCGGTTCCCGGTGCGCTGCCGCCGGGACCCAGAATGAAGGTTCCCTCGTTGATCGCGGTGGCACCGGTATAGGTGTTTGCCGCACGGAGGAGCATCGTGCCGTCGCCGGCTTTGATCAGAGGGGCGGTGGTGAAACTGCCATGACTTGAAATCACCGACCCGACGTCCAGATCAATGCCGGACGGAGTGGTGCCTTCCTCGACGGTGATGGTGAGGCCGGGCGTCTGCCGGATGTTCAGTCGGGTTCCGTTGGAAGTGGACGTGATGTCTGACGCCCTGGAATTCAAGGAGGAGGTTCCCTGGAAGAAGTCGAGATTGTTGCCGGGGACGTCGGTGATGGCACCACCGGTGAGGTGGATGCTGGCGTGCCCCAAAGTCTGGTTGGCGGTGACGTTGATGTTCAGCGCGCTGCCTTCATTGATATTGATGGTGTCGAGACGGTCGCCAAGGGCACCACCTCCCCAGCCGGTGGCGTCGCCGGTGGCGAGGCGGAGAATCCCGCCATTGTTGACCGTGACGGTTCCCCGGATGGTTCCGCTTTCGCCCGCCCCGCCGGAGAGATTGAGGATCCCGCCATTGATGACGGTGCCGCCTGTGTAGGTGGCTCTGGTGGGAATGGTCAGGATGGCACTGCCGTTTTTGATCATGCCTTCAGTGCCGGCGAGGGCCGAGGAAACCGTGGCATTGGCATCCGTGGTGATCGTCGGCGAGGCGCCGGCAAGTGTCAGGATGCCGCCTGCAACGGTGTAGGCACTGCTGAAGGTCATGCTGTTCACCACCACGTCGGTCTGGGTGACGGTGCCGCCGGTGCCGGAGAAGATCGCTCCGTCGGGGGGGACGTTGTTGACCCAGGCGACGTTGGTCGCGCCTCCGTCGGTGGTCCAGTTTCCAAGGGTATCTGCCGTGTTCCATTCCCCTGCACCGCCGGTGATGGCGCCGTCGCCAGCACCGACCGTTCCGGGAGCGATATCCCAGGTCAGGACGGCGGAACGGGCGTAACCGGCGGTGAGACCGATGAAGGTGACGACGAGAGTGGGTGAAGCGAAGATGCCTTGAAAGGCCGCGAGGAAACGGTTCCAGCGATTGGATTTCATGTGCTTTGGGATTTGCTGTCAACGCGCGGATCACCCGAGAAGCGGTCTCCTTATTTACAGCGATGAGCGACGCCACCAATGTCGCTCCTCTTTGGCAAGCGGGAAGTACGGATTTGAATCTATTGCAGGGTCTCGATCCGGATCGGAGCGGCTTCTGAGTTGCCCCAAAAAAATGGCTGTGATTCCGCCGTTGGCTCGGGCACTTTGGTTAGGTCAGACATGTCGGTTACCCAGTTCATCCGCACATTTGTACCTTTGGCGACCGGTCTGGCGATCGGCGCGGTGGGGGCGGTCCTGTTCCTCCAAAGCATGCCTGGCGAAAAAGGTTCGCCGGAGGAGCGGGCGGCCAAACTCGAGGTGGAACTCAAGCGCGCGACAAACAAGCTGGCGGCGCTTGAGGCGGCGGATCCGCAGGCACGGCGGCGGACGGGAAGGACCTTGGCCGATGGAGCCCGGAGCATCGCGGAGGACATGCACGACGGCCGACCGGTCAGCCCGGATGACATTTTCCGTGCGAGCCAACCGCTGTTGCGGGACCTCGCCCCGCTTTTCGACAGGATCCGGTTGCGCCAGCAGCAGGAGTCGATCGACCGCATGACCGGCGAATTCACCCGTAAATTCGACCTGACAGACCGGCAGCGGGATGCGCTCAAGCGGTTCTTTGAAGAGAGGGCGGAGGAAAAGGCGAGGGAGTGGAGCGAATTGGTGGCACGTGAGGGCACCGACCTGGAAGACCTGATGAGGGCGGCGCACAACGCGCGCCCGGATGATGGATTGGATGCGTTCATGGAGAGGACTCTCAGCGGGGAGAAGCTGAGCGAATTCAGGAATGAACGAATGGCCGAAAGAGTCGCCAGGGTGCAAGATGATGCGGACATGAGGGTCCAGCGTCTCGATTCGATCGTGGGGCTGGATGGACCCCAGCGGGATCAGGTTTTCGGAATCATGGCGCGGAGTTCGCCCGACTACGATCCTTCGATGGGGCTGGAAGGAGCCGGCGGCGACATCGGGCAAACCCCGGGCGGGGACCGCAGGGAAGCGATGCTTTCGGTGCTGCGTCCCGAGCAGGTGGAGGCCTACGAGGCGGAAAGGGAACGCCGCCGGACCGAGGCCGCGAAGGACTTGGAAGCGATGGGATTGACGCTGCCTCCCGATTGGCAGTTCTTTGATGAGCTAATCGATTGAAATCATGGATTCGTTGCCTGGACCTGCGATCGATATCCGCGACCTGCGCGTGGATTATGGAAACTTCGTCGCGGTCGACGACCTCACGCTTTCCGTGCCCCGCGGGGAGATATTCGGTTTGGTGGGCCCCAACGGAGCGGGGAAGACGAGCACCTTCCGCGTGCTGACCACTCTGATGGAACCCACCTATGGCGAGGTGTTTCTCGATGGAGTGGACATTCAGGAGGATCTCGAGGCCGCCCGGCGGATCGTGGGTTACATGCCGGATCTCGCGCCGGTCCCATCGGACCTCAAGGTGTGGGAGTTCCTCGATTTCCATGCGGCCGCGTATGGACTGGGAGACCGTTCCCGTCGGCGGCAGCGGGTGGAGGAGTGCCTCGCGGATGTCAACCTGACAGGACAACGGAATCACTGGTGCAAGGCGCTTTCCCGGGGTCAGACGCAGCGGGTGGTGCTTGCCAAGACCTTGCTGCACCGCCCGCGGGTGTTGATTCTCGATGAACCGGCGAGCGGTTTGGACCCGCTGGCGCGGCGCGATCTGAGGCACGCGTTGCGCAAGCTGGCGGCGACAGGTGCGACCGTCTTTGTCAGCTCGCATATCCTGAGTGAACTGGCGGAGATGTGTTCGTCTCTCTGTGTGATGAATCGCGGAAGGCTGTTGGCGGCGGGGACCGTCGACGAGGTAAGGCAGCAACTTGGCAGCACCGAGAGAACTCTAACCGCTACCGTTCTGGGAAAGCCGGAAAAGGCGCTGGAGTGGGTTCGCCACCAGCCAGCGGTCCATGATTCGCATGTTGCGGGAATGCAGGTGGTTTTCGGGTTCAACGGAAGTGATGAAGCGCAGGCCGATCTGATCGAGGGCCTGACCCGCGCGGGCATCCGCATGCGGGCGTTCGAGGAAAAGCGTTCTTCGTTCGAGGACATTCTGGTCGAAGTCGCCGAGAACAACCGCCGCCTATGAATCCGGAAGCTCCCCCCGTTCCGCCATCCCGAGTTTCCGCATGGAGATTCTGGAGCAATCCGATCTTCCGACGATATTGCCGGTCAAGGCTGAGACCGCGGGGGTTGGGGATATCATTGCTGATCACCATTCTGATTTCGGGTTTCCTGTTTTTCCTCACGCGCTCCATCGCGATGTATCAGATCAGGATGGATTTGGTTGATGCGGAACGCGCACCCCTGCTGCCGCTCTTGATTCTCCAGTTTCTCATCCTGTTCATCCTGGGGACCGCCCAGGTGGCCGGGGGGATGACGGCGGAGCGCGACGAAGGAGTCATCGACTATCAGCGGCTCATTCCCAATTCTTCGTTGTCCAAGGTCTTCGGCTATCTCTTCGGGCTTCCCGTCCGCGAATATGTCATGTTTCTCGTCACGCTGCCATTCACCGCCTGGGCGTTGTGGCGGGGAGAAATCGCGGTATCCACGTGGTTGCCGTTGTATGGCGTGCTGCTCTCGACCACCTGGCTTTATCATTTGACCGGATTGCTCACGGGAACCGTGGTGAAGAACCGGCGGTGGGCGTTCCTTGTCTCGATCGGCGTGGTGTTTTGTCTCTATACAATCATCCCGCAGATGGCGAATTTCGGATTCGTATTCTTCAACTATCTCACCGTCACTCCGGTGTTCCGGGAGAGCCTCCCGGGCTTGCTTCCCTCAGACGCGGGTCAGGCGATGGCATTGACCCGCCAACTCCTTCCTTCGGTCAAATTTTTCGATCTCGATTTCTCCGAGACGGTTTTCACCCTTTTTTCGCAAGGCGGCCTGATTCTGACGTTCCTCGTGATGCTTTGCAGGAAATGGCGCAGGAACGAGGCACCTCTGTTAGGGAAGTTGTGGGCGACGGGGTTCTTCATCTGGATCCAGATCCTGCTGTTGGGGAACGCGTTGCCCCTGGTGGAGCCGGGAAATCTGTTTCCATCGCGCGAATTGTCGCGGTATGCCCGAATGGCCTTGGATTGGACGGCGACGCCGGCCGAGGCCGTGGCGATGTCCGGGGCCTACGGGCTGGTGACCCTGGTCCTGCTGTTTATCCTCGCGGGAATCATCACTCCCACGCCGGACCGGCAGATCCGCGGCTGGCGGCGGGCGAGGAAGCAGGGCGCAAGCAGGCTGCCATTTCTTTCCGACGCAGCGACAGGGTTCTGGTTTGTGGCGATCATGGCGCTCGCGGGGGCGGCGGGTTGGTATCTTTTTACCCGCGAGGTGGTGGAATCGCGGTGGTTTCCCGGACACGACGTGCCGATCCGGATATTCGGCTATTTTGCGGCGGTGATGCTGGCAGCGGGGCTGGGCTACCAGGTATTGATGGAAGCGAAGGGAGGCCGTGCGGTGGGGATGGCGACGATCTTCGTGGGGGTGGTGCCGCTGATGGTGGGAGTGGTTCTCGGTGCGAGCAGCGCCCGGTTGCTGCCGGTCGCTTCCTGGTTGGTCGGGAGTTCACCGGTGAGCCTGCCGGTTTACGCGTCGGCGAGTTTGCTTTCGCTGTCCGAACTGCCGGAATCGGTGGCGAGGGCCTTGCCACGTGCCTTTCATTTCTGGCTGCTCGTCGCGGTGGTGGTGATGCTCTGGCTGACGCTGCGGTTATGGAACGTCCGGAGCGCGAGGGCGAAAAGCGGCTTGGAGGGGACAAAGGAGGACTGATGCGGCTCACTCCACCGGAACATGCGGCTCGAAAGTCATCGAGCGTTCATGCTCGCGGGCCTTGGCGGCGCGCTTCGCTTGCTGATAGAAATGATCCTGCACGCGGAAGGCTTTCTGGCCGCGGGAGCGGACGATGCGTTTCGAAGTGCCATCGGGGAGGATGATGGACGCCTGGGTGTTGTCCTGGAAGTAGGCGTCCAGAATGCGGATGAGGCGGCGCTTGAGAGCGGCTTCCTCGATGGGAACCATCAGCTCCACGCGCTTTTCCAGGTTGCGTGTCATCCAGTCCGCCGAGGAAATGAAGACGATGGCATCGCCACCGTGGTGAAAGTGAAACAGCCGGGCGTGTTCGAGAAAGCGGTCGATGACCGAAACCACTTCGATGTTCTTTGAAAACTTGGGGTCGCCAGGCTTGAGACAGCAGATGCCCCGCACGTTGAGGCGGATCTCGACGCCGGCCTGCGATGCCTTGTAAAGGGCTCCGATGATTTCCGGATCCTGCAGCGAGTTGACTTTGCCGATGATGCGCGAGGGCAGTCCTTGCTTGGCCCGTTCAGCCTCTCCGTCGATGAGTTCCAACAGCCTTGGCTTCATCGCCGTGGGAGCGGGGACGAGCCGCTGGAACCGCAGCAGTTTTGATCGGCCGGTCACCGCGTTGAAAAAAAGCGAGGCATCATTTCCATATTCCGGCTTGCATGTTAGATATGACAAATCGGTATAGAGGCGCGATGTCGCTTCATTATAGTTGCCCGTCCCGAGATGGACGTAGCGGCGCAGGTGGCCGGATTCGCGGCGGACGACAAGGCAGATTTTCGCGTGGGTCTTGAGGTTTTTGACCCCGTAGACGATCTGGGCTCCGGCGCGCTGGAGTTCGTCGGCGCGGGTGAGGTTGCGCGCTTCGTCGAAGCGGGCTTTCAACTCGACGAGGGCGGTGACGTGCTTGCCATTCGCCGCGGCCTTGATGAGGGCGTCGATGATGCGGGATTGCCGCGCGGTGCGGTAGAGCACCTGCTTGATGGCGATGACGTCGGGGTCGACCGCGGCCTCCTCGATGAGCCGCATCACCGGCTCGAAGGATTCATAAGGGTGAAAGAGGAGCACGTCGCCGGAGGAAATCGTTTCGAACATCGAGGCTCCGGGCGCGATCGACGGGGAGTTCTGGGCAGGCCATTCGACATCGCGCAGGTGGTCGAAACCGGGCAGGAACGCGAGTTCCATGAACGAGGAGAGTCCGGGCGGGCCGTCGGCCCGGTACACTTCCTGCGGAGTGGCGGTGGTGACCTGCTGGATGATCCTGGCAAGGTCGCGCGGGGCATCGGCGCGGAGTTCCAGTCGGACGGTATCGGCGAAACGGCGGGCGGTGAGCACATCCTCCATTTCCCCGGCGAGATCGATGGCGTCCTCTTCCTGCACCGCGATGTCACCGTTGCGGGTGACACGGAAGACGGTGGTGGCGGTGACTTTTTCGCCTGGGAAGAGGCGCTCGGCGTAGGTGGCGACCAAGTCCTCGATCAGGAGAAACGAGTGGCTGTTCTCCTCGATGGCTACCGGCACGCGGCGGCCGAGTGCCTCCGGGATCGGCACCAGCGCGTGGCGGACGGTTTGCGTGTCGGGGTCTAACAGGCGGCAGGCGACGATGATCTGGAGCGCCGGGACGATCGGGGCGGGCCCGTCCGGATCGATCGCCAGCGGCGTGAGCAGCGGCGAGATGCTGTCCTCGAAGGTGGCGGCCATCTGGCCGGCCTGGGGGACGGTGAGGTCGCGGGGTTTGAGAAACCGGATGCCCGCTTTCTGCAACGCCGGGCAGAGGGAGACGTTGAGAAGAAAGTACTGGTCGGCCGTCATCCTCAGGATCCGCTCGCGCAAAGCCACCAGGTTTCGTGTGGGCGTGAGACCCGAGGCGTCCGGCTTTTTCCGCCCGCTGCGTCGCAACAACATCAGGCCACCGATGCGGACTTGGAAGAACTCGTCGAGGTTGGATGCCGTGATGGCGAGGAATTTCAACCGTTCCAACAGCGGGAGATCTTCGCGCAAGGCCTCGTTGAGCACGCGTTGATTGAATTCCACCCACGAAAGCTCGCGGTTGAGGTAGGGCGTCTGGGATGGCATGCGAATGATTGTTAATTGTCTTCGTCGATGAGCACGGTCAGGCCGAAGACTTCCTGGAAGAGGTCCGCCTTGGATGCCATCGCGAGGCGCTCGACGGCGGCATCGGCAAGGCCGTCGAGATGGAGGCGGAGTTTGTCGTGATCGCGACGGATTTGGATTTGGGAGACCCGCTGGGCGTGGGTGCGCTCAAGAGCGTCGGCGACTCTCAGGATCGCCGCGAGCTTGGACACGCGGATGCGGTCGTCGGTGGAAAGCGATCCGTAGATCGGATGGTCCATGCGTGGGCCGGAATGGCGGTGATAGCGCGATACGAGTGCGACGATGGTGACATCCAAGCGGTCGAGGCCGAAGATTTCCGAATTGAGAATGATATATTCCGAGTGCTTGTGATGGGCGCGCGGGCTGACATACGTGCCCACCTCGTGGAGGATCGCAGCGACTTGGAGAAGCAGCGCGTCGTGCTCCGACAATTGGTGGAGATCGGCCAATTCGTCAATGAAGCGGGCACAGAGGCGGCCCACATGTTCGCCGTGGCCGGCGTCGGATTGATAACGCTCCGCGAGAATGCGGGCGGAGCGCAGGACTTCGTCCACAAATGAACCGGTCAACTCGCCGGACACCAGGAGATCGTGGAGCAGGCCCTGTTCGTATTCGCTGGTGGGGATGTGTACTTCCGGGAGCTCCAAGGTTTCCGCGATCGCGAGGTTGATCTCCAGCGAGGGAAGCAGGGCCTCTGCCGTCTGGTAGTCGAGCTGGAAGCGTTTCACCAATTCCAGGTCGCTGAGTGCGGACGCCTCCGCGGTGAACTTCCGCAGGGTATCCAAGGAACATGCCCGGCCGCCGCTCCCCAGCGAAGTGGCCACGGATTGGATCTCATAGCCGATGATCACGAGGCCTTCGATGGTGACGTCCGAGAAATCGAAGCGGATCTGGGCGAGATTTCCGAAGGCATGTTCGCGGATCACACGCAGGAGCGCGGTGCCTTCCGAATGGGAGGCATCGACCGCCTCGCGCGTCCGGTGGGTGCCGAGGCGATAGCTGGTGTAGCGGACGATCCTGCCGTTTTCGAAAAGCAATGCCCGCGTATTGCCGGGGCCCACGTGGAGCACCAGCGTGGTATCCTTTTGCATCGCCGGGAGATATTGCAGGCGGCGACGGGTTTTCAAATAGATGAGGCGGGTCATCTCACCGTCGTCGATCGTGCTGATGCGCAGGCCGCAGGCGATGCGGATGCGGTTCATCACCTGCTCGTGGTTGGTGGCCTCGCTGAGGATGTTGGTGGCCACAGCGCGGGTCACGTCGTGCGGATCGAGCCCGAGTTCGGCGAGGGATTTCTGGTAACCCTTGATGATCGAGACGATCCGCTCCGTGGTGCTGCCGGTGACCGTGCCGCCGCGGAAAATGTCGCGGGCCAGCGGGGCCGGCTGTTCGAGGAAATCCACCGGCTCCAGACTATTGTCCTCACCGCGCTGGGCGACCATCAGCGAAACCGAACTGGCGCCGATGTGGAGCGCGCTCGTGAGCGCCTCGGGAGAGGCGGGTTTTTTGGCGGCTTTCAGCGCGGCGGGCATTGTCCGAGGACACCCTGCGCGGCCTGCCTTTACAATCCCCAATGTGCGCCGGTCACAAGGGCGCGGAGGTGGAGCAGGATGCCTGGGACGAGAAACGAGATGATGAAGAGCAGCGCTTGCCACCGTAGGCAACGATCTCGTTCGGGGTGGAGCCGGTTGGCTCGGAACTACCCGCTTCTCGGTGATTGACCTCGCTGCCGTTTCCGGGGAGCCTCTCTCGACATTGCCCATGAAATCGAAGTCCATCAGAGTTTCAGCGGGCGCATTGGGCGGATGCCTCCTGATGGCCTTGCTGCCCGGCTGCGGGCAGCGGGACGAGGGCCTGGGATGGTGGGAGATGGAGCAGGAACGCATCCGCCTCTCTCATCGGCTGGAGCTTCAGCGTTACCGGCTGGAGAAGGCGGATACTCGCCCCGATCCGGCACGGGTGGATGCCGCAAAGGCAAAGGAGGCGGAGGCGCGCGACGCCGCGGAGAAGCTGCAAGAGGCGAAAGCCCGCTTGGTCCTGGAAGTGGCGGAATTGAAGGAAGATATCGATTATCTTGGGATGGTGGGTGTCCAGACAAGGAGGGAGCGGGCGATGGGCCAGTCCATGGTGGAATTCGAAGCGGCAGGAGGGAGAATTTATCATGACGCCACCATCCTCTCGATCGGTGATGCGGGGATCGCCCTGCGGCATCGGGATGGATCGGCCCGGCTGAAGTTCTCCGATTTGACCACGGAGCAACAGGAGTGGTTCGGACTCGAACCCGATGCCGCGATGGCTGCGGAGAAGTCCGAGCGAGAGCGGGCGACCGCCTACGAACGCTGGATCAACGCTCAGATGGTGGCGATTGATGAAAAGCGCGAACGCGAAAGTTCCGCTGCCTTGGCCGCCCAAGTCGCAGCCGACAATGGAAAGAGGATCCGGGCCGCTGCAATGGCTGCTAGATCGATTGAAAGCCGCTACCACAGGGAGGCTGGTCAATCCCGGCGGGTTCTTTCGTCCTCCCGGCTGCGCTATCCACGCCAGCGGAGCACGTTTTACACCCACTACCACGTGACCCGCCTGCCGACTCCCTGCTCGGTTCAGCCCGGCTCCGGGGGATATCAGACTGCCCCGGGCATCCGGACTCCTCCCCGGGCATTTTTGGCAGCACCCGTTTCACGGCCACCCGTGATCCGTTGCACGCCTCCCCCTTTTCCCGTTCCGTGAAGTTGTCCGATTGGTTTGTGCTCATGAGAATGCCCCGTATTTCTTTTTGTCTAATGGTCGGCGTCATGTCGCTGGTTTCCTGTGGAGACGATCCCCAGCTCGTCGCCAAACGCGAGAGCCAGAAGACCGAGATCGCGCGCTTGTCGGGCGAGTTGGCACTGATCGAGGAAAAGCTGAAGAATTTGCCTCCCGACGTCTCCAAGGAACTGGAAGCCGCAAGGGCCAAGGCGGATGCCCAGATCGTGGAGGTCACCCGCCTTGAATCGGGTCTCGCGCAGTTGGAGGCCCGCAGGGACGACCTGAAGGCCGAATTCGACGCTTACCGGGCGAAATATCCAATCAACTGAAGCGACCATGTCTTTCAGCGATATGATGTCCAGCGGCCGGGGGCCGGGAGTGATCGGTTTGGTGATGGCGCTCGTCGTCATGATCGGTTTCGGCGTGCTGTTTGTTTTCGCCTTCGACGAGGGCATGCAGGGCGGAGAGCGGACGATCGAGTCGTTCATCGCGCAACAGGAGCGCGAGATCAACACCCAGAAGGTGATGCTTGAACACGGCACCGTCCAGCTCGATGCCGCCAGCGGGCGTGACGCCGCCGCCGCGGGGCTCCGTCGGACAAAAGGGGAGATCGAATCCTTGGAAATGCGTCTCTCCGATCTCGTCCGGGTGATCGAGGAAGCGGAAACGGGATTGGAAGTCGAACTCGAGGAATTCGCACGATATCAGGATCAATACCGCTCGCATGTGAGGAATCTGGCGAAAGGTCGTGAAATCGGCGAACTGAAGACCGCGGACGGGACGATCTATCAGGATGTGGTCATCCGTGATGTCACCGCGATCGGAGTCCAGATCCGTCACCGCGACGGCCAGAAGCGGATTCCGTTCGAGGAACTGCCGGAGGACATGATCGACCATTTCCAGTTCAATGATGAGTTGAAAGCCATCGCGATCCGCAACGAGAGGGAGATGCATCGGCGGCATGAGGAGGCGGTGGCCGCCGCGGCCGCCATGGATGGA
>JBBSJY010000017.1:0-37127 GCA_038256845.1 Verrucomicrobiales bacterium | reverse complement strand
CCGCCGACCCTGGAAACCAGCAATCCGGACGCTTGCAACGCGGTGTCCCGCAAGACCTCGGCGTCCATACGGAACCTGGGGCCGCGCGAAAGCAGGCGGTTATCCGGGTCTTTGGCCAGATGTTCGTCCGTGACTTCCTGGCTTTGGACACGACCTCCCATTGATATAAAGCTTGATCGCATCGCCGCTACGAGTTCCATCGTAGCTGAAACCCAGATGGATCCGCTCGCCCCGCGGAACGCCGGTGGTTTCCACCCGGATCGCGTAACGCGGCCATTCGTGAACGAGGTGGATCACCAGCTTGTCGCCATCGATGAAAACATCCCAGCCGCGGTGCGCATCGTCGTCGCGACCACCCATCCTTGCGAGTAACGACCCGTTTCCGCTGTTTGCTCCGCCTGCCTTTTGCCGCAGACGGGTCCAGAGCGCCGCGGAAAAGGGCTCGTCCGCTTCGAAGTCTCCTTGATCCGGCAGAGAGAGTTTTCCCGCCAGATCCAGCCGTATCGCCGGCCACAACCAGACGCTTTCGTTCCAGACGATGGGATTCGTCTCCGCCGAATATTCGCGCGTCGCCGCTTCCGGCGCCGAGTTGCGCACCTTCTGGCCTTTTCCCTCGTCGAGGCGCAGGCGGAGCTTGAGGCCGTCGGCGTCCACCGCGGACGCCGTATTCCCGTTCTCCCGCCATTTCTCGAAACGCTCTCCGGCAGATCTACCAAGGGCATCGTACTTTGCCCCGGTCTCAGCCCGCCGCGAGACGAGGGCGTCCAGATCGGCGCGATTTTCGCCCTCCGGCATGCGGAGGACCGGCGGGGGATCCGCGATGTTGCTGTCCCACGAATTCTCGGCGGTGTTGTTGAAGAACGCGGACAATGCGAAGAAGTCTTTCTGCGAGACCGGATCGAACTTGTGAGGCCTCGGGATCGCCTTTCACGATGACATCCCGACCGGGGAGAATCCATCAAATCCGAGCGGATTGCCTTGAGGCTGACCGCGGGAGCAGGCCGTCCAACGGTGCCGAGACGCGGAGTCCGGAACCAGCCCCGCACCCTTTGCGGATTGTCGCTTGAGTTCCGCGCGGGAGGCGACCAGCTTCGCACGCCGTTTTATGAAAATACCCTTCTCCCTACTGGCCGTTTCTTTCGCTGCCTCCTTCGCCCAAGCCCAGGTGCCCAAGGTTTTCACCGGCCTTTTCGAAAAGGACATCCCTGTCCGCGGCCAGATCGGCGTGGTGATGCCCCCACCGGAAATTGACAAATACGTCGCCAAAGTGGAAACCGCGGCCCGCAAGGATCCCGAGTGGTTCCAGAAATTTTCCGAGCAGGCGAAACCCGGCGCCCCGCTTCCGTACGACGAGAAGCTCGGCATCACCAAGGCGGAGTATCAGGAATATCTCGGTCTCTGGGCGAAGCGCGAGTTCAAGCCGATCGAGGAAGTGATGTTACTGCTCCGCGCGGCAAAAGACGACACCTGGACATTGGCAGCGACGGGTGCCGCGAGTTCCCTCACGACACTCCGCTACCACGCCAAGGAGGACGTGTTCCGTTCCCCGAACGGCGAACTCGTCCGAATCGAGGACATCAAGGCGGAGCCCTCCAGCATTCTCGGCGAGTGGACCGGCTTCGAGTGGCGGTTCGAGGACGAGACCGATCTCGGAAAAACCAAGGAGAACGTCGCGCTCGGTCGACTGGCCGGCAACAAATTCGGATTGGTCGTCTATCGTGCGCAGGAACTTTCCAGCGAGGGCACCAGGCTCCTCGACAAAAGCCTGGTGATCCGATTCGCTCTCGGCAAAGCCGGCCATATCAAGGAAGCTCCCGCTCCCGCAAGATAAGGCGTTTCCGATTACCCGAATCGCGCCGGGGCATCACCGCAAACCTTTTTTCTAACGATGGAACCCAAGCTCCGAAGGGTGCGTGGCTGCTTGGCAATCGCCCGTTTGAAATCACCGTTTGAAATAATTGGCTGAAACGGACTCGCATTCTTATGAAGCCGGTCACCGACAGCACCCGAAAATTCCCAACCCCATGAGAATCATTGCCGGAAAGGCCGGCCGCGTCGCCATCAAGATCCCTGCCGCGGTCGCGCGTCCGACCACTGATTTCGTCCGCCAAGCCATGTTTTCGATCCTCGCCGAACGGGTGGAGAAGGCCCGTGCGCTGGATCTCTTCGCCGGGTCCGGTGCGATCGGTCTCGAGGCGCTCAGTCGCGGTGCCAAGACTTGTGTCTTCGTCGACGCGCACCGGCAAGCCGCGCAGGTGATCGGTGAAAACCTCGCCAAGACCCGCTTGGGGGGCGGCCGGGTGGTGAGGTCCGAGACATTGCCATTCCTGAGGAGAGACACCGCCACCTACGACCTCATTTTCGCAGACCCACCCTATTGGAATCACTACGGCGACAAGGATCACGTATCAGAGCTGCTGGTCTGCGGTCTCCTGGCACCGCGCCTGGCTCTGGACGGTTGGCTCGTCGCTGAAATCTCCAGCCGCCAGCCCTCCCCGGTTTCGGACACGCTGGAATTGGTGGACCGCCGGGAATACGGGAGCAGCACCATCCTGCTTTACGCCCACGGCAATCGCTCCTAACCCGTCCGCGAATGCGCCTTTTCCTTGGTCTTTCAATCTACCGGCTCCTTCTGCCGCTGCTCTTCGTGGTGGCATTTCCCGGCTGGATCCTGAAAATGCTGCGCCGCGGCGGTTTTGGCACGCGGCTCGTCGAGCGAACATCCTTTTACTCCGGTCCCCTTGAGCACGAGCCCTGCGGCGGGGTGCACATTCATGCGGTCAGCGTGGGTGAAGTCCTGCTGGGCCTCAAACTGATCCGTGAATGGAAGAACAAGGAGCCGGGGCGGCGCTTCGTCCTCGCCACGGGAACCTCCACCGGCCACGCCGTCGCGACCTCGGCCGGGATCCCGGACCTCCGGGTCACCTACTCGCCACTGGATTTCGCATGGATGGTGCGTCGGTATCTCAAGCGTTTCGAGCCTTCACAGATCGTTCTCATCGAAGGAGACGCCTGGCCAAACATGCTGATTGCCTGCAAACGGCGACGGATACCGGCGCGATTGGTGAATGCCCGGATTTCACCCCGCTCCGAGAAACGTTACCGGGCATTCGCCGCTTGGATCCGCCCGGTCTTCCGGATGCTGGATGCGGTGGCGATCCAGGAGTCCGCCCATGCGACGATCTGGGAAGATCTGGGCGTCGATCCAAGCCGCATCCATCGGACCGGGAGCATCAAATTCGATCCCGGCAGCGGCGTCCGCCCGACCAGACGGGACGGCTTCCAGACAATGCTGGATGCCTTGGGAAAAGATCGTCCCGTGGTGCTGGCCGCCAGCACCCATGCCGGAGAAGAAACCCTGTTTGCGACAGCGATCCGCACGGCCCTTCCCAGCGCTTTGCCGGTGATCGTCCCCCGCCATGCCGAGCGCCGGCAGGAAGTAAAGGACACATTGGAGTGCGCGGGATTCCGAGTCGTCCTCCGGTCCCGTTTTTCCCCACCGGAAGAGGACGGCCCCATCTGCTTGGTCATCGATTCCACCGGCGAACTCGCCGATTGGACGGCGCATGCGGATGTGGTGCTCATCGGGAAGAGCTTCCTCTCAACCGGCGGACAAAACCCCTGTGAGGCGATTCTTGCGGGCAAGCCGCTTGTTTTCGGCCCGCACATGGAAAATTTCGAGCCGCTCGCCAGTCGCCTGGCGGCTGCGGGAGGCGCGCTCGGATTCACACCGCCCGAAGCCCTGCCCCACGCGATCCGCCGTGCGTTGGACCCGCAGACCGCGCGCGGACTCACCCGCGAAGCAAGCCTCGCGCTCGACCGGCACGACGGCGCAACCCGTCGTGTCATCGCACTTTTACGCGGTGAAATCAGACGCACGATTTGATGCAAGCTGAGTTTGTCATTTCGAAGTTGGGTCGGTACACTGGCCGCCGTGAGTGATTCCGATAAAGACCCGCTGCGAGATCTTCTCTCCGAGTTTGCGCTCGGTCCGGCATGGGCGCGGGCCGGCGGTGACAAGCCCGATCGCAAGCCGAAACCGGGGCAAGGAGGCGAAGGCCGCCCGCCGCGCCGCGAACATCAAGGCCGGGATCCGGGCGACCGCGGCCCCCGCCGGCCGCCGCAGGGCCGCGGCAACTACGACGACCGCCGCGGTCCCCAACCGCGCGAGGAAGCGCCTCCTGCCGAAGGCGTCCGCACTTCCATCGTCCCCGATGCCGCCGCGGTCCATCTGATCGGAAAGGAAGTTCATCAGGTGGCGCGGGTCTATCCGCTTTTCGATGTCGCCCAGATTCTCCTCGCCGAACGGAGCCGCTGCCGGGTTCTTTTCGAGGTCGAGCCGAGCCGTCCACCGCTGATCCGGGGCAAACTCGACGAATCAGTTTTCCTTACCCGTGAGGAGGCTGTCCGCCATCTCTGGAACTCCCCGTTGAAAAGCGAGCTCGTCGATGAGGAAACGGTGGAAGTCGATCCGCCGACCGGGAATTTCCAGTCCGTCGCCCGCTGCGGCATTTCCGGGGAATGGCTGGGGCCGCCAAACTTCCATTCCTACCAGACCCAGCTCCGCCGACTCCACCGCGAGCGTTTCGCCCACCTTCCGTTCGAACATTACGCAGGCAAGGTGCGCACCGAACGGGGCGAGGAAGCGGTCGCCGCGTGGCTGGAAACGATGAAGCAGAAGACCCGCTGGCGGTTGAAGGACGATCCTGATGGCGATTGGACGGATGATCGCGCCGAAGCCGAGCGCGCCATCGGAGCGAAGTGCTTCGACAAGGCCTTCGAGGAAAGCCGGAGCGTGGAAATTTCCGCAGCCGTGCCCGGCAAGCAGCTTTCCCCATCGCTCCTGACATCCCTGCGGATGGCCGGCAGCCACGCCCGCAATCACCCCGCCATCCTGATTCCCGCCGTGTGCCGCGCGTTGGAGGCGGAGCATCTGCCCGTCTTCAAGCGCCAGGGAAAGCTACACACCGGTCCCGCCCGGCCCCATTCACTCGCTCCGGACGCGGTCCTCGCGGAACGGCCGGGGATCATGGTTTCCTGGATACGGGCCAACAAGCCCGCGAAACTGGAAGGATTGTGGAAGGCCGTCCTGCCCGAAGGTAGCACCGCCCCCCCCGCAGAATTCGCCGCCGATCTTTTCTGGCTCCTCCAACAAGGCCATATCCTCCTTTTCACCGACGACACGCTGGTGGTTCAGGAACCCCGCGAGATTCCCCCACCCAAAGCTCCCAAAGCCGCGAAGGCCCCCAAAGGACCAAAGCCCCCGCACGTGCCCATCACTCCGGCGGACTCCGATCTAACAGAACGCCGGGGTACCCCGGAAGCCACCCCGGAAGCCACCCCGGAAGCCACCCCGGAAGCCACCCCGGAAGCCCTCGACCCGGACCCTTCCGCCACGGCAGTCCCGCAGGAGGAGGAGCTTGGCCAACCGGAGCCCTCCGATCCGGAGCCACTGAATCCGGAAACCCCGCCACCCTCCCCTGCCGATCCGGAACTGCCTGATCCGGCGCCCTCGGCTCCGGTGCCCGCGGACCCTCCTGCTGCTCCCGCGCCCAGCCCCGATCCCGGCCCGTCCGCTGGCGACCCGTCGGAGACCATCAAATAATTCATTTCTCGCCGGGCAGATGGTTGACGGCCTCCCCGGCCTGTGCTTCAACCATCCCGACCCGCTTTCCCGGAACGGTGGCTGAGTGGTCGAAAGCACTCCCTTGCTAAGGGAACGTAGGGGTAACTCTACCGAGGGTTCGAATCCCTCCCGTTCCGCCATGGGTGTTGCCGATCGGCCTACCACCCTGGATGAAATGATATCCCGAAACTTCCCCGGCTGGCCGACAATGGACTGACCAATGCATGAGGAACTGGACGGCGGGATAAGGGCGGCCGAAACCGGGAACGATCTCCGATTTCACACCAACCGTGAAAAATTCTCCCGCAGACCGCTCCTCCACCTTTCCAGGAATCCCAGGTTTCGCAATACGCGGCTCCCCGATGCCGCCACTTTCTCCCGCTCCAGGGCCGGGAACAGCGCACATTCCGCCCCAATGAGACCTTCCACCCGTGCGATCCCCTCCGCGATTCCCTCGCGGGCTGCCTGCGTTTCACCCTCCAGTAGCGCAAGTCCAAGCGCCGACCGCGCCCCATCCCGTTTCCGGATCACGCTCTCCGCTTGTTGCATCAATGCTCCCACCTCGCCAAAGACATCCATCAGGTTCGGAGAAATCGCTCCCCTCACCTCCACAGGCAATCCCTCCAACTCCATCCACAGCCGCAACCTCCGCCCGGGACTGGCCACCATCGCCGCCGCCTCCTGCAAACGAGCGAACTCGCCCTCTCCCCCACCTGCATCCGGATGCACGCGTTTCCCCGCCTCTCGGAATGCCGTCCCCACCTCCTCCGGGGAAAACACCAGGCCCCTGCGCAATCCCAGCAACCCGAAGGCATCCGTCGTCTCAACCATGATCCTCACTGCCCGCCGTTTCCGACCGAGTCAAGGCGGGAGCCGAAAGCGCCCAAATCCACTTTCCGAGAATCACCCTCCTCTACCGGGCATTGAACAAATTTTCCCGTGGAAAACCGGAGGGAGTTCCTTGCCAAGCCGCCGATCAGAAATGACACGCCGGATGAGTGAACGTTTGCGCTTCCGGTTGACCGCGCTTCTGCTGCGCCGGAGACTTGGAAATGGCCACCTGGTGAAAGCTTGGGCGGCTGTCCCGCCGTATCCGCGCGTCGTTCCGAATCCCGAACATTTTTGGTCCCGTCCGATTTCATCCAACCAACCTGATGCCTGTCTCACCCGTTTGCCACACCCTGCGCCACCGCATCTGCCGCTCGTTCCTCTGCTTCGCCGCCGTCGTCCTCCCCATCTGCGGATTGCAGGCCGCCACGGAAAAGCCCGCCATCGAACACCAACGCGTGCTCTGGATGGTAAACCCCGCGGAGGAGGCGGTGATATCATGGACCACCCGCTTCGAGGGGAAAGCGCATCAGGTCTATTTTGATACGGTGTCGCGCAAAGGCAAACTCGACCAATATGCAAGCCGCAAAGACACCTTCAGGGACGGCCTCTTCACGACGGTCGCCGAAGATTCGAAATGGGCGGAGCCGGGATATTACCATCATGTCCACCTGAATGGCCTGCAACCGGCCACCGTGTACTACTTTACGATTGTCAGCGACGAGAACATCTCGCCGGAATATCATTTTGTCACCGCGCTCGCGGATGACCGGCCTTTCGCGATTCTTTCGGGTGGCGACTCCCGCATCGATGGCGGAACTCCCTACGCGCACAACGACCGCCGGAAGATGAACGAACGCATGGTCGCTTTGTTAGAGGCGAACCCGACGATTCTCGCGCTCGCCCACGGTGGCGATTATTGCCAGCGTGCGGAATGGCGCTATCTCGACGGATGGCTCAGCGACCATGAAATCATCGTCACGAAAACAGGACGCCTGTTGCCTATCATTCCGGCGCGTGGAAACCATGACATTCAGATCGGTTTCGAGGAGGTGTTTGCCTGGCCGGACGGTCCCGGGAACTATTATTACACCGCTCAGTTGTCCGCCGACGCGGCTCTGGTGGTTCTCAACACCGAAATCAGCCTGGGAGGCGATCAACGGACTTGGCTGGCCAAGGAACTGAAGGGTCTCCGGCCTGAGAATCGCTGGGTGATGGCCACCTATCACAAACCCGCCTACCCCAGTGTCCGGGCAGTGCAGGATGGCGCGTCGCGCCGGGACAACTGGGTTCCGCTCTTCGAAGAATTCAATCTCGACCTCATCTACGAATCCCACGATCACGCTCTGAAACGTACTCTTCCGATTCGCAACGGAAAACCGGACATTGAGAATGGTCTCACCTACATTGGCGATGGCGGCCTCGGAGTCCCACAGCGCAAACCGGATCCCCAGCGGTGGTGGTTCAAAGAGCCTGGCTTTACCCGCCCGATCCATCACGTCCACATGATCGAATTCGGCAGGGAGGATCTCCGTGTGCGCGCTTTTGGAATGGACGGCGAAACCCTCGACGACTTCCGTTTGCATCCTCGCGGCTAGATTGGATTCCATGAACCTACCGACGGGCATCGAAGAAACCATCGGCGGAAACTCGCAGAGCCGGTCGCATACGTTTCCGGATCGCTGCCCCACTACCGCACTGGACCCCGCGGTCCGGCGCGCGGACTGGACCCTGCGCATTGCCATCCTGCTGTTCGCAATCGGCCTCGCCCGCGCCTACTTCACCCGTACGGGATCGTCGGTCGGCAGCATCGCCCTGCTGGAATGGGATATCAGCCATGCCCGAATCCTGCTGGCGGAAAAGTTGGCGGCGTCGCTCATCCTTGTTTCCGCTGTCACCGTGCTTGTGCGGCCGAGTGTCACCGCATTGGCGGTCATCGCGGGACTTGTCTTCGCTGAATCCTGCGCCGCCGTTCACACCGGTGGCGCTCACTTCACCGATTTAACACCCTTTGCCAACGCGCTTCGCTTCCTCACTCCGCTGGCCCTTGCGCTCCTCATTCCCTTCCGCGGAGCGGTCATCCCCTCACCCGCGCAATGTCATATCAGCGCATGGGTATTGAGAATCGGCCTGGCGGTGGTCTTCCTGATTCATGGAATGGAGGCATGGAACCTCCACCCGCAATTCATCGATTATATCATCGGCAGCGGTCGCAACCTCGGAGGATATGCCATCACCGAATCCGCCGCCGGCTCCGCTTTGAAGATGATCGCGGTCGTGGATATAGCGGTCGCAATGCTGGTTCTTTTCCGTCCTTGGACCGCCCTGCTCGTGTGGATGGCATTCTGGGGCCTCATCACCGCACTCTCCCGGACGACCAGCCTCGGCTTCGCCTCGTACCCGGAAGTGTTGTTACGCGCTTCCCACGTCATCGCCCCGATCGCCCTTTGGCAATTGACGGCTGCCATTTCCCGCCGCCGCTAAGGAGCCACCCTGCAGATTTTTCTGCAAAAGTTTCTTTCCCTGTGACGTCCAAGGCGAATTTTTGCGCCCGGATTCAACTTGCAAATTAGCTCAGGCCTCCGCTTGCTGTTTGAATCATGACACCCATTCCATCCGCCCGAAACGCAATGCGCGTCCTGCTGGTGGAAGACGATGATGTCCTGCGGGAAGTTCTCAGGCAGACGCTGAAGCTCGAAGATTTCAACGTCAGTTGTGCGCCCAATGGCAACGAGGCGATCAAACTCGCGCGCATCCATCACTTCGATCTCGTCATTACCGATCTCGTCATGCCTGAGAAAGAAGGGATCGAGACGATCCGAGAACTCCGCGAGCTCGATCCGGAAATCAAGATCCTCGCGATGTCCGGCGGCCAAGGCAATACCTCAAGGGACTATTTGCCGCTCGCGAAAATGCTGGGGGCCGCGGCCGTGCTCAAAAAACCCTTCGATCGGCTGACCCTCCTTCGAACCGTCCGCCAGCTGGTTGGGCCCGAAGCATCCGGCGGGACATAACCGCTCCCAACCCAATCATCGATCCGCCGCAGTCACCTTTTTTCCGCGAGTTTTCCACGTTTTCGAACGTATGGGACTGAACTCCAAATAACCCATGAACCTCACCCGTCGCCAAACGCTCAAGTCTCTCGCCGCTCTGGCGACCGTCCAGATTGTTCCTAGCCGTGTGCTCGGCCTCAACGGCCAGACCCCGCCATCGGAGGAGATCACCCGGGGAATCATCGGTTGCGGCGGAATCTCCGCCTCGCACCTCCAGATGCCCGGCAGGCTTCTCGCCCTCTGCGACGTCGACAAGACGCACCTGGATAGGAGGATGCAGGAATCCGGTGGCGAGGAAAAAGGCGTCAAAGGCTACCACGATTTCCGCGAACTCGTCGCCCGCGAAGACATCGATGTGGTCCACGTCGCGACCCCGCCTCACTGGCACGCGCTGATGGCCATCGCCGCCGCCCGCGCAGGAAAGGACGTGTGGTGCGAGAAGCCGATGAGCCGCACCATCGGCGAAGGCATGGCAATGGTGAAGGCGGTGGAGGAAAAGGAGCGGATTTTCCGGCTCAACACATGGTTCCGCATGCAGGGGGATTTCTACGGCATGGGAGTGCCGGTCAAACAACTCAAGAAGGCGGCGATGCACGATCTTCTCGGCTGGCCGCTTAAGATTACGGTCTCCGGAGTCACTGGCTTCGATTGGAAGCTTGGGATGTGGGTGGGCAAGACCGACCTGCCGGAACAGCCGGTGCCAGAGCATTTCGATTATGACTTCTGGCTCGGGCCGGCACCAAGGAAAGCATACCACCCGCACCGCACCCATGCCTCGTTCCGCGGTTATTGGGACTACGATGGCGGCGGCCTTGGAGATATGGGTCAGCACTATCTGGATCCGGCCCAATATATTCTCGATAAAGATCATACAGCTCCAATTTCCGTCGAGATCGACGCCGACCCGCAGGATGACGATGCGATCGGCACCTGGAGGCGGATCGAGTTCACTTATGCCGACGGATGCAAGATCATCCTCGAAGGAGAGAAACAGGATGAAAAGGCGGCTTATATCGAAGGACCGAAAGGAAAGATTTACAAGGGATTCCAGTCCGACATCCCCGACCTTGAGAAGAAGCTGGCGGAGTTGGCGGACCCGGAACCCCAGCTCACCGACTTCCACGAGGCCGTCCGCACCCGGAAAAAGTTCGCGCTCAACGAGCAGAACGGCTTCTGGTCCTGTACGATGGTGAACATGGGCGTGATCGCGCACCGGCTGAACAGGAACCTGAAATTCGATCCCGAGAAACTCCAGTTCGACGACGCGGATGCCAACTCCCTTCTCAACCCGCCGATGCGCGGGCCGTGGAAATTGGAGGCCTGAAAGCACGCCCTGCCCCGCGGTCGTCCATTTGTCCCTTTGGCAATGAGCATCAGGACCGGCGCCCGGGGGTATGGTGTAGTTCCGCACGCAAGGGGCGGAAAAAGGCGCGCTCGCCTCTAATTGCGAAGATCAAACCACCGTGTGCGGCCAGAACACGACGGTGTCATCCACATTGGCGATCATCCGGACCTGACTGTCCTGGGAAATCACAAAACCTAACACCTCCGGTTCCACCGCGCAGAGGCGATAGACCGACCGGTGCCGCGTGCCATCTCCCTGGACATCCCAATGGGTGACCCGCAGACCCTCCAGATCCAGCGCCTGATTCACCTGGAGCACGCTTCGATCCACCCTGATTTCGCCGCCGAATCCGATCAGGCACAACCGGTGATCTACCACCAAGGCGCCGTCTACCTGCATCAGATCCGAGTAAAGCCGCGCGAGCTCGAAGAACGCCTCCTCCAACCGGTCGAGATCCGAATCGTTGCTGGTGCGGAAAATTTGCCAGGCATCTTCGGCGGAAGCTCCCTCGCGACACAACTGGCCGACCCGGCGGATCATCGATTGCAAAAGATGTCCGAAACGCAGGCCCGCGGCGTCGGGCGCGGCGGAATATTTGCAATCGATCCAGCGCGCCGCCGCATCCAGTCCCACATCTCCCTCCGGCATGAACACCACACTGCCCCCATGTCCGCTGGTCCGCACAAGGTTGATCACGCGCCGGACGAACTGCAGCGCGATCAGGTGGGAAAGATCGGCATAGGCGTCCGTGCTGAGTGTCGCCGGCAGGCATTCCTTGTGAATCTGCTCGATCATCCGCCGCCGCAACGAAGCGAAGCGATCAATGAGCAGCCGGGACTGGAAGACGTCGATCCGCGGTCCATGAAATTCCCGTCCGCGCCACTCCGCCACCAGATTGTTGCCGTAATAAAAGATCAGCCAACCGGGATCGCGGACCTGAATCGTCGGAAAAGGCGCTTCCCCGCCCACCGGTTTGCGACCGCCAGCCACCAGATTCAACCAACGCGGGCCGGTGTTGAGAATTCCCCAGATCCGCAAACCGCGGTCCCGGTCCGGCCAGATGGCGACCACCGAGTGATAAAAGCTGGCCGCCGGGGTGAGGCGCTTGATCTCGTTGGCGGACAAAGGATGCGGAACGGAGAACCGCACCGCGTGGATGCCATCCGGCGGGCCGTGTGTGGCCTCGAAGGCCTGCGGCGGCGCAAGCATGATGCGGACCCGGACCGGGCGTCCCTCCTCTTTGAGCAAGCTCGCGCTGTAAAGCAGATCGCACAGCTCTCCGATCTGTTTCCGGGAGGGCGCATTCTCCAGCCCTTCCAGCAGATCACAGAGGCGTCCGATCACTCCCGCCAGCGTGATGTCGGGCGCAAGCACCGCTGCCGCCTCGCGGAAGGGCGGGTCCGGAATCTGGGCGGAGGGACTGCGCATTTTTCGAACATCTCTCTGTGGCAGAAAACCGCCTGAAACCAGCGGAATGTTACCGCACGGACGGATTCACCTCCTGCGGGTGCAATTCCACCTTGCCAGCGCCCCACTTCCCCGGTAGTCCCGTCCGCCGCGCACTCGCTCGCACGAGGCGCGGCCCCCTTTCAAAGCCGGCTTAGCTCAGTTGGTAGAGCAACTGATTTGTAATCAGTAGGTCGACGGTTCGAGTCCGTCAGTCGGCTCCAGTCTTAAGCTCCGTAAAATCCATGGCCGCGCCATTTTTCTGAGCCAATCCTTCCGCTCGCGGAAATCAGGCATGATCTTGTCCAGCTCATTCCAAAACGCATCACTGTGATCAAGGTGGTGGAAGAGCACGCCGTGGGGCATGACGGTGGCAATTTTCCCATCGGCCTTGAGCACGGCGAGCATGTGCTGGACGAACATGAGGTCGGCCTTTTTTCCTTTTTCCGGTAACCAGACCTGGAAACGGCCGGGATATTCCATGTCCTTGCGTATGTGGTTCTGGGAGAACTGCGGATTGGCGAGGATGCGGTCGAAGCGTTTCAGCTCGCCGCCCTCGGCCTTGTGTTGGGGTTTCCGCAGGGTGTCCTCCTTGCGGTTGTCGGCGTCCGGGATGCCGTGGAGCAGCATGTTCATCTTGCAAGAGGTCGCTCATCCGCTTCAGGAACAACATGCCGAAGATGTATTCCTTGTATTCGGAGGCGTCCATGTTGCCCCGGAGGTCGCCGCAGGCGCGGAATAGGAGGCTGGAGAGCTGGGAGAGGGTGAGTTTGAACATTTGACGGACAGAGGATATGGCCGGAGGCGGAAGCCGGATTCTCACTCCCGAATGAGAGGTATCTAACGCATCCGTCGCACGACGGACGATTATTTTCCTCCGGAAACGGCCATTGCCCGGAAAGACGCCTCCCGCGGCGAGCCCGTTCTCTGAGGTTTCGCTTTGTGAGGTGCGGCCCCTCAGGATTGTATAAAAAGCCACCGGTCTGCCCGGCCTCGAACCGCCCGGAACAAGAGTTCGTAGTCCGCTTCGTCATAGCCGGCGGGTTGAGCCTCGCGACGTGATTGGCAGCGGCATCGGTGAGAACCATCCAATAACAATCTGCCTGCAACTTTTTTCGTCCGCTCCGTCAACTCCGCCCGCGTCCTGGTTCGCTCCAGGCAGCAGGCCGTTTTCCATATCTCCGGGAATCACATAAGAATCGATCCCATTGCCAAGCTGGTTCTTCGTCGCGCTCGCTGCCTGAATCCCGCTCACCGTTTCGTTGTATGTCGCATTCGCCTCGCGCCCGACGGTAAACCTGACTCCCGCACCGGGAAGAAGATCACCGGAAAAAAATGCTCCGGTCCAAGATCGGTGGACCGGGACCGCTGCGCCGATCGTAAGGGACGCGAGGCCGCCCGTCACTCCGCCTCGCGGGCGGGGGCGCCTGTCTCGAAGCGCATGAGATCCGCGACAAAAGTGAGCGGGATGTGGCCGGTTTCGCCGTTGCGGTTTTTGGCAAGGACCAGCTCGGCCTTGCCCTCTTCGGCGGCCTTGTCTTCCTCGCTTTCGGCGTAATAGGCGGTCCGGTAGAGCAGGCCGACCATGTCCGCATCCTGCTCGATCGCGCCGGATTCCCGCAAATCGGACATCCGCGGAACGCCAAGGCTCTTTCCGGTCCGGCTCTCGGGACCCCGGTTGAGCTGGGCGAGGATGATGATCGGGATCGCCAGTTCTTTGGCGAGGCCCTTGATGCCGGCGGAAATTTCCGCGATCTCCCGCTCGCGCGAGTTTTCCGCCTGCTTGGTGCGCGATTTCATGAGCTGGAGGTAGTCGATCGCGATGAACTGGATGTTCTCATCGCGCTTTTTGCGGCGGGCTTTCGCCCGTAGCTCGTTGATCGAGATGCCGGGCGTGTCGTCGATAAAAAGCTTGGCGCCGGCCGTTTCCACCGAGGTCCGTTGGATCCGCTGGAGGTCCGCCTTGGTCGGCGTGTACCCGCGCGAAAGCTGGCTCATGGCGAATTTCGCCCGCGAGAAAATCAGTCGCTGCACGAGCTGGAAGGCGCTCATTTCGCAGGAGAATACCATCGATGGCTTTTGCTGCTCGATGCAGATGTGCTCGACGATGTTCATCATGAACGAGGTCTTTCCCATCGAGGGGCGGGCGGCGATGACGAACATTTCCCCCGGCTTCAAGCCACTGCTTTTCCGGTCAAGCTCCTCGAAACCCGTTGAGATCCCCTGCGCCCCGCGGTCGCCCGCCAGCAGGGCCTCGAATTGCTCGATGACCTCGCCGACCGATTGCTTGATGGTCGGGGCCCTGTTGGTTTCCGAACTTTCGCGGATCGCCAGAATCTTCGCCTCCACGGAGTCCAGCAGCCCCGCCACCTCGTCCGGCGCATCGTAGGCCTGCGCGATCGCTTCGTTGGAATTCTGAATGATCGAACGCAGGACGAACTTGTCCTTCACGTGCTGGAGGTGGTGCCGGAAATGGCCCGGGCTCGGCGCATAGGTGTAGATGTCGGTCAATGCCGAGGGGCCGCCGCAGCGGTCCAGCATCCCGCGATCCAACAGCCGCTGGACCAGCGAAACCAGCTCCACCTCGTGCCCGCCTTCGAATAGTTCGATGAGAAATCCGAACAGGGTCGCGTGGGATGGCAGGTAGAAATGCTCCTTGGTCAGCTTCTCCTCGATCGCCACACCGATGTATTCCTGGGGATCCTGCAGCATCGAGGACAGCAGGCTTTTCTCCGGGCCAAGCGCATGGGGCAGCGCGCGGGTGACATCATCCGCCGCCGCGGAAGATTGGTGCAGCGATGGGGCGGCAGGAGTTGCGGAAGGAGCTTTCTTTGTTTCGACGGCCATGAGCGGCGCGGAGATTGGCAGACCCGCGTCCCACCGGTCAATGGCGTCCGGCTGTGGACAAGTTGTGAAAAGGCGCGAGCAACTCCGCGAGCGCTTGATTGCGGAAGACTTGCAGTCTCACCACCGACCGTGAGAATTTCTTTCCGTGCGAGCGGTTCTGCAACGTGTCTCCGAAGCCACCGTCACGGTCGGAGATCGGACCGTTTCCCGCTGTGGTGCGGGGCTGCTGGTCCTTTTGGGGATCGAGCAAAGCGACACCGCGGAGGATGTCGAATGGCTCTGCGGCAAGATCGCCCGGATCAGGATTTTCGCCGACGAGGAGGGGAAAATGAACCGATCCCTATTGGAAACGGGGGGCGAAATCATCGTGGTCAGCCAGTTCACCCTCCATGGCTCCACCAAGAAGGGCAACCGTCCGTCATTCGTCCGTGCCGCCCCGCCTGAACACTCGGAGCCGCTTTACCAATGCTTCTGCGAAACCATGGAATCCCTACTGCCAACAGCGGTGGGCCGTGGGATTTTCGGCGCGGACATGAAAGTCGCGCTCGTCAACGATGGACCGGTCACGATCCTCATCGATTCCAAACAGCGCGAGTGAAGCGCCGTTTTCAGACCTGCTCGACCAAGCGCAGCGGGCGGCCACTTCCGCTCGGCTTCCGGATCGCGGACCTTCGGCTTCTGAGTAGTTGCGCGAGCGAATGGCGGCCGCTCTCATCGGCATGCTCCAAACGCAAATGGGCCGAGAGCAACCGCCGGAGACGGTAAAAGGGAAGATAGTGGTCTTCTTCCAATTGGTGGCGGCAGATTTGAAACCGGTCCAGAACCGCGGACCAGTCGCTGCCATGAAGCAACAGACCGCGCAGATCCAACAAATCGTCCCACCGCGTGGCGGGTGTGACCGGAAACAATTCTTCCACAATCCGGGCGGCCGACTCGCGCCACGGGCGGATGAGGATCTGAGGGCATACGGAACTTTCGCGCACGGACGGACGTTAGCCTGTTGAGATGAAGTCGCAATAGGAAAGATCGCATTTTTAACGATCCGTCTCCTCAATCCACACCGGAGACCGCCTCGACCGAGCATTCTCTTGCATCGCCACACCCCGCTGCCTAGCCTCCCGCCGCCGTGCCGATGAATGCCATTCTTGCCCTTGAAGACGGACGCTGTTTCGAAGGAACCGCCTTCGGCGCGACCGGAACCGCCACCGGGGAAATTTGTTTCAACACCTCCATGACGGGGTATCAGGAAGTGATCACCGACCCGTCTTATCGCGGTCAGATTGTCTCCATGACCTACCCCCAGATCGGCAACTACGGAATCAATCCCGAAGATGCGGAGTCGCACGAACCGCACATCCGCGCGTTTGTGATTGAGGAACTCTGCGAAGTTCCCTCCAACTGGCGTTCCGCCGAACCGCTCTCCGCGTATTTGGCGAGACACCGGGTCCTGGGCATCGAAGGCATCGACACGCGCGCCCTCACCAAGCACCTCCGTTCGCTCGGCGCGATGCGGGCCTGCGTGACCACCGAGCTCGATTGCGACGCCGCCATCGAGGCAGCCCGCAATTCACCGTCCATGGAAGGCATGGACTATGTCAAAGAAGTTTCCACCCCGGAATCCTACGTCTGGTCCGAGGAGTCGCGGGAATGGGCGCTGCCGAACGTCTCGACCGGCCAGGACGGCCCCTATCTGGAGCTTCCCCCCGCCCGACATCGGATCGTCGCTTATGATTTCGGATTGAAATACAACATTCTCCGGCGTCTCCGTCAGACGGGATTTGAGGTGGAAGTCGTCAATTCACGCACCACGGCCGACGAAGTGATGGCCCGAAATCCGGACGGCCTTTTCCTGTCGAACGGACCCGGTGATCCCGCCGCGCTCGGATACATCCATGAGGAGATCCGCAACCTGATCGGCCGGCTTCCGGTGTTCGGCATCTGCCTCGGCAACCAGATCCTCGCCCATGCCTACGGCGGCTCCACTTTCAAACTGAAGTTCGGCCACCGCGGCGGCAACCAGCCGGTTAAGGATCTTCGCACCGGCCGCATTTCCATCACCTCGCAAAACCATGGTTTCGCGGTCGATGCCGAATCGCTTCCAGCGGAAATCGAAGTCACCCACATCAACCTCAACGACGGCACCGTCGAGGGCATGCGGCATCGGGATTACCCGGTTTTCAGCGTTCAATACCACCCCGAAGCCGCGCCGGGACCGAACGACGCCTCCTACTTTTTCAATGAGTTCGCGGACCTCATCGATCAAAACAAATAGAACCCAGAACGAACGCGATTTTTACCCACAAGGATGACGTGAATGCGGTCGTCTCCCGCGCGTTCGATCTCCTCAATGATCCGGGCCACGCGCTGCCCTACATTCGCGCTTCAATTTTCCATATCTATCATGAACACCATCATCGTCGGTCTCCAATGGGGAGATGAAGGCAAAGGCAAAATCGTCGACTATCTCACTGAGACTTCCGATGTGGTGATTCGCGGCCAGGGCGGAAACAACGCCGGCCACACTGTCATCGCCAAAGGTTCGAAATACGTTCTCCATCTGCTCCCGTCCGGCATTCTCTGGGACTCCAAGATCAATGTGATCGGCAATGGCGTCGTCATTGATCCGGTCGGCCTGGTGGAGGAGATCCGCCGCATCGAATCGCAGGGCGTCTCCATCACGCCTGACAAGTTGCTCATTTCCGACCGCGCCCATGTCGTGCTGCCGGTTCACAAGGAACTCGACGCAGCCCGTGAAGCGGCACTTGGCGACCAGAAAATCGGCACGACCCGCCGCGGCATCGGTCCCGCCTATGCGGACAAGGTCAACCGCTGCGGCCTCCGCGTGATCGATTTCCAAGACCGCGAGTTCGCCACCGCCCAAATCACCCGCCGCGTGGCCGAGGCCAACGAATTACTCGCGAAATACGATCTCCAGACTTTCGAAGCTGCCGCGGTTTGCGAAGAAGTCCATACCGCCTTCGAGCGCCTTTTGCCGCACGTCACCAACACGATTCCCATCCTGCACGAAGCGTGGAAATCCGGCAAAAGCCTGCTCTTCGAGGGAGCCCAGGGAACCTTGCTCGACATCGACTTCGGCACCTATCCGTTCGTCACTTCTTCCAATACCACGGCAGGCGGATCCTGCACCGGCTCCGGCCTTCCTCCGACCGCCATCGATGCGGTGATCGGTGTTTGCAAGGCCTACACCACCCGCGTGGGCTCCGGCCCGTTTCCCACCGGCGACGAGGGACTTTCCGAATATCTTCACGGTCTCGGCCGGGAATTCGGCGCCACCACCGGCCGCCCGCGAGGATGCGGCTGGCTGGACACGGTCCTGCTGCGCTTCGCCTGCATGGTCAACGGCGTCACCGGGCTCGCCGTCACCAATCTCGATGGTCTCGACGCCTACGAAACCTTGTCGATCTGCACGGGCTACGACGTCGATGGCACGCTCCACACGCTGCCGCCCGCCGATCGCAAGGCTTGGGATCGCGCGGTGCCGGTCTACGAAACACTGCCCGGCTGGCAAGCCGAAACCAGCGACTGCCGCCTCTACGGGAATCTTCCGGCCGAGGCGAAAGCATACCTCACGCGCCTCGGCGAACTCTGCGGCGCACCGGTCGCGTTCGTCGGCGTCGGACCCGACCGCTCGCAGACCATCGTGGTTTGACGGAATATTCACCCGGGCCTCATCCGCCCTTCATTCGCCTTCACCATATCTCACCGCGAACCAAGCGACCTTGCAGTGAAAACCCACTACCTCCCCTCCCCGTCTGCCGGACCCTCCGCCATGGGCGTGCCTCCCCAAACTCCGCGCCACATCGCCGTCATCATGGACGGCAACGGCCGCTGGGCCAAAGAGCGGGGCCTGCCCCGTCGGGAAGGCCACCGCGCGGGGGCCGAGTCCGTCCGCGAAGTGATGGAAGCCTGCAAGGAACTCGGCGTCAAATTTCTCACCCTTTACGCGTTCTCATCGGAAAACTGGAGCCGGCCCGAAGCCGAAGTCGAAGCGCTGATGACTCTTCTCGACCGCTTTCTCGACGAAAAGGCGAAGGACCTCGACAAACAGAACGTCCGCCTCCGCGCCATCGGCCAGCTCGAGCGGCTGCCTGAGAAAACCCGCGCGCGGATCGACCGCATTGAAAAGCGCACCGCCGGTCACGATTCGATGACCCTTGTCCTCGCCCTTTCCTACGGTGCCCGTGAGGAAATCGTGGCCGCCGCCCGCTCGCTCGCCACCGATGCCATCGCCGGACTTATCTCACCCGCGGACATCGATTGCGAGCTGTTCGCTTCCCGCCTGCAAACCGCCGACATTCCGGACCCCGACCTGCTCGTCCGCACTTCCGGCGAAATGCGGGTCTCCAATTTCCTGCTCTGGCAGATCAGCTATTCGGAAATCGTGATCGTCAAAAAATTCTGGCCCGATTTCCGTCAGGGAGACTTGTTCGAAGCGGTCGCGGAATACCAGCGTCGCAACCGCCGCTTCGGCGCCCTTTGAGGGGGCCCGCTGCGGAGTCGTGCCTTGTCGGGCCCGAATAACGCCGAAACCGGCGAATTTTTGTCTTCGATCCGACGGGAAAGCACGCTGGGATAGAGATCTTCTCCTCATCCCAGATCCGTTTTCATGAAACCCTCCCGAATTCTATTCGCGGCGTCGGCATTGTGGGCCTCCGTTGCCTCTGCCCAGAAACCCAACATTCTCTGGCTCACCAGCGAGGACCACGGCCCGGAAATGGGCTGCTACGGTGACACAAACGCGAGCACGCCGAATGTGGACGCACTGGCTGCGAAAGGCATGCTTTTCAAGCGCGCATGGTCGACCGCGCCCGTCTGCGCCCCCGCCCGCTCGGCCATCATCTCCGGCCTCTACACCTCCTCCAGCGGCGCCCAGCACATGCGCTCGATGGTCCCCCTGCCGGAAAAGGTGAAACTCTACCCGGAATACCTCCGCAAGGAGGGATATTACTGCACCAATAACAGCAAGGAGGACTACAACGTCCGGACCCCGGCCAATCTCTGGGACGAGTCCTCCAACAAGGCCCATTGGAAAAACCGCACCGAGGGCCAACCGTTTTTCGCCATCTTCAATTCCGTCAAAAGCCACGAAAGCCAGATCCGCACCCGCCCTCACAAGCAAATAGCGGATCCGGCGGAAATGCGCGTCCCCGCCTATCACCCCGACACCCCGGAAGTCCGCCAGGATTGGGCGCAATATTACGACAAGGTCAGCGAAGCCGATGCCGACGCCGGCCGGCACCTCAAGGCCATCGAGGAAGCCGGCCTCGCCGCCGACACCATCGTCTTCTATTACGGCGATCACGGCCACGGGCTGCCCCGCGGCAAACGCTGGCCCTCGAATTCCGGCCTGCACGTCCCGATGGTCGTTTATTTCCCGGAAAAATGGCGGCATCTCGCGCCCAAGGAATACGAGGCCGGCGGAAAGTCGGACCGTATGGTCGATTTCGTCGATCTCGCGCCCACCCTCCTCAGCATCATCGGCATCGAGCCGCCGGAGTGGATGCAGGGCCGCGCCTTCGCCGGTCCCCATCAGGTCGAGCCACCGGAATATCTCTTCGGCGAGCGCGGCCGCATGGACGAGCGCATGGACCTCGTCCGCAGCGTCACCGACGGAAGATATGTCTATCTCCGCAACTACTACCCTCACGTTTCCCAAGGTCAGAAAATCAGCTATCAGTTGGAAACCCCCACGACCCGCGTCTGGCTCGATCTTTTCGAAAAGGGCAAAACCAACGACGCCCAATCCATCTTCTGGCGCACCCCGAAATCTCCCGAAGAGCTGTACGATCTGGAGAATGATCCGGATGAAGTGCACAACCTCGCCGGCTCCGCGGAGCACCGGGAAACTCTCGAAAAGCTCCGCAAAGCCCAGCGCGATCATCTCCTCGCGATTCGTGATATCTGCTTCCTCCCCGAAGGAGAACTCCACACCCGCGCGCCCGGCAGCACCCCGTACGAACTTGCCCGTAACGAAACGAAATACCCGCTCGATCGCATCCTGGCCGCCGCCGAACTCGCCTCGAATCTCGAACCCGCCGCATTGCCGGAACTGACACCGCTCCTGATCGACAGCGACAGCGCGGTCCGCTACTGGGCCGCGCTAGGGCATCTCATGCGAGGCCGCGAGGCGGTGGAAAAGGCCGCCGATCCTCTCCGCAAGGCGCTGGAGGACGAGTCGCCACACGTCCGCATCGTCGCCGCGCAAGCCCTCGCCGAGCACGGTGACGAAGCCACGCGCACCGCGGCGCTGGAAGTTCTGCGGGATCTCGCTCCGCCCAAAGACAACGGCGTCCTCGTCGCCATGCCCGCCTTGGCCGCCATCGAGGCGCTCGGAGACAAGGCGGAGCGGCTCCACCGGCGGGTTGCCCATCTCAATCCACAAGGCCCATTGCCCGACGGGCGATACAACAGCTATGTCCAGCGACTGATAGAAAACATCGTCCCCGCAGAATGAAAACCTTACGAACCATCTTCGCCCTCGCGCTTTTCCAAGCTCTCTCCGCATGGGGAAAACCTAACATTGTCATCTTCCTCGCGGATGACGCCGGCTGGGGAGATTACAGCATTTCAGGAAATCCCGATCTCTCCACTCCTCACATCGATTCCATCGCCCGCGGCGGAGTTTCGCTCGAAAAATTCTATGTCTGTCCGGTCTGCGCGCCGACCCGTGCCGAGTTCCTCACCGGCCGCTACCACCCGCGCGGCGGCGTGCGTGGCGTTTCCACCGGCCTCGAGCGCCTGGACCTCGATGAAAAGACCGTCGCGAACGCGTTCAAGGCCGCGGGATACGCCACCGGTGCCTTCGGCAAGTGGCACAACGGCAGCCAATATCCCTATCATCCGGCCGGCCGCGGCTTCGACGAGTATTTCGGCCACACCGCGGGCCACTGGGGGGAATACTTCGACGCCCCCCTGGAGGAAAACGGCCGCATGATCCGCACCGAAGGTTACATCGTCGATGTCTGCACCGACCGCGCCATCGGCTTCATCGAAAGGAACAAGGACAAGCCGTTCCTTTGCTATGTCCCCTTCACCACCCCGCACTCCCCATGGGCAGTGCCCGAAAAGGACTGGCAGCGCTTCAAAGACAAACCCATCTCCCGTCCCGCAACCCGTCCGGATCAGGAAAATGCCGATCACACCCGTTGCGCCCTTGCCATGATGGAGAATCAGGACATGAACGTGGGCCGAGTTCTCTCGAAACTCGAAGAGCTCGGCCTAACCGAAAATACCCTCGTCCTATACTTCTCGGACAACGGACCTAACAGTTGGCGCTGGAACGGCGGCATGAAGGGCAAGAAAGGCGAAACCGACGAGGGCGGCGTCCGCTCCGTCTGCTTCCTCCGCTGGCCCGCCAAACTGCCCGCCGGCCACACGATCCCGCAGATCGCCGGCGCGATCGACCTGCTCCCCACCCTCACGTCCCTGGCAGGAATCCCGCGGGTCGGCGACAAGCCGCTCGACGGTCTCGATCTCACCCCGCTGCTGATGAAGGAAGACGGGAAATGGCCCGACCGCATGATCTTCTCCGCGTGGAACAACATCATCAGCGTCCGCACCCAAACACACCGACTTGACCGGCAGGGCAACCTCTACGACATGATCGCGGATCCCGGCCAGACCACGCCGATCAACAGCAAGGAACACGAACTCGCCGCGAAGCTCACGGCAGCCGGCGCAGCCTGGCGTGACGCAATGGCGGAAGCCGCAGCGGCGAAAGGAGGCGCGGCCGCAGACCGCGGCGACGTGGATCCCCGTCCGATCCCAGCCGGCTACCCCGAGTTTCCCATCACCTTGCTGCCCGCCCGCGACGGCGAACCGCGCGGCGGCGTCCAGCGCAGCAGCGGCGCGCCGAATTGCTCTTATTTCATCAACTGGACCAGCAAGGACGATCACATGATCTGGCAACTCGACGTACAAACCGAAGGCCGCTACCAGGTGACCGCTGATTATACTTGCACGCTGGAAGACGTCGGCTCGACGATCGAACTTTCCTTTCGCGAGGCCGTCCTAACAAATACCGTTGCCCCCGCGTGGGATCCGCCCCTTTACACCAATCAGGACACTCTCCCCCGCCCGCCTGTCGAATCGACCATGAAAGAGTTCCGGACTCTCGATCTGGGAGAAATCACGCTGCCGGCGGGCCAAGGTCCGCTCACTCTTCGGGCTCTGGAAATTCCTGGAAAATCCGTGATGGACCTGCGCCGGCTGACCCTGACGCTTCTCGACTGACCAATCTCCATGATCAAACTTTCCCTTCTGGTTTTGTTGCTCGTGGTTTCGGCAGCCGCCGGAGGAAAACCTAACATCCTCTGGATCACCAGCGAGGACAACAGCCCTTATCTCGGGTGTTACGGCGACGAGGCGGCGGAGACCCCGAGCCTCGACCGCATGGCCAAAGAAGGAATCCGCTACCGCAACGCTTTCGCCAACGCCCCCGTCTGCTCCGCCGCCCGCACCACCCTCATCACCGGCATGTATGCCTCATCTCTGGGCGCGCACAATCACCGCAGCAGCGTCGCCATCCCCGCGGATTTCAAGTTTTACCCGGAGCACATGCGCTCCGCAGGATACTACTGCACCAACAACTCCAAGACCGACTATAATATCTCCGGAAAACGTCATGTGTGGGATGAGAACAGCAATCAGGCCCACTACAAGAACCGCAAGCCGGAGCAACCGTTCTTCGCCGTCTTCAATCTGATGACCACCCACGAGAGCAAGGTCGCGCCCCCGAATGGCAAGACCTCGTTCCGGATCCCTCCGAAAGATTTCCCACTTCCGCCCTATCAACCCGATACTCCGGAAATCCGCCGCGATTGGTCGAACTATTATGACCAGATGACACAGATGGACCGGCAGGTCGGCCAACTGTTGGACGAACTTGACGAGGCCGGTCTGGCCGACAACACCATCGTCTTCTACTATGGCGATCATGGCGGAGCCTTGCCGCGCGGAAAGCGCAACATCCACGACTCGGGCACGCGCGTGCCGCTCATCATCCGTTTCCCTACCAAATGGACGCATCTGGCCCCGGCGAAACCTGGCGAATGGATCGATGATCCCGTCTCATTTGTCGATCTTCCCGCCTCCGTCTTGAGCCTCTGCGGCGTACCGGTTCCGGAACACTATCAGGGGAAGCCATTTCTCGGCGAATCGAAGGCCTCAGCACGGGAACACGTCTTTCTCTTCCGCGGCCGCATGGATGAGCGATATGATACCGTCCGCGCCATCCGCGACAAGCGGTTCCGCTACGTCCGCAATTACAGTCCGCACCGCCCGTGGGGCCAGCATTACAGCTATCCCTTTGAGGTCCTGCCGAGCATGCGTTCCTGGCATGCCGAATTCAGAGCCGGGCGCTGCAATGAAGTTCAAGCGGCCTATTGGAAGCAAAAGTCCGGCGAGGAGTTCTATCAGATCGATGGTGATCCGTATGAAATTGACAATCGCATCAACGACCCTTCCAATGCCGATGACATATCAAAACTCCGTGCCGCCCTGCGCGCGGAAATCCTCGCCACCCGCGACGCCGGATTCATCCCGGAAGCCATGGCTGACGCGCTTGCCGGCGAGCAAACCCTTTACGAGTATGCTCAAAGCAACGCGTATCCGCTGGAGCGCATTCTCGATGTCGCCAACAAAGCAAGTGATCGCGACCCCGCCCACCTTCCGGACTTCATCGCCGCCCTGGATGATCCGCATCCCATTATCCGCTACTGGGCCGCCACCGGTTGCCTGGTGCTCGGAAAATCCGCCGCGCCGGCCAAAACCAGGTTGCTGGAATCGCTGGATGACGAGTGGGCGGATGTCCGCCTGGTTGCCGCCGAGTCCGTGGCCCATTTCGGCGGCAGGCTGCCCGCGCTGAAAGTCATCGCCACGGTGCTCGAAAGCGGAAAACCTAGGGAAATTCTCGCCGCACAGAACGCGCTCGAATACATGTGGCGGGCGGGAAACCTGCCGCTCTCCGTCGCACAGGATTCGATCCGAGACTTCAGCAACACCGAACCAAACAACCGGATCCCAGCTTTCCTCCTCAGCCGATGAATGCCATTACAGTCCTCTTCGCCACCCCGCTCGGATTTCTCGCCAATCTTAAGGACGACCCCAGCGAGAAAGTGAATCTCGCCGAACAACATCCCGACATCGTCGCCCGCCTGCGCGAACTTTACCAACGCCACCTCGATTGACCGTGAGACCTTTGCTCGCCATCATCTTCCTTTTTGGATTTGCGTCCGCCGCACACGCGCGGCCCAATGTTCTTTTCATCGCAATCGACGATTTGCGCAACGATCTCGGTGCGCTCGGTGCCAGCCATGCGATAACTCCCCGGCTGGATGCCTTCGCGAAGACGGCGCGCGTTTTCGGCCACCATTACGTACAAGTGCCCACCTGTGGCGCGTCGCGCTGCGCCCTTTTGCGTGGACGCTATCCATCGGTGGCAGCACATGTGGGGAATCACGCCATCAATGCGACAAGCAACGGGTGGGCGGAGCGGAGCCTGCCGGCCACCTTTCGCCAGCAAGGATATCGAACGTTGGCCCTGGGAAAAATCACTCATCACCCGGGCGGGTTGACCGGCAAAGGCTGGGCGGAGAAGCCGGAGGAACTGCCCGGCGGATGGGATCGCCATTGGGTTCCGGAGAGCCCGTGGAAAACGCCGGAAGCCATGATGCATGGATATGCGAATGGTGTCGCCCGAGACCGCGGGAAATCACCGCCTTGGGAGGCGCACGCCGGGTCCGACGAATCCTACCCGGACGCGTGGGTCGCCGCGGATGCCGAGGCAACCCTCGAAGAACTCGCCGCGCAAGACCGGCCATGGTTTTTCAGCGTCGGATTCTTCAAACCACACCTCCCGTTCGCCGCACCGGAGCGTTGGTTCGACATGCATGAAAAGGGTGTTCCCGAGTTGAGTCCCGAAGCGGCCGCCAAACCATCATGGCCGTCCGGATGGCACGGCAGCGGCGAATTCCGCGGCAACTACGGGCATGGCGGGCGCGACCCGGCGAAAGACCCGGAATATGCCAACCTTCTCCGGCGCACCTACGCGGCGAGCATCAGTTATGTCGATGAGCAGGTGGGCCGCGTGCTGAAGGCGCTTGATGCAAACGGTCTCGCGGACGACACGATCGTCGTCATTTGGAGCGACCATGGATTCCTCCTCGGCGAGCATGCCATCTGGGGGAAGCACTGCCTCTACGAGCACGCCCTCCGTTCGCCACTGATGATCCGCCACCCGGGAATGAATTCTCCCGGTGAAACCAGCGCGGCTCTTGTCGAAACCATCGACCTCTTTCCCACCCTCGCCGACCTATGCGATATACCAACACCGCCGGACCTCGATGGAATCAGCCTGCGTCCGCAACTCGCCAATCCCGCGGCCCCATCCGCCAAGCCCGCTCTCGGGTTCTGGACCCAGGGCCAGCGCACCCTGCGCAACGAACGCTGGCGGATCATCACCCGGCCGGGGAAAGGCGGCGACCCGCCGCGCGTCGAGCTGTTCGACTATCAGAACGATCCCGACGAATCCCGAAATCACGCGGACGCGAATCCCGAAACCGTCGCGCGTTTGCTAGATCAACTTGGTAAAGCTCCCAATCCATGAAGAAGCTCCTCCTCCTGCTACTATTGACGCCGCTAGTTCTCCTGGCGGACGATGCTCCACCCAATATCGTCTTCATTCTCGTGGATGACCTCGGCCAGCGGGACATCGGCAGCTATGGCAGCACTTTTCACGAAACGCCTCACATCGACCGGCTCGCGGATGAAGGCGCGTTGTTCACGGACGCCTACGCCGCCTGCCCGGTTTGTTCCCCCACCCGCGCAAGCCTGATGACCGGGAAGTGGCCGCAGCGCACCGGAATCACGGACTACATCGGCGCGGCCGGGCCCGGCCAATGGAATCGGAACACCGTCCTCCTGCCCGCGGCCAACGGGGAACGCCTCGCACCCGGCACCACCACCCTCGCCACCGCGATGAAGGCGGCGGGATATGCCACGTTTTTCGCGGGAAAATGGCATCTCGGCCCCGAGGGGTCCTGGCCGGAGGATCACGGCTTCGATATCAATATCGGAGGCATCGACAAAGGCGGTCCCTACGGCGGCAACAAATACTTTTCTCCCTATGGGAATCCGCGCCTGGCGGACGGCCCGCCCGGCGAGCACCTGCCGGACCGCTTGGCGAGCGAGACCGCGAAGTTCATCGAAGCTAATCGTGACAAGCCCTTCTTTGCCTATCTTTCCTTCTATTCCGTCCACACCCCGCTGATGGCACGAGAGGACCTCGAGAAGAAGTATGAAGAGAAGCGGGAGCGCCTCGGGCTCGAAGAAAAATGGGGCCGCGAACATCGCAGGGACGTGCGGCACTCGCAGGACCACGCCAACTATGCCGGCATGGTGGAAGCGATGGACCAGGCCGTCGGCAAGGTCCTCGCGAAACTCGACGAACTCGGACTCCACGAAAACACGCTTGTGATTTTCACCAGCGACAATGGCGGACTTTCCACCAGCGAGGGATGGCCCACCTCCAACCTTCCCCTCCGCGCCGGCAAGGGCTGGATGTATGAAGGGGGCATCCGCGAACCGCTGCTCGTGCGCTGGCCGGCCGTCATCAAGCCGGGTGCCGTCGTAAAAAATCCTGTTAGCAGTCCGGACTTCTTCCCGACGTTTTCAGAGATCTCCGGCGGATCCGTTGACGAAGCGGACGGAGTGAGCCTGCTGCCCCTGTTCAAAGGCGAAACTCTGGCGGAACGCGCGCTTTTCTGGCACTACCCGCACTATGGGAACCAGGGCGGCGCCCCTTGTGCCGCCATCCGCCGCGGCGGTTGGAAACTCATCGAGTGGTTCGAGGATCGCCGGGCCGAACTCTTTAATCTGGCGGAGGATATCGGCGAAGAGAACGATCTCTCAAGGGAGCATCCGGAACGGGTGGAAGCACTCCGCCGCGAGCTCCACGCCTGGCAGGAAGAGGTGGGTGCGCAATTCCCCACCGCAAACCCGAATTACGATCTCACGAAGCCCGATGGCCGGCATTCAGCCCGCCGCAAATGACATGAAATCCCTCGCCATCGCCATCGCTTTGTTTCCCATGTGGGGATTCGCGGCCAAGCCGAATTTTATCATCATCCTAACAGACGATCATGGATACGGCGATGTTTCGACCTATCATGAGTCGGATGTGCGGACACCCCACATCGACCGGATCGCCGCCGAGGGCATGCTTTTCACTGGGATGCGGGCGAACTGCACCGTTTGCTCGCCATCCCGCGCCGCCTTGCTGACCGGCTGTTATGCCGACCGAGTCGGCGTCCCCGGCGTGATCCGCACGGAACCGCCGGACAACTCGTGGGGCTACTTCGACCCTTCCGTGCGGACGCTGGCGGACGAATTGAAAAAAGCGGACTATCACACCGCCATCATTGGCAAATGGCATCTCGGGCTCGAATCGCCAAACACGCCGACCGAGCGTGGATTCGACCACTTCCACGGGTTTCTCGGCGACATGATGGACAGTTACACCACCCATCTCCGTCACGGAAACAATTATATGCGTCGCAATGAGGAAGTGATCGAGCCGCAGGGACACGCCACCGACCTGTTCTCCGATTGGGCTGCGGATTATCTGCGCAAACGCTCGAAAGAGCCCGACCAGCCATTCTTTCTCTATCTGGCTTACAACGCACCTCATTTCCCGATCGAGCCGCCCGGGGAATCGCTCGCCAGAGTGAAGGCGCGGGCACCACAGTTGGAGGAGAAGCGCGCGAGGAACGTCGCCTTTGTCGAACATTTGGATGACGGTGTCGGCCGGGTACTCGCGGCGCTGGATGAGACCGGGCTGGCACGGAACACCGTGGTCGTCTTCACCGCCGACAACGGTGGCTCGCTGCCACACGGCCAGAACAATGATCCTTGGCGCGGAGGCAAGCAGAGCCACTACGATGGCGGGTTGCGCGTGCCGTTCATGGCTCGCTGGCCCGGCGACATCGAACCCGGCTCACGGAGTGATTGCGCCGGATTGGTCTTCGATCTTTTCCCCACCTTCCTCGAACTCGCCGGAGTGGAAGTCCCCAACGGCATCGACGCGGTGAGTCTCACGCCGGTTCTCAAGGGCGGCACAATCGACACGCCGCGCGACCTTTACTTCGTCCGCCGCGAAGGCGGATTGGCGTATGGCGGGAAAAGCTACGAAGCAATTATCCGCGGCGATTGGAAGCTGTTACAAAACAACCCCTATGGCCCGCTGGAACTCTATCATCTCAAGGATGATCCGCAGGAAAAGACCAATCTCGCCGAGCAATCGCCCGGAGTTTTCCGGGAACTCAGCGCCGCTCTGCGGGAGAACATCCGGCGCGGCGGAGTTGCTCCATGGCAACCTCCTGCGAATCCAGACCGGTGACAGATGTTTCAGCAACGGCGGCGGAAAAGGGCCAGTGAACCGAAAGCAGCCAGAACTCGCGGTATCCCATATCGATTTCACCTTTGGCAGAAACCCGCGGTTGGCCGCCGCCCCCAGCCAGCCAGGACGCCCGACGGCAAGCCGCTGGACCGCTGAACGTGCCCCGCGCTTGCGTCACCGGGGGCGGGCTTCCATAGTGCGGCGCCCATGAAAGCACTCGTCAAAGCCCACGCGGAACGCGGCCTATGGTTGCAAGACGTGCCGGAACCCTCGGTGGGCATCAACGATGTCCTCATCCGGGTGCGGAAGACCGGCATTTGCGGCACCGACCTGCATATCTACTCTTGGGACGATTGGGCCCGGAAAACCATCCCGGTGCCGATGATCGTGGGTCACGAGTTTGTCGGGGAAGTGATTCGCACCGGATCGAACGTCAGCGATTTCCATCCGGGAGAAATTGTCAGCGCGGAAGGTCATCTCGTCTGCGGCCGCTGCCGCAACTGCCTCGCGGGGCGGCGGCATCTTTGCAAAGACACGGTCGGCATCGGTGTCAACCGCAGCGGCGCGTTCGCCGAGTTCATCAGCGTGCCGATGACCAATGTCTGGCACCACCGGGAAGGCGTGGATGAAGAAGTCGCCTCCATTTTCGACCCCTTCGGAAATGCGGTCCACACCGCGCTCGCCTTTGAAACGCTTGGCGAAGACGTGCTGATCACCGGCGCGGGACCGATCGGCATCATGGCCATCGCGGTGTCCAAACATGCGGGCGCGCGCCACATCGTCATCACCGATGTGAATGAATACCGTCTGGAGCTTGCGAGAAAAATGGGGGCAACCGTGGCGCTCGATGTGAGAACCGGCGATCTTGCGGACGTCCGGAAGGAGCTGGGAATGAAGGAAGGCTTCGATGTCGGCCTGGAGATGAGCGGGAATCCCGATGCGTTCCGGAGTATGGTCGATCACATGTGCCATGGCGGGAAGATCGCAATCCTTGGCATACCTTCAGGGAAGATCGGGATCGACTGGAACAAGGTCATATTCAACATGCTCACGCTCAAAGGCATCTATGGCCGCCAGATGTATGAAACGTGGTATCAAATGAGCGTGATGCTGGAGAGCGGCCTGAATATCAAGCCGGTCATCACCCACCGTTTTCATTATACCGATTTCGAGCAAGGTTTCGCCGTGATGGAATCCGGCAACTGCGGCAAGGTCGTGCTCGATTGGACCCGTTGAAATTTATGAATCACTCATTCACCCACCACCTTGAAGACCAGCTTGAGGCAATTCGCGAAGCGGGCACCTACAAACGGGAACGCTCGCTGGCAACGCCGCAGGGTGCCCATGTGGAAGCCGATGGCGGAAAGCCGGTTCTGAACCTCTGCGCGAACAACTACCTCGGTCTCGCCCAGCATCCTGCCATCAGGCAAGCCGCGCACGAGGCGCTTGACCGCTGGGGGTATGGTCTTGCCAGCGTGCGTTTCATTTGTGGCACCCAGGATCTGCATCTGGAATTGGAAGCCGCGCTGAGCGATTTTCTGGGCACGGAGGACACCATCCTCTATTCATCGTGCTTCGATGCGAACGGCGGCTTGTTCGAAGCGATCCTGGGACCCGAGGACGCGGTCATCAGCGACGAACTCAATCATGCCTCGATCATCGACGGCGTCCGCCTCTGCAAGGCGAAGCGATATCGATACAAGAACCGCGACATGACGGACCTTGAGAAGCAGCTTGCCGATGCGGACGCCAATGGAGTCCGCTTCAAGCTCATCGCAACCGACGGGGTTTTCTCGATGGACGGGTTCATCGCACCCTTGCAGGAGATCTGCGAACTCGCCGACCGGTATCAGGCATTGGTGATGATTGACGATTCGCACGCGGTTGGATTCATGGGCGGAAAGGGCCGCGGCAGTCATGAACATTGCGGGGTGATGGGAAGAATCGACATCATCACCGGGACCCTCGGGAAGGCGCTCGGCGGCGCGAGCGGCGGCTACACCAGCGGGCGGCGGGAGATCATCGAACTGTTGCGCCAGCGCTCCAGGCCATATCTCTTTTCAAACACGCTCGCGCCCGTTATCGCGGGAGGAACGCTGGCCGCACTTCGCTTGTTAGATCGGGATTCGGAACTGAAGAAATCGCTCGAAGCGAATACAAGGTATTTCCGCGACGAGATGACCGCCGCGGGATTTGACATCGTTCCCGGCATCCATCCCATCGTCCCCATCATGCTCGGAGATGCGGCGCTGGCGTCGAAGGTCTCCGAAGCCATGTTGGAACGCGGTGTGTATGTCATCGGCTTCAGTTTTCCGGTCGTCCCGCAGGGAAAGGCCCGGATTCGCACCCAAATGAGCTCGGCGCACACGAGGGAGGATCTGGATTTCGCGGTGGACGCCTTCCGCCAGGTGAAAGAGGAACTCGGGATTTGAGCCGGGTCAGACGTCGCCGCGCTCGTCTTTCTCCAACTGGATCCGGTCGTTGAGGTTCCGTGCTTTGACGCGACGGTTGCGTTTCGCCCAGCGCTCGATGGCCATCTGGCGCTTCTTCGAGCGCTTGCGGAGCGCTGCGATTTCAATTTCCAGGTTGAGGAAATTCTCGTAGCGGGCGGCGGCGAGCGTTCCGGACGTGACCGCGTCGCGGATGGCGCAGCCGGCATCGTTGCGATGACTGCAGTCGGTGAACTTGCATTGCGCGGTGAGGGCCTCCACATCCGCGAAGCTGTCGCGGAGGGTCACTTCATCGGTCCACATCTGGATTTCCCGCATGCCGGGATTGTCGATGAGCATACCGCCACCCGGCAGCGGCACCAATTCGCGCGACGTGGTGGTGTGACGGCCTTTGCCGGTGATTTCGTTCACCTCGCTGGTCCACTGCCACTCCTCGCCGTAGAGCTGGTTGACAAGCGTGGATTTGCCAACGCCGCTGGAACCTACGATGCACATCGTAATTCCCTTCCTGAGGTATTTTTTCAGCACCTTGAGCCCATCGCCGTTGAGGGCGCTGGTGACATGGACGTCCGCGCCGTCCCACAACGCCGCGATCTCTTTCGCGGCGGCCTTGTTCCGCTCTGGTGGGAAAAGGTCCGCCTTGTTCACCAATACCAGCGCCCGCGCGCCGCTGCGGCCGATGAGCATGAAATAACGTTCCATGCGCCGAATGTTGAAATCCGGCCCGGCATCGGTGACCACGGCGACAATATCGACATTCGCGCCGATGACCTGCGCCTCCGAGCTATTGCCGGGCATTTTCCGCGAAAAGCACGACTTCCGCGAAAGGGTCGCGCGGATGACATGATCCTGATTCGCGTTGCCCGGCTCGATCGCGACCCAATCCCCGACCGCCGGCAGATCGGCATCGCAGGTGGCCGCATGCCAGACTCTGCCACAGAGAATCACATCGATTTCCTCGCCATCTTCCAGAAACGCGCCGAAGTTGATGGGCGATTCGCGGATCAAGCGCGCGGGAACCCAGCCTTTTTCCCGGTAAGGCTCAAAAGCGAGATCGAAATCCTTGTTCCATCCGAGTTCCCTCAACGTCATCCGCCGCCAGATTACCCCCGTGGAGTCCAATGTCGATTCCGGGGTTTCGGCTTTCCGATCGGCAAGGTCCGGGATAACGGTTGCTGGCGTGGACCCGGCCATACAAACCAAACTCGACGATTTCATCCGCCGCAAGGGGCTTCGGCGGACCGGCCAACGGGAGCGCATCGTCGAATCGGTATTTTCCAAAGACGAACATTTCACCGCCGAGGAGCTTTTCGACCGCGTCCGCAGGACCGACTCGGACACCTCGCGAGCCACCGTCTACCGTACTCTAGGCCTGCTGGTGGAAGCGGATCTGCTCCGGGAGATCGATCTAGGCGATAATCAGACGACTTATGACCCGAACTTCCACGACAAACCTTCCCACAACCATCTCGTCTGCATCGATTGCGGACGGGTGGTTGAATTCGAGGACTCGCATCTCGATCTCCTCAACGATTGCGTGACCCGGCGGCTTGGCTTCAAACCGATCCGGCAGACGATCAAAATCGAGGCAAATTGCGAGCAGCTGCGTTTGAAAGGCCGTTGTCCGAATCTGATCGCCACACGCCTAACCGGCAAGCGGCTGAGGAGAAAACGCTGAGAGGGCTCAACGGCCGCGATAGATGAAACCAATCACAAAGCCCGCACCGAAGGCGTAGAGCAAGCTTCGCATCGGATCCTCTCGGGTGCTTCTTTCGCAGCGGGTGCGGACATCCTGCACTCTGTTCTCCACCTGCCGTCGCACGTCTTCAGCCCGGTGGACCGCTGTACTCTTGACCTCGCGCGCCTTCAGCACCGCCGCTTCCTTCAGTTCGCGGGCCGCTTGGGCGGCGTGGTCCTTGCCTGCCTCCAACATCGCGTTCGCTTCGTGATCGGGGTTGGCTTCCTTGACGGGTGAGGAGAAATCCTGGGGATTGAATGTGTTCATGATCGTGTGTTTTTAGGTATCGGTAGGAATCTCCAGCACCCCTCGTGCCGCCATTGATAGATCGAAGAAGTCGTTGATGCCACAAACGTTCCTGCGAAGATTGCGCCCCCAATCAAGAGCTTGGCCATGCAATATGCAACCTCCGGTTGCAGATCGGATCGTTCGTGCTAAGCGCCTTCCGTCGTTCCAACTCTCACCGCTCCTTGGCTGGGCTCGATCCGACGGCCCCGCTTCTTTGCATACACCTGGGTGAACTCGGCCCCAAACAACAGGATGTTCGCAGAATAGTAGACCCAGGTCAGAATCAGGATCAGAGCGCCCGCCGCCCCGTAGGTCGAAGCCGCGTCTTGCCGGCCGAGATACAAAGCGAGAAGGAATTTCCCCAACGCGAACAACAGCGCGGTGAGGAACGCCCCCGTCCATACATCCCGCCATTCGATCTCCGCATCAGGCAGAATCTTGAAGATCATCGCAAACAGGAGGGTCACGACCAACAGGGTGATCAGCAGGCTGAAAATTTGCCAAACGAAAGCGGGTATGGCAAACAGCGATTCCAACCAGGAGGTCGCACCAGTGACCCCGGCCGAAAGCAACAGCGAAATCAGCAGCAGGAAACCGATCACCAGAACCATTGCCAACGAAAGAAAGCGGCTTCTCAGGAAATTCACGATCCCCCGCCCCGGAGCGGCTTGAATCCCCCACACCGTGTTCATCGCATCCTTGAGCTGGGCGAAAACGCCCGATGCGGAGATCAGAAGCACCACCGAACCCACCGCCGCCATCAGCCGGTTGTTCCCGCTGGTTTTCGCCCCAGCGATCATTTCTTGGACCGCAACCGCCGCTTCCTGTCCGAGCGCCCCGGAAAGCTGACCCGCAATGGCACCGTGGGCCGCTTCTTCGCCGAAAATCCCTCCTGCGATCGAGATGGCGATGATTAGCAGTGGCGCGAGGGAGAACACCGAGTAGTAGGCAAGTGCGGCACTGAGGCGCATGACCCGGTCGTCGACCCATTCGCTGCCGGTGGCCTTCAGGAGTTGCAAGAATTTCATCGCCCGCCCTTTGCAGGAAGCGGACCAGTCCGCCCACGGGGAATCAAAGGAAGATCCGCCCCAGATTGGGCGGGACGACACCGGCGGAGGAGTGCAGCAGCAGACGGATTGCCTTCAATGACCGGCGGGAGGACAGGCTGTCCCGGCAGAGCGCCCGCACGACGCGCACGCCTCCCAACAGCGCTCCATGGCCCAGCCACACGTCCTCGGAATTCAGCCCATCCAGCTCTTTTTCGGGCCAATTCGCGGCCATCTGTCCGGCAGCATAGACCGAAAGATAGTGTGCTGCGGGGAATTTTACCCGCAAGGCCTCCAGCGACGGACCCTCCGGTCTGAGGTCGTATCGTTCCCGCGACACCAGCTTTCCCCCGACGAACAGATCAAACTCCCATCTCAGCCGTTGGTAGGCGAAAATTTCACCCTTCGCCACACGGCCCGGACTGATCCAGTCGAAGAACAACAAGCTCGCCGACGGGTGGAGATCGATCCGGCTCCGCTGCTCATAGCGCGCTCCCGCATGGGGAATGAACGGCTCGGGCATCCATTCGAGCGACGCGTCCTTCGCGACTTCAAACTTCTGGCTGCAAACCGCGGCAGATCCGGACCGTGTCCGGTAGACCCGTGACGCCGATGGAGTGCTGAGGACCAATCCGGCCCCGGCCGCGACTTCCACCCGCATTTTCAACAGGTCGCCATCAAAGAACCCGGCGGTGGGATTGATGATGGTAACCACCCGTTTTCCCTGGTCCACGTGCGACTTGCTCAGGTGCACCGGTGCCCGGAAGCTTTGGCGAGAGATGAATGGAATGCCGTCCGGGCCGACATCGCAGCGGAGGTCAAGATGCCCGTGAAGGGAGGAACCGGAGACGCCGTGTGAGGGGTGCATGGGGAAAAAAGGCCGCCCTTTGGAGTGGGTCGCAGGGATTTTGGCGGGATGTCCCGAAATGGGCAGGCAAACTTTCGGTGATCGCAGGCGGATCTTCCTCGTGAGCCGGCTTCTTTGCGCCCGACCCAAGAAATCGGACCGGCCGCGCGTTTTCTCCCACATGAGCATTCACGTCGATTTGACTCCAGAAGCGATCGCGGCGCTGCAAAAGCAAAGGTGCCGTGCCACCTTCGCATCCATTGTGATGTCGGGTCTCACGCTGGGGTTGATGGCGCTGATCCTGGCGATCGTCATCATCATTCCATTCGATCTCGATCAGGCGGAGGTGGTCGCTTACGCCACACCGGCGATTGAGGAACGGCAGATCGATCAGCCCCGTACGCGCCTGCCGCAGGCGCTGCCGGCGGCCCCCTCCGCCAGCGCCGCCGTTTCCAAGGTGCTCGCGACGGCCACCGCCTCGCCTACGGCGGTTCCGACGCCGGACATCGAGATGAATCTTCCGGAGCTGGACCTCGGCGACTCGGTCGGCTTCGGTCCGGCTTGGGGCGACGGCGGCAGCGGAAACGGACAGACCGGCGGATCGAGTATGAGCTTCGGCAGCACGCAGGCGATCGCGGGCGGATTGCGAGGCCGTCTTTACGACTTCAAGAAGGATGGCCGCGGCCGACCGGTCGGCGGTTTCGAGCCGGGAGCCTTGCAGCCTTACGTCGAAAACATCGAACGCATCCAGCGAAGCGGCTTTTCCGAGTCCACGCTCAGCCGGTTCTTCCAAGCGCCGCAGGAGCTTTTCCTGACCCAGTTGGCGATCCCTCTCACCGACGCCGCGGAAGGCCCGCGCTTCTTCGACGCGGAGGAAGACATCGAGCCGCGCGGTTGGATGGCCCACTACCAAGGGAGCATTGTCAGCCCGCGCGACATCACGTTCCGCTTTGCCGGCCGGGGGGACGATTATCTGGCGGTTTTCGTGGACGGCCGCCCCAAGCTGCACGCCTCGTGGCCATCTCTCAATGACGCGGTCCGCGGCCGCTGGGATCCGGCGCGGGGCACCGAGGATCTGCACGACAGCGGGCTGGCCGCTCCGAAACTGATCTACGGCGACTGGATCACGCTCAAGGCCGGCCAGGAAGTGAAACTGGACATCGGTCTCGGCGAACGCCCGGGCGGAGATGTGGGTTT
>JBBSJY010000016.1:0-39030 GCA_038256845.1 Verrucomicrobiales bacterium | reverse complement strand
GGGTGCTCGGGGATCCACGATTCCAACCGCACCATGATCGGATCGTCCGGCCCGGGTGATTCCGGCAGCCAATTGGCAAGGCGGTCGAACATCGGGCCGAGCAGCGGAGAATCTGGATGGGTACCCATGAAGGCAAGCAGGCCTTCCACCGCCAGATCCCGTTCCACCATCGCCCACCGGGCGTCCGCCAGACCCAGCGCCGCACCGTGGTGATCCATCAGAGACTGGCCCTCGCCGTTCGCCAGCAGTGATCCGAACACGTCCGCCGCGAGGGCGGATTCGCCTTCCGCGAGCAGCAGTCTGCCTTCCAAAAACGCGGCGCGTTTCGAGAACTCGGGTACCTGCGTTGTTGCTTGAGTCATCGCTTCGCGCGCATCCGCAACATTTCCCCGATCCAGTAAAAGGGCGATGATCTGATGGCGCGTCGCCGATTCTTCCGAGGGAGTGGCGTTGGCTGCAAATTCGGAGAGGGTGGCGAGCGCGTCCTCACCATCCGGTTCGAGCGCAAGCTGGAGATTGGCGCGTGTCCGGGCGGATTCGGCACGATGGATGCCGTCCGGGGCGGCAAGCAGCGCTCCGAATTCTTCGATCGCGTCTCCGAAACGATTGATGCCCGCCAGAGCCTGCGCCTTCCAGAAGCGGGTCTCAGGGAGGCCGGCGACAAACGATTCCTCAAGAAGGTCCAATGCCCGTCGTGCCAGATCGGGCTGCCCGCTGCGGATCCAGGATTCTGCGAGACGAAGGGCCGCAGCGGGTTTCTCGTCCGACGGAAGCTCCGGGTTCGTGAGCAAATCCCCGTATCGGATGGCGGCGATTTCCCACAAGCCGGCGGCCAGTGCCTCGTCCCCGGCCAGACGCAGCGATTCCGCGTCCTGCGCGGGAAGGACGGAAATTTGGAAGATCAAGGATAGGGTGGCCAGCCGCCAATTCATGATGGGAGGGATCCTAGGTGCGTTCCGCATCATTGCCAGTCCTGATAGGGGGATGCTGCTCCGGGGATCAGGCACCGGTGCCAAAAAGCCGATCACCGGCATCACCCAGCCCGGGAAGGATGTAGCCGCGGTCGTTCAGGCAACGATCGATCGCCGCGGTGTAGATCGGAACGTCCGGATACGCGGCTTCCAGCGCGGCGACTCCCTCGGGAGCCACCACCAGACAAGCGAACCGGATGGAAACAGCTCCGGCTTCCCTCAGGCAGCGGACGGCCTCGATGGCGGAGCCACCGGTGGCGAGCATGGGATCGAGAATCACGACGTCACAGTCTCCCATCAAGGCCGGATGCTTCATGTAGTAAGGTTCCGGCCGCAGGGTTTCCTCGTTCCGCGCCAATCCGATGTGGGCAACGGAGGCGTCGGGGATGAGATCGAGGAATCCGTCGAGAAATCCCAGCCCCGCGCGCAGGACGGGAACCAGAACCACGCCGCGGGCCATTTTTCGTCCGGAAGTGATCTCCAGCGGTGTGTTGCATTCCACCACCTTGGTATGGAGATTCGCGGTGACGGGCGTCACCATCAGCGAAGCGATCCTTTGCACCCTCTGCCGGAACTCCGGCGGCGGGCAGGACTGATCGCGGAGCCGGGTGAGCTCGTCCGCGATCAAAGGGTGGTCGATGAGATGGATCATGCCGGTTCTAGCTCGATAGCAATTTCTTGAGCTCGGCGGCCTCCACCCCGAGTGCGGCGGATGCCGCCTTGAGGTCACCTCTGGAGCGGTCCAGAACGCGCCCGGCGACTTCGCGGGTCAACCATTCGATCACGTGGACGCCGGTGGGGACGGCGTTGATCATCTGGTCGAGAGCGGCGGTGAGGCCGTCGCGGGATTTTCCCGGAGCCGTTGCCAACGGGATGTCCGCAGGAAGCAGAATGTTCGAGGTCGCCAGGGCGCAGGCGCGGGCGATCGTGTTCTCCAATTCGCGGACGTTGCCCGGCCAATGATGGTTTTGCAGGGCGGCGATCGCTTCCGCGGAGATCCGAATTCTCGCCATTCCGTTTTTCCGGGTGATGCGCTGGAGGAAATACTCCGCCAGCAGAGGAATGTCCTCCGGCCGTTCGCGCAGGGCGGGAATACGGATCTCGACGACGTTCAGACGATAGTAGAGGTCTTCCCGGAACCTTCCTGCGGCGACTTCGGCGGTAAGGTTCTTGTGGGTCGCGGCAACGATCCGCACGTCGGTGGTGAGCGTTTCATTGGCTCCCACCCGCGAGAACGAGCCGTCTTGCAGCACTCGCAGAAGCTTCACCTGGATCGAGAGGGGCATGTCGCCGATCTCATCGAGGAACAGCGTGCCGCCATCCGCTTGTTCGAATCGACCCGCCCGGCGGGCGATGGCACCGGTGAACGAACCCTTCTCGTGGCCGAAAAGTTCGCTTTCCAACAGGTTCTCGGGAATCGCTCCACAGTTGATGGTGATCATCTCGCGCTGGCGGCGCGGGCTGTATTCGTGAACCGCTTTGGCTACCAACTCTTTGCCGGTGCCGCTTTCGCCGGCAATCAGCACCGGCGCGTCGGAGCGCGCGACCCGGCCGACGAGCTTGAAAACATCCTGCAACAGCCGGGAAGTGCCGATGATCTTGACGCGGCCGTCAGTGCTCGGGATCTCCGCGTCCGGCTGACCCGCGCTGCGGCGGTCCTCCTGCGTCTGCAACGCGGATTCCACCACCGGGCGGAGTTCGAACGCCAGGGATTCCTTGCGCAGGACGTCGTGGGCGCCCTTCTGCGTCGCTTCGATGATCTGACCGGTGGTGGGGAAACCGGCGGTCAGAACGACGAGGGTTTGCGGGCTCTGCTGGAGAATCCGTCCGAGAAGTTCGAGTCCGTCAAACGGCTGGAGATCCATCGCCGCGATGACGACGCCGATCGGCGTTTTCTCGATCACCTTGATCGCGTTCGCCGCGTTGTCGCAACGCAGCACGCGGAGGTTTTCCGCGGCCAGATGCTTCGAAGCCCAATCGAGGAAATCATGATCGGGATCTACGAGCAGCAGGGTTTCTTCTGAGAATTGTTCCGACATCAAGTGGCGGAGGGAGTGAAGCAGGGAAGCAGGCGATGACACGAAAAAAATCGGCCATGGTCAGGCCCCCCCGTTCATTCGAAAAAGCGTTTCAACGCTTTCTGTTCCGCCGGATCGAGCGAATCGCGCCAGACGCGGTCGCCGCCACTGCCGGTTGCGGTGAGGCCTCCGCCCCCGGTTGCGCGGGTGGGGGAGTCGTCCACATCGTGCTCACCGGCTTGGAGCTCCAGCAGATCGCCGGGGAGGGCGCGGGAAAGGTCCTGTGCTTCCAAAGCGGCGAGATCTCCGGTGTCGAGCCGGTCCCGTTCGCGGCCGAGAACTCCCGGAGAATGCTCGCCGCCCTCGCCGACACCTCCATCACCGCGGCCGTCCTTGCAATTGCCGTCTTCGCAGTTGCCACCCTGGCAGTTTCCGCTTTCGCAATCGCCGTCGTTGGCAAGCAGTTCGTCGGTCCAATCCTCGCCGCCTTCTTTCTTGGCGTCCTTCATGGCCTCGGCGTGCTTCCGCAGGTTCTCGCGGAGCTGTTGCATTTGCGTCGGGTCGAGCTGGGTCGGGTTTTTCGGATCGAGCTGTTTCAATTGTTCCAGCAATTCCGGGTTCGGCTTCATCGCTCCGTTCCGGAGTCCTTCCATGGCTTCGTCGAGCTGGTCGAGAAGACGGTCCTTTTGCTCTTGGCCGATGGCTCCGGAGTCCTTCTCCAAGGTCGCCAGAGCGTTCTCCGCCCGGTCGAGCGCTTGCTCCACCCGCTCGGCTTCCGACCGGTGGGACTCTTTCAACGAGTCCGTGGCTTCCAGCGACGAGTGGCTGAACCATTGTTCTTCCTCCTGGGAGCGGAGTTCGTCCAGGCGCTTGCGGATTTCCTCCAGGTATTTCTCGTCCACCACTTCCTCCTCGGCGAGGTGGGCAAGCTGGGAATCGAGCTGGGCCCATGCCTGCGGTTCTTCCGGGGCGGAGTTTTCACCCAACCCGCGGGCGGTGACGGGAATGAGAATCCCGGAGACCCAAAGCATGAGGGCCCCGAGGGTGGGGACCAGGAGCCGCGGCCATTGCCATTTGAGTCCGGCATGAAATCCCTCCGCCGGCACCGGCCAAGGCGCGACTCCCGCACGCGCGGCGCTCAGGCCGTTCCGAAGGTGCATGGCCGCCTCGATCCTGACCAACGCCTGCTCCGGCGTCTCGAACCTCCGCCTCGCGACCAGCCAGCAGCCAAATGCGAGCAGGGCGATCACACCCGCAGCCGCGATGGCCACCATCCACCACTCGACCCCTTGGGTTTCCCGCCGGACAAGCAGGATGGCGGCGGCTCCGACCAAAGCGGCGATCAACATGGGCGCGGACAGCGTTTCCATCCACCAGGCGAGATTCACCTGACGCGCGACCCGCCGGCCCCTGGCTTCCCAGCGCTCGCGGTGCGATTCGTTCGGGCGCTTTGACATGACCGGAAAACTAGCAATCCATCCGCGAAAAGCGACGGGAAAGTCTACAGGGCGTCTCGCAAGGCATCCGGTGCGGAATCCTCCGTGGCGGGAAAGGGCGGCTAGTGGCCTCAATAGAGATGGCGCTTACAGCGGCGCTTGCGTGGTTGCCAAACCGTCCGGATTGGGGTTTCAACCCGGTGTGAGATCGAAACTCAGCCCGGCGAGGCAGCTTATCCGCATGCAGGGGCCGCTCCTCGGCTTGATCGGCGCGATGTTCCTCATCTTCTTCGCCCAGGTCGCGTTCGGCTACGGCTGGTATGCGGAACTGATGGCGGTCCCCGGCGAGGTGGTGCGGAGCTGGGAGAACGTGGTGGCGGGGCGTTCGACTGCCGCAGACTGGCGCGAACTCGGGACCTTGCTAAGCTGCGCGTTTCTCCACGGCAGCTTCGAGCACATCGCCTCGAACATGGTGTTTTTATGGATTTTCGCGGCGCTCGTTTCGGAACTGCTGGGCTGGCGGTGGATGCTGCTGATTTTCGTCCTCACGGCGGTCGCCGCGTCGGTGACCCATACCGCCATGAACAGCGAGGAGTTCATCCCGATGCTGGGAGCGTCGGGAGCGGTGATGGGTTTCGAGGGCGCCTATCTGGGCCTCGCGGTGCGGTGGAAACTGCCCGATCCCCACATCTGGCCGATGGCGCGGCCGATTCCGCCCGGGCATCTGGCGTTGATCGCGGTAATCGGCGTGTCGATCGACTACCTGGCGATCGCGAACGGGCAGGACATGGGAATCGCCTATGGCGCCCATGTCGGCGGCTTCTCGATGGGACTGCTGATGGCCGCGCTCATCGCACCCCGTCCGCGCGCGGCGGCCGGGGCGCGCTGATTGACCGGAATGTGAAACCTGCTACCCTCCGGCGATGAAAACGATGACGATCCGGCAAATCCGGCAGCAGTGGCCGGAGGCGGAGCGGCAGCTTGCGGTGGAGAAGGAGATCGTGATCACGCGTGATGGAAAGCCGGTGGCGAGGCTGCTGCCGGTGGAAGAGGTGGAGCCGGTTGAACGGAAGCGATTCGATCCCGAGGCGCACATGAAGTGGCTGGAGGAGACGTTTCCGGAGGGAACCGATTTCGATTTGCAAAAGGGCCTGCAGGAGGATCGTGAGGAGAGAAAGCTTGTCTGATGGTTTACATCGATACCAGTTCGTTCTTCAAGGTGCTCGTGAAGGAGGAATTTTCATCTGCCGTGACTTCCTGTACCTGTATTCTTGATCTTCCTGATGTTGCTGTTTCGGATGTCTTGCGGTTGGAGATTGAGGTGCAGATCCGCGGCTTGGGACTGGGTGGAAAGGTCAGCGCTAACAAGTCCAACAAGCTTTCTGAACAGGCCGCCATCATCCTGGAGATGCGTCCATTCATGTCCGTGCCGATCTCGGGTAATGTTTTCGCTACCGCATCCGATCAGCACCGCCGCTCGTCCACCCATTGCCGCTCGTTGGATAGGCTGCATCTGGCGGTGATGGAGGAACTGGGGATCAAGCGACTGATGACGCATGATATACGCCAAGCGGAGGTGGCGCGGGAGATGGGGATCGAGGTTTTGATGCCGGGAGTCGAATGACAAAGTTTTCGGGCAAATGGAACTATCCGGCGGAGCTGCCGGTGGTGGAGCATCGCGAGGAGATTTTGGCGGCGATCCGCGATCATCCGGTGGTGGTGGTGGTGAGCGAGACCGGATCGGGTAAAACGACGCAATTGCCGAAGATGGTGGCGGAGGCGCTGGGGCCGGAGGGCGGGCGGATCGGCTGCACCCAGCCGCGGCGGATCGCGGCGGCGAGCGTGTCCAAGCGGGTGGCGGAGGAGCTGGAGGTGCCGCTGGGAGATTACGTGGGCTATCAGGTGCGGTTCGAGGACCGGACATCGCGGGAGACGCGGATCAAGTTCATGACCGACGGGATCCTGCTGGCGGAGACGCAGAGCGACCGGGATCTGCGCCAATATGAGGCGCTGATTCTGGACGAGGCGCACGAGAGATCGCTGAACATCGACTTTCTGTTAGGTTATGTGAAGCGGCTGCTGGATCGGCGGAAGGATCTGAAGCTGGTGATCTCATCGGCGACGCTGGACGCGGGATCGTTCGCGGAGTTTTTCTCCAACAACGGAAGCCCGGCTCCGGTGATCGAGGCGCCGGGGAGGATGTTTCCGGTTTCGGAGTTTTTCCTGCCGCCGGGCGATGACGAGGATCTGCCGCAGCATGTGGCGCGGGCGGTGGATTATTTGAATGACATCGAGCCGAACGGGGATGTGCTGGTTTTCCTGCCGGGTGAGCGGGAGATCCGCGAGTGCGCGGACGTGCTGGAGGGGCGGCAATACCGCGGGACCGAGGTGTTGCCATTGTTCGCGCGGCTGGGGTTGGGCGACCAACAGCGGGTTTTTACTCCGGGAAACAAGCGGCGGCTGGTGCTGGCGACGAATGTGGCGGAGACGTCGCTGACAATTCCGCGGATTGCGTGTGTGGTGGATTCGGGCGTGGCGCGGGTCAGCCGGTGGAGTCCGGGGAAAGGGGTGCAGCGCTTGCAGATCGAGCCGGTGAGCCGGGCGAGCGCGCGCCAGCGGAAGGGGCGCTGCGGGCGGGTGCGGGATGGGGTTTGCGTGCGGCTGTATGAGGAAGAGGATTTCGAGGAGCGGCCGGAGTTCACCGATCCGGAGATCCGGCGGAGCTCGTTGGCGGGGGTGATTCTGCGGATGAAGTCGCTGGTGCTGCCGGAGATCGAAGACTTTCCCTTTCTAGATCCGCCGGCGGCGAAGGCGATCTCGGAGGGGTATCGGACGCTGCGCGAGGTGGGGGCGCTGGATAAGGACAGGAATCTAACCGAACAAGGTCGGGAAATGTCGCGTCTGCCGGTGGATCCGCGGCTGGGGCGGATGTTGATCGAGGCCCGGCGGGCGGGCTGCCTGGCGGAAGTGCTGCCGATCGTGGCTGCGCTGGAGAGCAATGACGCGCGCGAGCGGCCGGCGGAGAAGGCGCGGGAAGCGGACACGGCGCACGCGCGGTGGAAGGATGGGGACAGTGATTTCATCGGCATTCTGAGGATGTGGCAGGACGTCTGCCGTTTCCGCGACGAGCGGGGCCGGTGGAAGCGGAATGCGTTGCGGAAGTATGCGGGGACGGTGTTTCTGAACGCGCGGCGGGTGATGGAGTGGGCGAACGTGCGGGATGAGTTGGAAAGCTTGTTAGAGCGGGAGTGGAAGGTTCAAATCGGGGGGATTGGTGAGAATCTGTCCGGGCCGGGGAGTTATGCCACGCTGCACAAGGCCTTGTTGGCGGGGGTGCCGCGGCAGTTCGGATTGTGGGACCGGGAATCGAAATCCTACCGGAGTGCGGGCGGAGGATTTTTCGCGGTTTTTCCGGGCTCGGGATTGTTCAATTCGGGCAAGCGCTGGGAGTGGGTGATGGCGATGGAGCTGGTGGAAACTTCGCGCTTGTGGGCCCGGCGGGTGGCTCGGATCGACCCGGAGTGGGTTGAGGATGTGGCGCCGCATTTGTGCCGCAGCAAGTTTGGCGAGGCGCATTGGGATGAGGCGCAGGGAGCGGTTTACGGAAAAGAGACGGTGACCTGTGGCGGGCTGCCGGTGGTGGTGGGGCGGCGCGTCCACTACGGGCGGGTGGACAAGAAGGTCGCGCGGAGTGTGTTTCTGCGGGAGGGCGTGCTGGCGGGGAAGTTGAAGAAACGGCAGCGCTTTCTGGATCATTTTGAGGAACTGCGGGAGGAGATCGCGGCGATCGAACACAAGTTGCGGCGGCCGGGCGGGTTGTGGAGCGAGGAGGCGGTTTTGCAGTTTTTCGAGGATCGGATTCCGCAGGAGATTCACACGGCGGCGGCGTTCCACCGTTGGCTGGAGACGAACGAGGATCGGCTGATGATGGCGGTGCGGGATGTGGTGGATGAGGATTTCGCGGATTTCGGGCTGGAGGGGTTTCCGGATGTGTTCGGCCACGAAGGGGAGGAATATGCCTTGTATTATCATGCGGCGCCCGGCGAACGCGATGACGGGGTGACGCTGGGGGTGCATGTGGACCAGCTGCCGAAGCTGCCGGAGTGGCTGCCGGGCTGGGGGGTGGACGGGAACTTGCGCGAGCGGGCGGAGATATTGCTTCGCTCGCTGCCGAAGGATTTCCGCAGGATCTGCCAGCCCTTGGGATCGCTGGCGGATGATTTCGCGGAGTTATGGAAACTCGCGCCGAAGGACCGGTCGATTCTGTTAGCGCTGGCGGAGCATGCGAAGGACGGGCGGGGGGCGCATGTGCCGGTGGCTGAGTTCGATCCGGAGCGGCTGCCGCCGGAGCTGGTGACGAAGATATGGGTTTGTGATGACGAGGGGGAGGAACTGGCTTTTGGGGAAAGCGTGGCGGTGCTGAAATTGCAGCTCGCGGACCGGATGCGGGTGCGGTTCGAGGCGGCGGCGAATGCGGATGTGGAGCGGCGCGGAATGAGCGCCTGGGATGGCGAGAGCTTGCCGGAGAGCGTGGAGACGCCCGGTGGGATGGCTTATCCGGCGCTGGTGGATGAGGGGACATCGGTGGGGGTGCGGGCTTTCACATCGGCGGCGGAGGCGGCGGAGTCGCACCGGCGGGGAGGGGCCCGCCTGCTGTGGCTGGCGCACGGGGACCAGGTGGCGTATCTGAAGAAGAAGTTTCCGCTGGGCCTGATGGCACGGGTGGAGCTGCCGCGGCTGGGGGTGGGCGGAACTTCGCTGGCCGATCTGATTCTGCTGGCGGCGGAAGGGGCGTCGGGAGGGGATTTCCCGCGGTCGCCGGATGACTTCCGCATTCTCACGGAGAAGGCGAGGGGGCGCTGGTATGAATCGGCGGGGAAGATCGCGGCGGCGCTGGATCAGGTGGTGGAGTGTCTGCCGGAGATCCGCGGGTGGATCTCGAAGTACGCCAAAGATCGTAATCTGGGCGGGGTGGCGGAGGATCTGGAGGAAGAGCTGGCGTGGCTTTTCCGGGCGGACTTCGCGTGGCGGGCGGGCTATATGAGTCTGATAGATTACCCGCGCCGGCTGCGGGCGATCCGATCCCGATTGGGAAGGATCGAGTCGCTGCCGATCATCAAGGATCTGGAGAAAATGGAGCGGATGAGGCGGCACTGGGAGCCGTGGTTCAGGGAGTGGACCGCAGAGCCGGCCGAGACCGGGCTGTGGCCGCACGGGTGGGTGCTGGAGGAGCTGCGGATCTCGTTGTTCGCGCCGGACGTACCCTTGGCGGGAAAAGTCTCTGAGAAGCGCGTGGAAGAGCAGTGGACAAACTTGCAATCCCATAGCCGGACTCCAGACGGTTAGGACGTTGGGGCGATCCGAACGTAAGAGCCGCCGCCACATCAGAGAGCCGCCCCGACGTCACGAAGACGAGGGGGCGGAGGTTGGTGATTCATGAGGGCGCAGCACGACGCCGCGGGAAGTCAGCAGCAGCTGCGGCGGCGGCCCAGCAGGCCTGCGGAGGCGGCTCCCAGAACGAGGAGCAAGCTGCTTGGCTCGGGCACCGCCTCCACCGAGAAATTGGTCAGCTCATGGGTTCCGTTGCCGATATTGCCCCGGTTCTGACCCATGTGGAAACCCCACCAGTTGAGAGCCAATTCGGTATCGAGCCCCGCAGCGGCGAAGGTTCCGCCGCCGTAGTCGTTCCCGGCGCTGTCCGACCAAGTGTAGCCGAGCGCGTCCAGAGCCAAGGTAAAGGTGCGTTCGCTCACACCGTCCCAGCCGGCGACCGCTGCCCCTGAGCGCAGGGTAGCATCGCCGTTGACGGTTTTCGTGTCGTTGGCGTCGCGGATCTGATAGGTAACTACTCCGCCGGTATTGAGGTTCATGTCAAACCAGATGCCGCCCTGGGTATTGAGATACATCTCGGCTCCAGAGCCTTGGGCCACCGTGCTGGGAAGCATGGCCAGTTGAATTCGAGAGGGTGGGTTGGTGGTGGCGTCCGTCCGGGCCACGTTGGCATTCTGCAGGGTCCATGAAACCTGGACCAAGGGATAGGCCATGATCGCGATTTCGTCGTTGCTGTGCAATTCGGAACGGACCCAGGCCCCGGTTCCGGTGGTCAGGGAAGCCAACGTGGTTTCCACGGTGTTTTTGGTGCCATTGTTCAAGACGACATGGCCACTGCCGATATCCCCGCCTCCCACCGTGGCGAGATCGCCGTCGTTGAAATTATCGTTGACCAAGGTGATTCCGGAAGCTCCGGAGCAGACCAGAAGGGGGAGAAACATCAACACGACGGAGGGTTTTTTCATGTGACGAAATCGTTGCGGAAATTCCCGGCTGAGATCAAGAAAAAAGTTAGAGGTGACTTGTCCCCGGATTCCGCCACCTCGCCCGATGAGGGCGGGTTCCGGCTTTCGTGCTTGATGGGAGCGAACGCGGGAGGGATGCTGCGATCCATGAGTCGATTGTCCCACGCCGTAAGCCTTCATCCCTATTTCGATGTGCAGGAGGGGAGGCTTGAGGATTTCGTCGGGGTCATGCAGCGCTTCGTCGAGCGGACCGGGACGGAACCTGCCTGTTTGTATTACGATTTCACGGTGAACGGGCAGACGGTGTTCTGCCGCGAGGCCTACGTGGGAGCGGAGGGGATCCTGGCGCACCTGGAGAACGTGGGGGATCTGCTCGGGGAGGTATTGGAGTTTTCCGAGCTCCTCCGGCTGGAAGTGCATGGGCCGGGTGAGGAGATAGAGAAATTGCGGGGGCCGCTGGCGGAAATGAATCCCGCGTTTTTTGTACGGGAGTGCGGTCTTGCGAAGTGAACCGTAAGGTGAGGGGGAGCGGCAGGGCTGTCCAAAACGGTGTCAGACGCCGCGGAGGGGAGAAGTGGCGTCGGCGAGTTCGTTGGTTTTCACGCCCGCTTTCTCTAGCAGCGATAGCCAGAGCGAGCACAGAGGTGTGCCTTCATCGAATTCAAGGTGGCGCCCGGTCTTGAGCCGGTCGTTGGCGTTGCCGGCGATGACAATGGGAACATTGCGCGGGTTGTGGGAATTGCCGTCGCGGATGGGGGAACCGAAAGCGACCATGGAGTGATCTAACAAGGTGCCCTCGCCCTCCTTGATTTCCTTCATCCGTTCCAACATGTAGGCGTATTGCTGGACGTGCCAATGGTTGATTTTCTCATACTGATCCAGCATGTCCGCGTTGTTCTGATGGTGGGAAAGCGAATGGTGCCCGTCATTGACTCCATCGAGAAACGAGAAGTTTCTGTTCGTCACGTCGTTGCCGAACATGAAGGTGGAAACGCGGGTGGAGTCTGACCAGAATGCCAGCACCATGAGATCGAGCATGATGCGGGAATGCTCGCTGTGGTCGAAGCGCGGGCGGGAGTTGAGTTCTTCCTCGCGGGAGGCCTTGCCCATCGCTTCCGAGATGCGTTTGTCGACAACGTCGAGGTGCTTGAGCATGTCCGGCGGGAGATTCTCACCGGCACCGAGGGCGGTGGCTTCCTGCTCGATGCGGCGTTCGACCTCGCGGATCGATTCGAGGTATTGCTCGATCTTCTGGCGGTCGGACTGGCCGAGCTTGGATTGGAGGCGCTTGGCGTCGCTGCGGACGAGATCGAGGACGGATTGCTGGTCGGCGGCTTTTTTCTCGCCGGTGGCGGAACGGGTGCGAAAAAGCCGGTCGAAGGCGACGCGCGGATTGATTTCGCAGGGGAGCGGGACGGTGGGGGTTTTCCAGGAAATGTGGGAGGCGTAGAGGCGGGTGTAGTTGACGTTGGTATCGATGCCGGTCGCGACGGGTTCCGTGCCGAGTTCGAGCGAGGGGAGTTTGCAATCGCGGCCGATCTGATCGGCGGCGATCTGGTCCATCGATATCCCGCCCGCGTTGATATCGGAGCCGGTGGTTTTGGCAATGGTGGTGCCCGTGAGCCAGCCACCGGTTTTGACATAATGGCCGTCGCCCGAGAAGGATGCCTTGTTCTGAAGGCCTGTTAGAACGAGGAGATCCTCGCGATGGGCTTCGAGGGGAGAAAGGATGGGGGAGAGCTTGAATTTGGAGCCGGTGCCGTCCGGAGTCCAGCGATCGGCGCGGACGCCGTTAGGCATGTAGAGCATGGCGAGGCGGACGGGATGGGCGGAGCCGCCGGTGGTCCGGGCCATGAGAGGACGCATGGCATCGAGGATGGGAAGGGCGAGGGTGGCACCCATGCCTTTGAGCATGGTGCGGCGTTCGAGCTGCCAGCGGCGGGTTTGGATGTTTGCCATGGTGGTTTTTGGGAGAAGTCAGAGTCTGGAATCCGGATTCAAGATCGGAGCTCAGCGGGTGGCAGAGCGGTTTTGGAAGGGGTGGGAGAGAGTGATGGCGTGGATGAGGGGGCGAATCTTCAGGTCGTTCTCGCGGAGGGTTTTGACGAGTCCGGAGATGACGGGTTCGTCGTAGTATTCGAGCGGTCGGCCCAAGGAATAGGAAAGCATTTTCCGGGCGATGTTGCGAAGGAAGAGTTCGTCGGAATTGAGGAGGAGGTCTTTCAGCTCGGCGGGAGTTGAAAAGGTGATACCGCCAGGCAGGGTGGCGAGGGAATCGACCGGCTGACCGTTTGCGCCCATTTCGCGCCAGCGGCCGATGGCGTCGAAGTTCTCGAGGCCGAACCCGAGGGGATCGATTTTCTCGTGGCAGCCGGCGCAGGATGGTCGCTCGCGATGGATTTCGAGTTGCTCGCGGAAGGAGAGGCCCTCGCTGGATTTGTCGTCGCCGGGGAGGACGCCCGCATCGGGCGGGGGAGGTGGAGGCGGGGTGCCGAGGAGCGTGTCGAGAATCCATTTCCCGCGGAGGACCGGACTGGTGCGGAGGGGAAGCGATGTGGTGGTGAGAATGGATGCCTGGCCGATGATTCCGCCGCGGTTTTTGTCAGTGAGAGCGATTTTCCCGAGGTCGCTTCCGCGGACGCCGTCGATGCCGTAGTGACGGGCGAGCTCCTCGTTGGCGAAGGTGTAATCCGAGTGAATGAGGTCGGAAACGGGGCGGTTCTCGCGGATGAGGTGGTTGAAGAAGTCGACCGACTCGCGATACATCGCATGACGGAGGGTGGGGGTGAAGGTCGGGAAGCGGCCGGTGTCGGGTTCGGTGACTTCTAACAGTTCGTCGAAACCCAGCCATTGTCCGGCGAAATGGCGGGCGATGGCTTCGGAGCGGGGATCGGCGAGGAGGCGTTCGACCTGTGTTTTGAGAACGGCGGGGTCGGAGAGATTTCCTTCGGTGGCGAGGCGGAGGAGTTCGCGGTCGGGGGAGGAAGACCAGAGAAAATAGGAAAGCCGGGTGGCGAGCTCGAAGTCGCTGATCTTCCATTCGGATTTTCCGGGCTGGTCCTCCTCGATGCGGAAGAGGAAGGCGGGGTGGACGAGGAGGGACTGGAGGGGAGCGCGGATGGCGTCTTCGAAGGACATTTCCGCGGCGAGGTTTTTCTCGAAGAGCGCGAGCATCGCTGCGAGGTCGTCGTCGTTGGCGGGGCGGCGGAAGGCGAGGCTGGCGTGGTAGTAGAGAACGGTTTTGGCGGCGGCTGGAGGCGTGACGCGCACGCTGGGGCGGGAGACGAGGACGCGTTCGAGACTGGCGGGGGTGGCGTAGAGGGTCTCGATGATTTTCCGGGAGGCCTCGAAATATTTCTCCATCAGGACAGGCGGGACGAAGAGCGCGTCGCCGACATTGTCGAATCCCTCGCCACCCGCCCCATCGGCGGGAAATTCGCGGCCGGGGGCGAAGCGGATGCCAAAGAGATCCCGGACGGTGTAGTTGTATTCGTTGCGGTTGAGGCGCCGGATCGTAATGCGGCCCGGGTTGCGCGGAAAATCTCCCTCGTCGAGCTTGCCGAGGACGGACTGGATTTCGCGGATCAGCGCGGCCCGCTCGGCTTCGGTGGGGAGTTCATCGACATCGTCTTCCGGTGGCATGTCTCCGATCTCGATCTGGTGGACGATGTTCCCAAGGAAGCGGTGATGCTGGAGGGCGGAAGGGGTGGAATCCAGCTGATGGACCTCGATGCCGCCTTTCTGGGTCTTTTCGCCGTGGCATTCATAGCAGTATTTCCCTAGAAGCGGCTGAGCATTGCGGGAGAAATCGTCGGCATGGAGCGGGAGGCAAAGCAGCGCGCAGATGGAAAGGCGGAGAAGCATCGGATGAAGAAAGGGAACGTCGTTGGGAGGCGGCAACTTTCGGGCGAAGCGCGACGCGGGTGGAGGCTTGCCCGGGGGCGGGGCGGGTGCGAGGCTCGCGCGGATGAGAGCGCGTTTGACGAAGGAGTTCCGGTTTGAGGCGGCACATACCCTGCCGAGCCTGCCGGAGGACCACAAGTGCCGGCGAATGCACGGACACAGCTTCAAGGTGGAGATTTCGATCGAAGGCGTGGTGGACGAAACGATCGGCTGGGTGTACGACCACAAGCGGATCTCCGACGCGATGCGACCGTTGCTGGAGGAACTCGATCACGGGTATCTGAACGACATCGAAGGGCTGGAGAGTCCGACCATCGAACGGATGGCCGGGTGGTTCTGGAAGAGGCTGGAGCCGCAGCTTCCGGGGCTGGCGGAGATCGTGATTTACGAGACACCGACCGCGCGGTGCTCGTTCCGGGGCGAGTTTTGAGTCGTTTCAATCGCCATCCTGCTGCTGTTGCAGGCGGCGTTGGTGATCGAGGACCGGTTCTTGAAGACCGCCCAATGATCGCGATTGGCCGCTGGCCGAAGGGGAGAGCAGAAGAGTCTGGCGGTGGTCCCCGGCACTTTGTAAGGCGGTAGGGTTCCTTGTTATTTCTCAGCCGAGGATTGCAAGGTTACCTCGGTGGCTTCTCCGGTTTTCACCGTGGCGTTGGCGGAGATGACTTCGTTACCCATCTTGGCCTCCACCACGTAATCCCCCTCGGGGATCTTGAAATCCGATCCTGCTCCGGCGCTGACACGGGTCCTTTCCCCGGTGATTGACACCTTGGCCGAGTAGATGGTGATGAAACCTTTGGCGTCTTCTCCGGCAGCATTTTTCACTGAAGTTCGCAAGAGGCCGCCGGGGATCGGGATGTTGGCGCTGGTGGTCTGGGATGCTTTGACTTCAACGTCCGCGGCCGCTGTGACATCGCCCCATTTCGCCTCAACCTGATAGGTGCCGGCGGGCAACCGGAACTGCCCTCCCGCGCCTGCCGCAATGCGATCGCGGGATCCGTCCAGCTTCTGCTTGCCGGATCTAACGGTGTAGTAAACATCCGCTTTCTCGCCGTCCTCTCCGAGCGATGCGGTCATATTGAGGATCCCGGCGCCGGCGATCAACACCCCTTCGGTCAGTTCGTTGGGAGTGACCTCGAAGAGGTCATCGACCGTCACATCTCCCCACTTCGCCGCGACATGGTATTCGCCGGCGGGCAGCAAGAACTCACCCGAAGCGCCGGCGGCCACCCGCGGGCGCTTTCCCTGCAGGTCCGCTCCCGCCCGGGAAACGGTATAGTAAGCTTTCAGCTCGTCGCCGCCCTCATCAGCCAGGGTTTTCATGTTCAGGAGTCCGGCGTTGAAGATGAGCACCGTTTCGAATTCAGGCTCCTGTGGGATTTCCACCGTTCGCTCGATCTGCGTGTCGCGGGACTTGGCGCGCACGAGGTATTTTCCCGGTTTCAGATCAAAAGTCGATCCGGCACCGGCCGCCACCCGCTCGTTATCGGTCGGAGTGAGGATGGTGTAGTAACTTTTCACCTCCTCGCCTTCTTCAGCGAGCAGGGAGCGGAATGTGACCTTGGACAACTCGACCTCCGCGACGGGTTCCGGGCTTGATTCGGGCTCGGGTTCCGGCCCGGGATCCGGGGCGGGCGGGGCTTCGGCTTCGGGGTCCGCGGTTTTCGTCATGACCGAGGTCAGCGCGCTTGCCAGGCTTGCGGCATCCGCCGCCGCGATGAACTCACCGCCGGTGGAATCCGCGATGCAGCGGATGGCCGCCTGCTCGTCATCCGCCAGATCGAAGCCGATGACATGGGCGGTGAAATCCACACCCGTTTTTTCAAGTTCGGCGGCCGCTTCGCAGGGATCCATGCCGCAGGTTTCGATGCCGTCGCTCACGAGAATCACCGTCGCCTTGCCTTCTCCGTGGCGCAGCACCTCCGCCGCTTGCAGGAGTGAGGCGGTGAGCGGCGTGCGGCCGCGGGGCGTGACCGCGTTCACCATCCCGATCATCGCTTCCTTATTGACAGGCCCGGGCGAAACCAGCAGTTCGATATCGGCGCAATCGCCGCGTTTCCGGTGGCCGTAAACCATCAGGCCCAGGTGCAGGTTTTCGTCCAGTTTGCCAATAATGTTGGCGACCGCCTTCCGGGCGATGTCGATTTTTGGCACTCCGTCGATTTGCCCCCACATGCTTCCCGAGGCATCGAGGATGAGTATTGCCTTGGTGATCTCGGTCTCATTTCCGCGAGCTTTGGGGGTGAAAAACGAGAAAAGAACCGCCAATGTTAGAGCGAAGTAAGCCGCATGTTTCATTTCGGGGTGATAGCCAGGCGGGATCTTATGATCAACCCAAAACGGTCGATCTTTTTGCGCGAATCAATACGGGCGTTATTTCAGCACGGGACGCCGGTTGAGCTCCCGCGTGTCCGGGGCAGCGACTGCCGGCCGAGAAATCCCCGTCCGGTCCGCCCTTGGGACGCTACCCTCGTTCTGCGCTCGGCGGGCGATCTTGGGAGTCCAATTTGCCAGGCCTGTTTTTCGGCAGCGAAGCGCGTGCGCCCGCCAGGCAAATGCGGCCGCTGCTGGAGCAGATGGACCATGGCTACGGCGCGGTGCTCGTTCAAGGGCGAGTTATAGGAGTTTATTCCCCTCCGCGCTGTTCTTGCTGGCGGCGCTGCTCTTCGAGCATCGGACCCAGATCCTGGAGGCCGCCGAGGCCCTCCATCATCTGCCGAACGCCGGCGGTGAGGGTTTTGGCGGAGGTGACGGTCTTGTCGAGCTGCTCAAGGTCCATGGCGGGCATCTCGGTGATGGAGCCGGTGGTCTCGGCGTCTCGCGCGGCCTGTTCGGTCGCCGCGGCTTGAAAGGTTTCGGCCTGACCAGGTTCCAGAACCGCCAACATTTCCTCGCGGAACGTGTTGTCGCTGAAAGGCCGGCCCCCTTGGAAATTTCGGCGGTCGAGCGGGTTCATGACACCCTGCAGGTCGGCTTCGGCGGTGGCTTGGATGGTCTTGTATTGGTCCTCGGTGATTTCGCCGCGCGAGTAGGCGTCGCTGGCGAGCATGACGCGCATGAGTGGTTGCGGGTCCTTGCGGAGCTTGTCCACGGCGGTCTTGGTCATCGCCAACTCGCGCTGCTGGAAGTCCGCGTAGAGGGTTTCGGCCTGCTTTTGTTGATCATCGGTGAGATTCAAATCTCCGAGGACCCCGCCGAGACCGGCTCGCATGGCGGCGCGGCGACCACCCAACGCACCACCCAGTTCGCCCGAAGCCGCCATCTCACCCATGGAAACCGCGTCGTCCAGAAGAGCGATGACGGTGTTGGCGACATGTTTGGAAAGTTTGGTACGGGATTCGCCGTACTCGTCGACGAACTCCGGGTTTTCGACCGGATCGCGCGGGCGCGGGCGGGTGACCGCCTCGGTGGGGGATTCACCGAAAGCCGGACGGGCCGCGGAGCTGCGGTTGGAGGAGTTTGCATCGGCGGCGCTGGGACTCGGGGTTTGGGAATCGCTGCGGTTGATAATGGCGACGGCTCCGGCTCCTGCAATGAGAACGATGGCTCCGGTGGTGATGGCTGCTTTTTTGGTCATGATGATCGCTATGGTGGTGGTGGATAGGGTGGTGGTGGAAGTGGCGGCGGCGATGGCCTGGGTGGCAAGGACGGCGGAGGAAAGCGTGCCCGCCTTGGCTTGGGCACCCAGCTGGGTGAGCGCGCCGAGGCAGACCGCCGTGCCGATGTGACAGCCGCGGCGGGCAAGCTGGGTGCGGAGGCGGACGATGGCGCGTTCGACCCGTTTGCGGGCGGCGTCACTGGCGATGCCGGCGGCGGCGGCGATTTCCGGGAAGCTGAGAGACCGGTAGAATCGCATGAGGATGGCTTCGCGGTCCCGTTCGGGGAGGGCGGCGAGGGCGTCGTCCAGCACGGGAGACATTTCCCGCCAGGCCTGGGATGGTTCGGCTTGGGGATCCGGCGTCATGGCGGTGAGGGCGAAGTTCTTGCGCTCTTCGCGGCGCTGTGTGCGGAGGAGATTGCGGGTTTGGAGGATGGCGGTCCGGTGGAGCCAGCCGGCGAGCGAGTTGCGCGAGCGGAGTTGGGAGGCTTTCCTTGCGAGGATGATGAAGGTGAGTTGCGCTGCTTCGTCGGCGGTGGCGGCATTTCCACCCGTGCGGTAGGCGGCGTGGTAAACCAGGCCGGCGTAGCGATCGACGAGAAGCCGGAAAGAAGGCTCGTCGCCGCGGTCGAGCCACTGCCGGAGGAGTTCTCCGTCGTCGGGGGAAAGCGTTGCCATCGTTTTGATCATCTGTCCGCGCGGGCGGGAATCCGGACAAGAATTTTCACGAACCGGAACCATGCGACCGCAGGGCGAGCGCAATTTCCGCGCGAGGCGGGTGATTTACAAGGGGCGGGCGAAGTGCGAAAGCTGGGTGATGCATGAGGAACATTCAACGCGAGGCGTGAGAATCGAACGGGACTCCATGGGGCCCATGGAAGTGCCGGAAGGCGCGCTCTACGGGGCCTCCACGCAGCGGGCGGTATTGAATTTCCCGATATCGGGGCGGCCCTTGCCGCCGAGTTTGATCCACGCCTACGGGCTGCTGAAAAAAGTCGCCGCGGAGGTGAACCTTGAATTGGGATTGCTGGACAGGGAGGTAGCGGAATCCGTCGCGGTGGCGGCAGGCGAGGTGGCCGACGGGAAACATGACGCGCATTTTCCGGTCGATATCTATCAGACCGGATCGGGGACCTCGACGAACATGAACGCGAACGAGGTGATCGCGACGCTCGCGTCCCGGGTCGGCCCCGCGGTTCATCCGAACGATCATGTGAATCTGGGCCAGTCCTCAAATGACACGTTCCCCACCGCAATGCATCTCGCGGCGGCGATGGCGATCCGCGACGAACTGGTGCCGGCTCTGGAGCGGTTGGGCGTGCTGTTAGAGGGCAAGTCGCGGGAATTTCATGGAGTTCTCAAGATCGGGCGCACGCATCTGATGGATGCGACTCCCATGCGGCTGGGCCAGGAATTCGGCGGCTGGGCGCGTCAGGCGCGGCTGGGGGTCGCACGGGCCGGGCGGGCGGTCGAGGCGCTTCTGGAACTGCCACTGGGCGGGACGGCGGTGGGAACCGGACTGAACGCGCACCCCGGGTTCGCCGGAAAGGCGATCGCGCGGCTCGCCGATCTAACAGGCATACCGTTCCGGGAAGCGGAAGATCATTTCGAGGCGCAAGCGGCCAAGGACGGCTGCGTGGAGGCGCACGGGCAGCTTTCGGTGATCGCGGTCTCGCTGCACAAGGTGGCATCGGACCTGAGATTGCTGGCATCCGGACCGCGCTGCGGGCTGGGCGAAATCCGGCTGCCGGCGACCCAGCCGGGATCCTCGATCATGCCGGGGAAAGTGAATCCGGTGCTGGCGGAAGCGCTGACGATGGTGGCAGCGCGGGTGGCGGGAAACCAGACGACGGTGGCGTGGTGCGGAACGGGGGGATTTCTCGAGCTGAACGTTTCAATGCCGTTGCTGGCCGCGTGTTTGCTGGAGTCGGTCGGGTTGCTTGCGAACGGTGTGCGGGTGTTTTCGGAGCGTTGTGTGGCGGGTATCGAGGCGAACGGTGCGCGCTGCGCGGAACTGATCGAGCTTTCCCTGTCCATGGTGACGGCGCTCGCCCCACGGATCGGCTATGAGAAGGCGGCGGAAATCGCGAAGGAGTCGGTGGGCGGGGACAGGACCGTTAGAGAGATCTGCGAAGCTCGGCGGGACGAGCTGGGATTGACTTCGGAGGAGTTGGGGGAGCTGCTGGACCCGGCGCGGATGAGCGGGGAGTGAAGTTGTAACATCGGGATTGGGTGAGCGGAAATACAGAAAAAGGCCGCCGGGGACGCCGGCGGCCTTTGGGAGAAATGCCAAAGCCTTATTCCGCGGGCTGCGGGGGTTGGACGGGCTGTGAGGGCTGCGCGCCAGGTTGTCCGGGTGGCGGAGCTTGTCCCGGCTGGCCTTGTGGCATCGGGAAGGGCATGCCCTGCTGGGCGGGCGCATCTTCGATCTTCACGAGCTCAAGTTCGAAAATCAGGACGCTGTTAGGAGCGATGTCGGCACTGCGGCGTTCAGCCCCATATGCCAGTTCGCTGGGAATGAACAGTTTCCATTTGGCGCCCACAGTCATCATGGTGAGCGCTTCCTTGAACCCCTCGATGACTTGCAGGGTCATCGGGACCGGCTGCCCTTCGGGCGAGGCGTCGAATTGCTTGCCGTCGATGAGGGTGCCGCGGTAGTTGACGAGAAATTGCTTGCTGGCTTCCTCTCCTTCTTTCGGCGCGACATATTTTTCGTCCCCACCCTTTTCAAGGATTTCGTATTGGAGACCGCTTGCGGTGGTGGTCACCCCTTCGCGCTTCGCGTTCTCTTCCAGGAACTTCTTGCCGCCGGCGAGATTGGCGTCCGCGGCTTCCTTTTCGCGGGTTTGCAACATGTTGCCGAGGGCTTCCATGGCTGCCTGGAGGCGGGCTTCTTCGACTTCCGGCTGGCCGCCTTTGATGGCAGCGAGGAATCCCTTGAGAAACGCGTCGGTATCAAGATCGTCGGGACCGACGCCGAATTTGCCGAACTGCTGGTTGAATCCGCCGCCGGTGCGGAAACCGAGAGCATACGATGAATCCGATTTCATTTCGGCCGGATCGAGCGCGGGTGGTGCGGGGGCCTCGGCAGGAGCTGCATCCGTTTTGGCAGGAGCTTCGGCGGCAGGCTGGGCGTAAGCGGTGACAGCGATGCCAAATGCCATGGCGCTGGGAATGAGTTTTCGTATCATATCGTAGGGATGTTGGGAAAGTGGGCGGACGGTAGGGTTGGTCCCGCAACCTGTCGAGAGTGGTTTTTCGGGCGGAATTGCCGCTGAAGGAAACGCCCCTTTCGTGTCATTTCCTTCAAAGACTGAGTATCGTGGTGGCGGTGGTGAAATAGATGAGCATACCCGATACATCCACGGTGGAAGCAAGCGATGGAGAGGAGACGACCGCGGGATCAAGCCGGATCGCGCGGGCGGCGATCGGCAGCATCGCTCCGAGGATTGTTGCCGAGAGCACCTGGACCGTGATGGCGATGGAGACGGTGATGGACAGGTGGAGAAAATCAAAATCGCCGCCGGTGCCAGGGGTGAGCCGAGGCATCAGGAAAGTAATGAACGCGGAGATGGCGATACCGAGGGAAAGTCCGAGCAGAGTGCCGGTCCGGGCCTCCTTCCAGGCGATGCGAAGAGCGTTTCCGGTCCGGATTTCACCCAGCGCCATCGAGCGGATGACCATGGTTGCGGCTTGCCCGCCGGAATTTCCGCCCGCCGCCACGACCATCGGCAAAAAGAGCGCCAGCACGAAGGCCTTCTCAAGCGTTTCGCTGAAACGGAACATGACGTAACCGGATGCAAGCGAGACGAATGCCAGGCCGACCAGCCAGGCCACCCTTCTCCGATAGTGCATGATCACACCCGTGTTAAGATAGGAAACCTCGGATTGCTCACCGCTGATGGCGGCGAGTTTCTCGATATCCTCGGTGGATTCCTCCTGGAGGATTTCCAGGGCATCATCGTAAGTGATAACTCCTAACAGGTGGTGGAATTCGTCAACCACCGGCAGGACCACGAGGTCGTAGCGGGAGAGCTTCCGCGCGGCTTCTTCCTGATCCTCGCTGGCGAGAACATACTCACCGGCCTCTTCCATGATGTCGCTGACGGGGGTGTCCCAGGTGCTGAAGGCGAGGTCGCGCAACCGGACTTTTCCGACCAGGCGGCCTTGCGCATCGACCACGAAAATGCGCGCCAGCGTCTCCGCATCCTCGCGGTCGCGGCGCAGCACGGTGATCGCCTGTTTCACGGTCATGTCCGCGGTGATGCGGCCGACCTGGGTGGTCATCCGTCCGCCGGCCGTGTCCTCTTCGTATTTGAGGAGGTTCTTCGTCAGTTCCTTGTCGCGGGGACCGAGCAGGCTGAAAAAGCGAACCTGGGCCTCCTTGCTGACCACTTGGAACACATCGACGCGGTCATCATCGGAAAGATTTCCCAGCAGGACGCGGAGTTGCGCGGGTTTGAAGTGATCGAGCGCACCTTCGATCAGGGGATAGGGGAGCTCCGCGACGAGATCGGTCGCCAGTTCCGGGCCGATGGTCTTGAGGAGAAAATCACGTTTCTCGTCGTCGAGGTTCTCATAGAGCGCGGCAAGGTCGGCGTAGTGGATTTCCTCCGCAGCCGCCATCACCCCCGTCGCCTCGCCCGCGGCGAGCGCCCGCAGGAGATCGGTCATTGCGTTGGGATCTACCTCACTGGCCACGGGCGGACGTTGGGCCGAAGGCCGCGGACCGGCAAGGAAAACGCTGCCTCCCCGGCCTCATCGGCTGCCAATCAGGTGTCTGACTAGGAATTCCGCGCGACGGCGTTTGCCGTAAGGGGTTTCCGCAGCTCCATGGCCTGCATTCATGATGGGCAGGAAATCGAAATCCTTGTCAGCCTGCTGCAGTGCGTGGACCACTTGTGCGGTGGAGGCGGGATCAACGTTGGTGTCCAGTTCGCCGACGATGAGCAGGAGTTTCCCCGTCAACTTCGCGGCGTGGGTCACATTGGAGTTCCGCTCGTAACTCTCATCCACCGGCCAGCCCATCCAGGCCTCGTTCCACCAGATCTTGTCCATCCGGTTGTCGTGGCAGCCGCAATCGGCCACGCCGACTTTGTAGAAATCGCCGTGATGGAGGAGTGCGGCGAGCGTGCTTTGGCCGCCCGCGCTCCCTCCGAAAATTCCGACCCGCGAAAGGTCCATCCACGGCCGGGTTTCGGCAGCGGTCCTGATCCAGCGAATCCTGTCGGGAAATCCGGAATCCGAGAGATTCTTCCAGGCAACGTCGTGAAACGCTTTGCTGCGCCAATTGGTGCCCATGCCGTCGATCTTCACGACGACAAAGCCGAGTTCCGCCATGGCGCGCATCCCGGACCATGGGGAGAAGTTCTTAGGGACGAAATGGTCGTGGGGGCCGGCATAGATGTCTTCGAGGATCGGGTAGGATTTTTCGGGATCGAAATCCTTCGGTCGGACGATGACGCCGTGGATGTCGGTTTTGCCATCGCGCCCCTTGGTGACGAAGCGCTCGGCGCGCGCCCAGCCGGTTTCACGGAGCGGACTGTCATCCGCCCGCTCAAGCTGGCAAAGCAGGCGTCCGTCGGCTGCGCTGCGCAATTCTGCAACGGGCGGATGATCGGCCCTCGACCACGAGGCGATGATGAATTTCTTGTCGGGGGAAAAGCGGATGCCATGGTTGCCGTCGCTTTCGGTGAGCGGTGTGAAGTTTCCGCCGTCGAGGTCCACCCGGGCGAAGTGGAGGTGATAGGGATCCTGCTTTTCCATTCCCATGAGTTTGATGAGGAGCTGGCGATTTTCCACATCCACCTCGACGACCTCGCGGACGTTCCATCTTCCCCGGGTGATGGCGTTCCTGATGGTTCCCGAGTCCGCATCGATCAGATAGAGGTGATTGTGTCCGTCACGCTCCGAAGCCCAGAGGATCTCCCGTGTTGCGGGCAAATGGCGGAGGTAGGTTTTCTGAGAGTAGTCGATAAATGTTTCACTCGATTCCTCATGAATCACCCGCGCCGACCCCGAATCGGCGCGGATGCCGATGATTCTCATCAATTGGTGGCCGCGCTGGTTATAGAGGAATATCAACTCGGAAGAATCTTCCGACCACGCGAGGTCGGAGATACTCCAAGGATTGCTGAACAGGGAGTTGTCAATGGGTAGCTGTTGTTTGTTTCCAATATCGAAGACGCGGGGCATGGGCTGCCGGATCGGGTCTCCGGGTTTGGCATAACCGACCTCCTTGAGCGCGGGCTGAAGTTGATCCGGTGGGGAAGATTGCACGATGCTGATCTTGCGTTCCTCGATCTGCTTCACGAGGAAGCCGGCCAGCTTTCGTGAGTCGGGCGACCAACTCAGCGGACCGGTGAACCTATCCTCCGATGTTCCGCCGGAGCTGACCGCGATCGCATCCCCACCGTCGGTGGGTGCGATGTACATATTGTGATCGCGGAGGAACGCCTTCCATTTTCCGTCGGGAGAGATATCCCTTTCGCTGCGGGGAGGCGCGGGGACTCTGGCGCTGATCCGCGCGGTGGACGGGATGTCCGGCGTCTCCACCGCCGCGAGAGATTCACCGCCGGCAATCGTCATGAGCCAGATGTGGCCGGCATAGGTTTGCTGGGTAGTGGTCCCGCCAGGTGGGAGTTTGCCATAGGATTTCCGTCCGCCCGAACCGTTCACCCAAAACATCTCGATCTCGGAGTCGGTCGCGTTTTCAATGGTCAACGCGGACGGCGGACCGTTGCGGCGGGTCCCGCGGCGGACTTCCTCCGGGGCCAGGAGATTGCTCTGCGGGGGAGGGAGGTCGTCCCGGGCGATGGCCTCGCCTGCGGGATCGTACCGCCAGGATTTTCCGAACGCGCGGAAACGGATGGAACCATCAGCCGAAATATCGAGGGGATCGAGCGGCAGTTGCTTGGCATTTGCATCTTCGTTCGCGGCCTTGGAGAGTGCTTCCGCTAACTTCCGATGATCGAACGCGGGGCTTTTCCTGCCGGTCTCAAGATGAACTTTGAAAAACTGGTGATGATCTTTCGCGGTGTCGATCCGGTAGCAAAGATGGCTGCCATCGGACGACCAATGGGGGCGGAGGTCGTTGCGGAGGATCAGCCGCGGGGCGGACTTGCTGAAGTCCTCGGCACGGGCCATTTCGGTCCGGACGTCGATCGGGAAACCGGTTGCGACGAGGCCGAAGAAAAGGACGAAAGTGAGTGATTTGGGAAACATCTCTTAGAACGGTCTATTCCGGGACTTCCAGTCCGGCGTGGCTGGCGAGGATTTTCTGGCGGCTGTCGAAAGTGAGAAATTTTCCGGCTCCGAGATGGACGGCGGTGGCGACGTGGAAAGTGTCGAGCGTGCGGTGGCCGCCGCTCGCGGTTGCCTGGCCGGAGAGGACGCGGGAAAGCCGGAGGACGGCATCCATGTCGAAGCTGACGAGACGGTTGATGCCGGTCGCGACGTCCGACTCCCAATCCCCGATCATCCGGTTCGCTTCCCTGCGGGAGTAGCCTTTGGTTTTGTCGTTGGAATGCAGCCAGAGCTGGAGCTCGATGGCTTGGAGGAACTCGAATTCAAGCAGGCTGGTGAAATGGAGGGGCTCGTCAAGCTGCTGGCGCATGCGGTTAGCCGCATTCGAGTGCTCCTGCACCCGGTAGTTGGAACAGAGGAAGCTGGTATCGGCGTAGTGGATCATGGTTCGCCGGTCTCGAAGGCCCGCATTTCTTCCACTTCCTCCTGGGTAAAGAACCGGTCGCCCCAAGTCTTCTTGGCACGAGCCTCGAAGTCGGGCAGGGGAGGAAGTGGTTGGGTGGCCGGGGTGGCAGCGCAAAGCCGGGCAATGGGCTTGGAGTGCTTGGTAATGAGAATTTCCTCGCCGCCGGCAAGCCATGCCTCGATTTTCGGAAAATCGTAGCGGAGATCACGGACGGTGGCGGTTTTCATTGCATCACAAAAGTGTGATGTTCTAGGGGTTTGTCAAGGTTGCGGGATTTCGACGCCCATGGCTGCGAGCGCGGCCTCATCCAAGATCGGGACGCCGAGCTTCTCTGCCTTGTCGCGCTTGGAGCCGCCTCCTTCGCCGGCGAGGACAAAGCTGGTTTTGGCGGAGACGGAGCCGCTGACCTTGCCGCCTTTGCTCTCGATGAGGGCTTTCATCGAGTCTCGGTCGAGGCTGAGAGTGCCGGTGATGACGAACGTTTTTCCGGCGAGCGGGAGTGCGGAAAGATCGGCTTCGGCGGCGACGGGGAGGTGATTGTCGGAAATGGGGTCGATGCCGAGTTCCGCCAGGCGGTCGAGGACGTGTTGTCCGGCTTCCGATTGGAAGAACGTGATGACACTTTCCGCGACGGCGGGTCCGACATCTCCGGTGATGGCATATCTAACAAGATTATCGTTCTTTTTCTTCGCGTCGGCGCGGGTGTCGCTGAGGAGCTCGGAGAGGATGGGGGATTCCGGTATATTCGATAGATGGAGGTGGAGCCGAGACAGCTCCTTGGCGGCGGACTCGCCGAGCTGGCGGATGCCCATGGCGAAGAGCCAGCGGTTGAGGGGCTTGGTCCGGGCGGCTTCGAGCGAGGCGAGGACTTTGGCGGCGTTCTTTTCGCCGAAACGGCGGGGGGTTTCATCGGTGCCGAGGTTGAGATTTGCGAGCGTTTCTTCATCGAGCTCGAACAGGTCGAGCGGGGTGGTGCAGTGGCCGCGGCGGACGAGGGCCTCGGCGACGATTTCACCGAGGCCGTCGATGTCGAGGGCCTTGCGGGAGGCGAAGTGTTTGATGCGGGTGACAGCTTGGGCGGGGCATTCGAAATTGGTGCAGCGCCAGGCGACGAAGCCTTCTTCCCGGGAGATCGGACCGGCACAGGAAGGGCATTTCCCGTGGACGGAATCGTAGAGATTGAAAACGGGCGCGCTGGGAACCGGGATGGTGACGCGGACGATGGCCGGAATGATTTCGCCGGCTTTCTCAATGAGAACGGTCGCTCCGACGTGGATCTTTTTACGGTCGATCTCATCCTGATTGTGAAGCGTGGCGCGGGCGACGGTGGAACCGGAGATGAGAACGGGCGTGAGTTCCGCGACGGGTGTCAGGACGCCGGTGCGGCCGACCTGAATGATAATGTTTTCGAGTTTCGTTTCCTTCTGCTCGGGAAGGAATTTGTAAGCCGCGGCCCAGCGCGGGGCGCGCGAGGTGAATCCGAGCTTCTCACGCTCGCCGCGGTCGAGGACTTTGATGACGGCGCCGTCGGTGCCGTAGGCGAGGCCGTGGCGGTCCCGGTCGATGCGGGCGACCGCTTCCAGCACTTCGTCCAGGTTCGAGGCGGTCAGAACGGGCTGGTTGCGCGGGATGCCAACCCGATCTAACAGCGCATGGAAATCGTGTTCGGAGTCCAGCGGGGTTCCATTGTAGGCGCCCAACCCGTGGGCTAGGAAAGCGAGCGGACGCTTTGCCACAATCTTCGGGTCGAGCTGCTTGAGGGTGCCGGCGGCGGAGTTGCGGGGATTGGCGAAGGTGGGCAGCCCGGCTTCGTCGCGTTCGGCATTCATTGCCGCGAAGGCTTCGTTAGGCATGAAGATCTCGCCGCGGATTTCCAGGAGTGCGGGGAGTGGCGGTTCGCGATCTTCGATCCCAAATTGGAGAATAGCCCCCTCGTCGAGGACCTGGAGGTCGATGGGGATCAATTCGCCGTCCTTCGTCTTGATCAAGTTGCCGACATGAGCATCAGCGACCTCAGTTCCGAGATTATTTTTCCATCGGTTGTGCCCGCATGACTTGTATCCATGGGTCTCAAACCATGCCCGGACTTCATCAGATGACGGTGCCGAGCCGTGGACGTATGGCTGCGAGATGACGAAGACCGGACCTTGTTCCGCGATAAAAACGCCGTGAAAACGGATATCGTCGCCGAACAGGCGATTGCTGGCGCCAATGTTTTTAAGATAGAGGATTGAACCCTGAGCACCAAGGTTCGGCGGAATCGTAAACTTGACCACCCTCGTGAGCCGATGGATCAGAAACACATCGTGCTCGGATTGCCCGGCTAGCACTTTCCAACCCTTGAGGAGCTCAAATAGCTTTTCTGGGTCGATGATCCGACCAGCTTGATCCGCCCATTCAAGAATGGATTGGGCTTCCTGTCGGATCCGTTCCGAAAGATCGTCCGCATCACTTCCGCGGAGCTGAGCTTCGAGCCAGCCAAGGAGGCTTTCCTCCGGGCTTCCCGGATGGATTGCGCCAGTTGAAGAGCTTGTTCGCTGCCACTCATGAGGCGGACGATAAGGGAGTTCCCGCTCCAAGTCAATCGGCCCGTCCGGCTCCGCCTCCACCGGTTCCAGCCGCAGCGGGATGCTGCGGATGGTGCGGACGTTGTGGGTGACGTCGTCGCCGGTGGTGCCGTCGCCACGGGTGGCGGCGTATTCGAGTATGCCGTCGCGGTAGAGGAGGGAAACGGCGACGCCGTCGATCTTGGGCTCGATGGTGACGGTGACGTCGTCGCGGTTGAGGTTCTTTTGGAGGCGCTGGTAGAACAAGAGCAGCTCGTGTTCAGCGCACCTTCTCCCGGCTTTTTTCACCTCGTCCTCACCTAGATCTTCCACCGCTTTGGGTGTCAGTTCGAAGACATCGTCAATGCTGCGCATCGGGACGGCGTGGCGGATCTGGCTGAAGCCTTCGATGGGAGCGCCGCCAACGCGTTGGGTCGGGGAGTTGGGATCGTGGAATTCGGGATGCTCTTTCTCCAACTCCTCCAGCTCGCGGTAGAGCTTGTCGTATTCCGGGTCGGAGATTTCAGGCGACGCCTGTTGATAATACAGCCGGTTGTGCCGGTCGAGGGAGCTGCGCAACTCCCGAATCCGTGTCTCTGGATCCGGGATTGAGAAGAGGTCGTGCTCTGCCATGGCCGGAGTTTCCGGCTTGGAGGGCGCGAATCAAGGATCGAAAAATGTGGGACCCGGCGTCGCGGTCGCGGTGCCCGGGATGACCACCGGCTGGATGATTTCGCGGGTGATGCGGATGACGATCTGGTAGCCGTTTCCCTCACGGGCGATGCCGAGAAGAGTGGTGCCGCCGCTCCCCAGGCGCCAGAGGTGGGAGGCGAGCATCTCCCCGCTTTCGAGTTTCTCGGGGGGGGACAGGGCGCCGTTCTGGGCGGCCCGGCCATAAATCTGGGTAAGCAGCGCAGTATACTCCTTCCAGCAGGGCTTCAACTTGGTGGCATAATCTTCGACGGGCAGTGCCTCGGTCTGAAGATTGACTTCCGCCAGGCCGCCGCCCTCGTTCCAATTGAAGGACAGGGTGCAATGCATTCCTCCCGCAGCCTCGCGGGTGCGGAACATGCCATTGAGGCCGAAGCGGCCGAGGAATTTCTCTTCCACGAGCAGGTCGACCATTTTGCTGGCTTTGAGCTTTTCGAAAACCGTGTCGCGATCGTCGCCGAAAGCGAGGGTGTCAAAAACGCCTGAGGGCGGCGGAGGGGGAGAGAGGACGGGGTGGTGTTCGTCGAGCCATTTCCGGTCGCTCTCATGGAGCTTGGAAAGCTCAAAGGTGAGCTCCTGTCCGTCGTCGCGGAGAAGGGTGATTTGTTTGGCATTTCGCTCCACGAACTCGGCGAGAATCTCGCGCTCGCCGTCGGCGCTTTTCCAAGCGCGGGACTCCGCCCAGGCGGGGATCGCGGCGAGCATCAGGAGGGAGAATGGAAGGAGGCTGCGCATGGGAGATGGAACAAAGAGCGATGTAAGAAGTTTTCGGGCCATGATATACGAAGAACCGGGCCGAACCTTTCTCTTGGAAATTCAGTGGCCTTGGGGCGATTGGCGTGGTTCCCATTCACGACGCGAGCGGGATCGCACGGAAAAGACCACGGGTATGCCCGGAGCCGGGTGGGCGGCGCGATATTTGTTGGTGAGGTAGGACTCGTAGCTGGTGGCCATGAGACGCTTGTCATTGACGAAAAGGACGATGGTCGGCACCGGAATGACGCTGTATTTCTCGTTGGTGGCGGCGGTGGCGTAGTAGAGCTTGAGGCGCTTTTTGAGGCGGCCGTCGATCGGCGGGGGAGTGGCCTCGAAGGCGGCGTGGAGGATCCGGTTGAGCTGACCGGTGCTGGGGACGTTCTGCGCGCCCTTGCGGATTTTCAGGGATTCCTTGAGGACGTGCTCGACCGAGGTTCCGAACTTGGCGGAGCAGGCGACGAACGGGGCGTAGGCAAGGAAGAAGAGTTCGCGTTTGACGATCTCGGTGGCCTCTTCGAGGCGGGCGTTGCGGTTCGCACCCGGGTGGAACAGGTCGAACTTGTTGAGGACGATCAGGCAGGGCTTTTTCTCCTCCATGATGAGCTGGGCGATCTTGCGGTCCATCGCGGTGATGCCCTCCGCGAGGTCGATCACGAGAACGCAGAGATCGGAGCGGCGGACGGCCTTCTCCGTGCGCATGGCCGAGAACACCTCAACCGAATTGTCGCGCTTCGCCCGCGGACGGAGGCCGGCGGTGTCGATGAGCGTGAACTGCTCGCCCTGGAAGGTGTAGGGGAGATCCACCGCGTCGCGGGTGGTGCCGGCAATCTCGGAAACGATGGTCCGCTCGTTGTGGAGGATGGCGTTGACGAGGGAGGACTTGCCGGCATTCGGACGTCCGACGATGGCCAGTTTGATGCCCACCTTTTCGGCGACCTCGGCGACGGCTTCGGTTTCGGCGACCAAGGGAGCGATGACGGCATCGATCTCATCGCAGAGTTGGCCGAAATTCCGCCCGTGCTCGGCCGAGACGAAAATGCCGTTTTTGAAGCCGAGCCGGGTGAAGTCCGAGAAGGTCGACTCGTGTTTCGGGTCGTCCACCTTGTTGAGGACCAGCAGGACGGGAGGCTTGGCCTTGCGCAGCTTTTGGGCGAGGGATTGGTCGATCGGAGTCAGCCCGTCGTGCGCATCGACCACGAAAAGGATCAGATCCGCCGTTTCCATGGCGATGTCGGCCTCCACCGCCACCTGGTCGCCGAAGCCGTCCTCAATGGAGGCGCCGATGCCGCCGGTGTCGATGAGGGTGCACGGATGCGCGGTGGCCTTCGAGGGGGCGGCGATGCGGTCGCGGGTGACGCCCGGCTGATCGTGGACGATGGAGATCTTGCGCCCGGCGAGGCGGTTGAAGAGTGCGGATTTCCCCACATTGGGGCGTCCGACGATGGCGACGGTGGGCATGGAATTGGGAGTCAGGAGACAGGAATCAAGAATCAAGAGAAGAGGAAATAAAGAAAAACCCCGCCATTGCTGGCGGGGTGATCACAACGAACGGGGATGGCGGAGCGGACGGGGCTCGAACCCGCGACCTCCAACGTGACAGGCTGGCGCTCTAACCAACTGAGCTACCGCTCCATCCCGTTCGGGTGGCGCGGACGCTATGGGCCGACCCGACCCCACGCAACACCTTTTTTGACGTTTTGGCCATTTTTGCAAGGCGTCACGAAAGCGCTTCGACCGCGGCTTCCAGCGAGGGCAAATCCTCGACGGAATGCACCACCACCTCCTTGTCGATTTTGGAAACGAGCCCTGCGACGACCCGGCCGGGACCGAGTTCGAGAAAGGTCCGATGGCCCATTCCAATGAGCGCGCGGATGGATTCCGTCCAGCGCACCGAGCCGGTGACCTGGGCTTCCAGAGTGCGCCGGATTTCGGCGGGATCCGACACGGGCGCGGCCTCGAAATTGCAGACCACGGGCATGGAAGGCGGAAGGATATTCACTCCGGTCAGTTCCCGGGCGAGTTTTTCCTGTGCGGATGCCATCAGGCGCGAGTGGTAGGCTCCGGCGACGTTGAGTTTGATCGCGCGGCGGATGCCGAAGTCTTTGGCCTTGGCGATGGCGGCATCAATCCCGGCCACGGTGCCGGACAGCACGATTTGGCCGGGGGCGTTGAGATTGGCAACATCGACCGCCGCGGCTTTTGCCAAGGACCGGACCTGGTCTTCCTCGCCGCCCAGCAGGGCTGCCATCGCTCCCTCGGTGGCACCGCAGGCTTCCTCCATGAAAGCACCGCGTCGCGCGACGAGCTGCAGGCCGTCCTCGAACGAAAACGTTCCGGCAGCCGCATGGGCGGTGAATTCGCCTAGCGAGAGACCGGCGGCGGCAACCGGAGAAAAGTCGGGCAAGCGCTCGCGGATCAGCGCCAGGGCCATCAGGCCATGCAGGTAAAGGGCCGGCTGGCAGTTGGAGGTCTTCGTGAGCGCGTCGTCGGGCCCGTCGAGCATGATGTCGGAAATGCTGAATCCGAGGGTCTGGTCCGCTTTCACCGCCAGTTCGCGCGCCGTGGTGGATGATTCGACCCAATCCTTGCCCATGCCCACCTTCTGGGCCCCTTGTCCGGAAAATAATAATACAATGCGGCTCATGTCGCCACGAGCCTAGCGGGCCGTCACCCGTGCAAGCAAGCTCCGGGCAGACCCGGTCGGGGGCGGATCATTTGATCTCAAAGCCGCTTTGGGCCATCACCCAACGCTGGACCTTTCCGCCACGGATGAGGGCTTTTGCCTGGATCGTCTGGACGCCGAGGAATGTTTCCGCCTGATAAGCGGCAAGTCCGATCTGATAGTCCTCACCATCGATGGATTCGTCCTCCGCTTCCTTCCACTCGGTGACCTGATCAAAGGTGAAGGTGGTGATTTCACCGGCCTTGATGCTTCCCTGCATGGTTTTCACCACGTCCACCGGACCGGTGTCCACGACCATTTCCGGTTCGGGTTCTGGTTCTGGATCCGGCTCCGGCTCCGGTGCAGGCTCCGGCTCGGGTTCCGGTCTCGCGTCCATTGCGGGATCGGCACCGGCCGTCTGCCCCATTGGATCATCCGGCAAGCTGTCCGGAACTCCGCCCATGCCGCCGGCCGCAGGGTCCGTGCGGGTGGCAAGGGCATTGGGCTGAGGTTCGGTCGGGCGAGGTCCGGAGGCGAGCTGCTCCATCAGATCCGTAGAAGGAACAGCCACCCGGCCCTCGAATCCGGCCACTCCGGGACTCACCACCAGCCCGCCATTTTCGATGCGCAGGGGTTTCACGCTGCTTCCCGCGTCGATTTGCATGGTCACGCCGGAGCTGGCATTGGCGACTTCGATGGAATCCTTCAAGACGACCCGGGCGGGGAGCTGCTCGGGTTTCAAATCCGCGATGTTGATCCGGATGCGGGTGGTGTTTCCGTCCGGGTCCACCTGCACGAGCACGATGTTGAAATCGTCATTGGCACCGGGTGGGATGCCGGTGAGCTGGTAGCGGAAGATCGGTTCGGCGAGGTAACCGACGACAGCGGCCGCCAGAATTCCCACCGCGTTCAAAAGAAATTTCATGTGTTGGCCGGATACGTAGCAACGCGGCGGATTTCTTGAAAAGAATTTTCAACCGGCCTCGCCCCGGCTTTCGAGGAGTTCGAGAGCTTTCTGGTAGCTGGACTGATCCAGAAAATGGCGGAGCCGTCCGTCGATCGACGATTGGGAAGTGGCCCAGGCGGAAATCTTCTCCGACACGTCGCGAAGGGCGGCGAGATGTCCTGCCGCATCCCGGTCGCGCCAGTCGTGGTCGGCGATGATTCGGATCCGCTCGCGGAGAAGGTGGGTGAGTTCGGAGGTCATGGGGGAAAGAACCAAACACGGCCGGCGAGCCTTGGCAAAACTTTCGGATCTGCCGCAGCCGGACAAGCGAATCCCGGGATCAGGGCGCGGGGGCTTCGGCGACCGGTTGCCGGCCGAGCAGGATCATGAGGACGGCGATCAGTTCGCTCGTTTCGATCGGCTTGGCGACGTGCATCTGGAACCCGGCCTCGAGGGCGCGGATGCGGTCTTGGGCACGGGCGTAAGCCGTAACGGCGACGGCCGGAAGCATCTTGTCCTGCGAACTTTCCCTGCTGCGGATCTTGCGGATCAGGCTGTAACCGTCCTCGCCGGGCATCTCGATATCGCTGATCAGACAATCCGGATGGAAGGCATCCACTTCGGAAAGGGCGTCGCGGGCATTCGCGGTGGCGCGAACCTCCGCGCCGAATTGCCGCAAAACCTGATAGAGCATTTCGCGGGACTCCTGATCGTCCTCGACGAGGAGCAGCCGGGCTCCGGCCAGCCGCAGATCCTTTGCCAGCGGCCGGGCGCGCTCATCCTTCGGCGGGTCGGCGGGCGCCGGCGCCGTTCCCACTTCCTGCAATGAGGATTTCAGCGGCAGCGTGAGGGTGAACGAGCTTCCGCAGCCATCGCCGGCACTGCTGGCGGACAAGGTGCCGCCGTGGAGCTGTGTCAACTGCTGGCTGATCGCCAAACCGAGCCCCAACCCGCCGTGGCGGCGCGTGCTGGAGCTGTCCGCCTGCCGGAAGCGATCAAAAACGTAGGGCAGCATGTCCCGCCCGATGCCGATGCCGGTATCGCTGACGGTGATGTCCACCCCGCCCTCGCATCTGGCCAGCGAAACGTGGACCTCGCCTCCCTGGGGAGTGAATTTCACGGCGTTTGAGACGAGATTCCACAGCACCTGCTGGAGTCTCTCCGGATCGCCGATGATCCGGCCATCATCGGGAACGACGGTGGTGCGAAGGGCGATGCCTTTGGCGGCGGCAGCCGGACGAACGGCGTCAAGGGCGTTGCGGATCACATCCGTCAGATCACAGGGTTCGAGATTCAGGCGGATCTTGCCGGCGATGATGCGGGAGATGTCGAGGATGTCGTTGATCATTTCCGCCTGGGCGCGGGCGGCGCGCTGGATCGCCTGGAGGCCGTTGGTCCGCGCCCCGTGGTCCAGACTATTGTTCTCCAGCAGGGTGGACCAGCCGAGGATCGCATTGAGGGGCGTGCGGAGCTCGTGCGAGAGGATCGCCAGAAACTCGTCCTTGAGGCGGTTCGCCTGTTCCGCCGTGGCGCGTGCCGCCTGCTCGCTTTTCAGCAGGCAGATGTTTTCGGCCGCGAGCGCCTTCCGTTCACGAACCTCTTTGGAAAGCTGGTCGATCCGCGTGTTCAAGAGGAGAAACTTGCGGGTCGCGGAGCTGTGCCGGCTGAGACTCAGGATCACGGCGTCGTGCTCGGTGCGTGAGGTGAGCCGCAGCGCCGCGCCCTCCACGCGACATTTCATGATCACATTGGGCTGGCACTTGAAGGTGAAGCTGCCCGGCATGGGATGGGTCGTCCGCATGCACATTCGGAGGTATTCGCGCACACCGGTTTCCTCGTCCTCAAGAATCTCGAACAATGGCCGGCCATGGAGCGATCCGGAGGGGATCCCGAGAAAAGCCGGCGCTTTTCCGCTCACCGCGAGAATACAGCCGTCCGGAGACGCGATCAGCATGGCGCTGTGAAACGCCTCTGCCGCCCGAAGAATCTCGTCCGCTTCCATGGTCTTATTCGGAGGATTTGAAATATTCCCGGCCGCTTGCGTGATTGGCATCGGGAGTGGGTTTCAGATAGACGGTGACGGTGCAACCGCGGGCTCCCATAGCGATGGTTTCGTTGAGTTCCACCTTGGCATAACCCAAATTGTTCGCGGCGATGGATCCGAAGACGTTGGAAGTCATCATGCACATCGCCGGTCGCCCGACGACCTTGTCGCCGAAGGGGCAGGCACGGTTTCCAAATACGATCTTTTCCTCGTTCTCCTCGACGACGAAAAACTGTCCCTGGATTCGGTGTTTCAGATCGACCAAGACCTCCGCCACCTGCTTGCGGTCGAGTTGCTGGACCTCCAGGGCGTGCTTGTACATTTCATCGATCTGGTCCCCCATCCGCTGGCCGACGATGGAGACGAATCCGGACGCCTCCTCGATGCCGACCACGTCCTGCAGCGTGCCGGCGAGTTCGCGGATGAGCGAGCGGAGGAAGAGGTCCCGTTCCAGCGGGAGTGGAACGCTCGCGGCGGTCGGTTCGGCTTCCACGGTCGGTTCGGGTTCCATAAAGAGGGACGAGGCTATGAATCGGCCTTGTGGGGTCAACGATTTTTCCCCGCGAAAGTTCCGCAGCCAGCCGCCCGGGCGCGCGTTTTCCTACGGACTGGGAAAGAGGTCCTGAGCGGCTTCGGCTTCTTCGTCGCGGAGCCGTTCCCGGGCGGCTTCCAGATAGTGGTCGTCCAGCTCGATGCCGGTGAAGTCCGCGATTTTCCTGCGCCGGGCGGCGACCGCGGAGCTGCCGATGCCGAGAAACGGATCGAGCAGGCGCGTTTCCGGCCCTTTCCCGTGAAGAAGGATGCAGCGCTCGACGAGGGCGACGGGAAACGTGGCGGGATGCGGGCGCTCGTTGTCGCGCGAGTTGATCGTGTCGTAGGGGATGAACCAGGCGTTGCCGCGGCAGCGGAGGTCCTCGCCGCCGGTGTGGCCCCAGCGGGCGATGTTGGATTTATCCTGATAGGGAACTCCGGCGGCTTTCCGGTTGAGCGGGACCGCGCCGGTTTTGGTGAGCTGGAAGACGTATTCGTGGCAGTCGTTGACGAAGCGCTTCGAATTGATCGGCTTGAAATGCCCCGCGCTGATCGTTTCCCCGCCGCGGGTCTCGATGCTGATGGATTTGATCCAATGAAAGGTGTTTTGCAGCACGAAAAGCGGCTGCGGGCCGTCGGTGAGGGCGATGACGAGCTGGTGCGGCAGCAGCGGATTGGCGGGCGCGGCACCGACGGTCAGAAAAAACGATCCATCGTCCGTCATCACGCGTTTCACCTCCGCGGCCCACGCCCGGCACCAGCGGAGGAATTCGTCGCGCGGGCTGGTGTCCTTGAAACTGCGGTAATCGATGCCGAGATTGTAGGGCGGTGAAGTGACCACGAGATCGAAGGATTCCGCGGAAAGGGTGGGGAGGATTCGGAGGCTATCGCCGTGGAGAAGATTCATGGAGGTGGGATGGGCCTGGAGATATTTCAGGTCCAGATGGACTTCTGCTTTTTCGGCTCCTTGGGTGGTTCCGGCGGGGCGTCGAACATCCCTCGCTCGCGACCGTGGAAAATGGCCTCCTCCCGCGAAATCATCCCGGAGTCGAGCAGGGCGGCGATGGACTCGTCGATCGTCCGGTTGCCCTCTCGGCGGCCGATTTCCATGAGGCCGATCATTTGCTCGAGTTTCCGCTCGCGGATGCAGTTGCGGATGCCGTGGGTGGCCACCAGGACCTCGGAGGCGAGCACCCGCCCCGGCTGGTCGGCGCGCGGGATCAGGCGCTGGCTGACGATGCCCTGCAGAACTCCGGAAAGTTGGGTGATGATCTGCGGCTGCTGCTCGGCGGGGAAGACATCCACCAGCCGGTCCACCGTCTGCGGCGCGTCGGCGGTGTGGAGCGTGGCCAGCACCAGGTGGCCGGTTTCCGCCGCGGTCAGGGCGATCCGGATGGTCTCCAGATCGCGCATTTCGGACACGACGATGACATCCGGATCCTGCCGCAGCGCCTGCCGCAGCGCGCGCGGGAAACTGTGGGAATCGCTGCCGATTTCGCGCTGTTTGATCAGCGAGGACTGGTGCTGGAAAATGAATTCGATGGGGTCCTCCAAGGTGACGATCACGCCGTTGCGCGTCTGGGAAATGCGCTGGACCATCGCCGCGAGGGTCGTCGATTTCCCCGAGCCCGTGATGCCCGTCACGAGCACCAGCCCGCTGCGAAGGCGGCAGAAGTTTTCCACCACCTGATGGTGTCCCAGCGTCGCGAGATCCGGGATGTCCTGCAGGATGAAACGGAAGGCCGCCTCGGCATGGCCGCGGGCGATGTGGACGTTTCCGCGGAAGCGGCCCACGCCCTCGACCTGGAGCGCGTAGTCGAGTTCCCATTCCTCTTCCAAGGTCGCCCGCTGCGCCTCGGTCAGCGTGTCGAGGATCAGCGAGCGGACGGCGTCCGGCTCCAGCGGCTCGTCATCCAGGGAAACGAGCGATCCGTTCACCCGCGCGCACGCCGGCGCCCACGGGCTGAGGTGCAGGTCGGAGCCGCCGCGGACGACGGTTTCCCTCAGGTAGTCGGTGATGTCGCGCGGCACGGGAGGATTTAGCCGGAAATCCCCCGCAGGGCGCGATCAAAATCCTGCGGCCGCGGGCAGACGCCGCGGGCCACTTCCTCCTCGATGAATCCCTGCCGGTGGGAAGCCACGAGGTAGTCGAGCAAGGCGCAGTTCGATTCGCTCTGCGACCGCCGCAAGTGGTCCTGCAACTCGCCCGAGCGACCCTCGATGATCCATTTCCGCGTCGCCGCCTGGTTCTCCATGTATTCGAGCGCCGGAAAAAGCCCGCCGCCGATCCGCGGCAGCAATTGCTGCGAAATGATTCCCACGAGCTGCGCCGCCAGCAGGTTCAGCGCCGCCGCCGACTCATGGCCCAGCAGATGGGTGAAGCGCTCCACCGATTCCGCCACGCTGCTGCTGTGCAGGGTGGAAATCACGAGATGCCCCGTTTCCGCGGCGCGGAGCGCGGTGAGCGCCGTCTCGGGATCGCGGATCTCGCCGATGAAAATGACATCCGGACTCTGACGCAGCGACGCCCTCAGCGCGGTGGCGAAGTCCGATGAATCCCGCCGGATCTCGCGCTGCGAAAACAGGCAGCGGTCGCTGGCGAAAAGATACTCGATCGGATCCTCCAGGGTCACCACGTGGCGCGGCAGCTCGCGGTTGAGCCAGTCCAGACACGAGGCGACGGTTGTCGATTTCCCCGAGCCGGTGGGACCGGTCACTAGGATCAGCCCCATGCGCCGCCGCATCCACGATTGCAGCAGCGGCGCCGGCAAGCCGAGATCGGCCAGCGCAGGCACCTCCGCGCGGATCGGCCGCATCACCGCGGCGAGCCGGCCGAGCGTGTGGTAGAGATTCACCCGCAACCGCAGTTCCGGCGCGATCTGCCAGGAAACGTCCGCCTCG
>JBBSJY010000015.1:0-39268 GCA_038256845.1 Verrucomicrobiales bacterium | reverse complement strand
CGTGGGTTTCCGCGGCATGAAGCCCGGCCGGCGGGAAGGCCTCTTGCAAAGTCCAGTGACTGCGCAGGATGAGCCGGGCGCCCGCGAGGTCAACAGATGGCGCTCCCGCCACCGTGTTGAAGGGCGCTCCCGGAGCGAAGAGGTCGGAGTCCAAGGCCAGAGTGATCTGGTTTCCGTCGGCCGAAACCAAATCGAACCGGTGCCCTTCGAAATCTCCACTGGTGATCTCGACGTAGTAACTCCCCGGCGGCAACGACAACTCGCCGGACGGCAGCACGCTGCTGGTCATCGTGAGCACTTGGCCGGAGACGGAGGCCACCGTGCCTGTGAAACCCGAACAGCGCAGGAACGGATTGTGATAGGTCTGGCAGCCGTCCAGGCCCGTTTCCACCCAGCCGAGAACGTCGGTCGTGGAGCTTGCCTGGGTGGTGCCGTTGGCCAGATCCACCCGGATTCTGACAAATCCACTGCCACCAACGAGCCCGGTGACAGTCTCCAGATCGGTGATGCGCACGGTTTCACGGCCGTTGCCATCGTTGGTGACCGTGGTGTTGCCTGAATCCAACTCGAGACCGGCTGACCAGGTGGTGGCGGGCGTGAGGGTCAACTCCTGCGTCCATTCAAGATAGAATATCACATCCAGCGGGCCGCCCGCGGTCCGGGAAAAGACACCGTCCACCCCGCTGGATCCGACGGACGGCACCAGGCAGAACGGCTTGCCCGCGCCGCTGTCAGGCGGCAGGCAGAATGCGTATTCGATCAGGTTGTCGTAGCGGTCACCGTCCGGATTCTCGGTGGGTCCGGTCTGGCCCGGAAGCATGGTTTCCCAGAAATTCGTCCACGCGTCCCACTGATCGGCGCATTTCTGGTAATTGCCGATGAGGAAATCTTGGTTGGTCAAGTTGGCCGCGAGCACGATTCCGATTTCGCCGTCGTTCCGCGGATCCGAGGCATCCCACCGGAACTCGGCCGAATCGCCGGGCTTCACCAACTGGACGACATATCGACCCGCCGGCAGGTTCTGGAAGAGGTAGCCGCCCTGCGAATCGGTAATCGCCGAGGCCAGATCGGTGTCGCCCGCATTGACGATGCCATTGTTGTCCCGGTCGAACCACAAGCGCACCTGCATCCCTTGCAGCGGCCGGTCCTCCGAACCGATCACACCCACATTGCTGACGCCCTGATCGTGATAGACGGTCCCGGTTACGGAAAAAAGTGGCGGTGCGGAATCGAGGAAATCCCGGCCGGTGATGTCCACGCCGGCGAGCGACACATGGACGCGGTTGTCGTTCGGCCCATCGACGTCGGCGACGCTGCTGCTGCCGGGCGGATCGATCTCGATGACGACGTAGTTCCCGGTGGGGACATCCGCGAAGATATAGAAACCGCTTCCGTTGGTGTAGGTTTCGCGGACCTGCACGCTGGGTTCCTGGCCGCCGCCCGGATTCGTCCAGAGCTGGACTTTCACACCGGACGCCGGAGTGTCTCCGCCGCTGAAGGAGCCGGTGTTATCCGAATCGTAGAGAACGAAGCCGGAGATCGAGGCCAGGAAGGGCGCGTAGCCAAAGTCCGCGGTGAGGTGCTGGGGACTGCCGCTGAGGGTGACCACCGTGGTGTGCGGCGTTCCATTACCGTCCTCGTCGGAGCTCGGCGTGAACGCCGCGGGCGGAATAGCCACCGTCACGGTGTAGGTGCCATCATTGAGGCCCCGGAAACGATAGTAGCCGGGAGGATCGATCACGCCGTCGCCGTCCACGTCCACAAGGCCGGTGCCGGTGGTCTGGCTGGCCAGAAGGACATTGCCTGCGCCGCGAAGCTCGACGGTGAGGCCGGGGATGCCGTTTCCGGTGAGGGAATTATAGACGATGTCACCGATCGAGCCGTTGACGGTCTTCTGGATCAGGTGATCCTCGACTTCGCCGTCCATGACGGTGCCGGTGTAGCTGAAGAGCGGGTAGGCGGGCTTCGAGGTGAAGATCCGGAAGCGGGAAAGCCAGCTCTGAGAGGCACCGGTAATGGTCCCGGCGGGGATTTCGAAATTCACCACCACGCTGCCGGTGCCGACCGCCTGGCTGGCGACCATGTCGCCGGGATCGAGGAAGTCACCGTCGCCGTTCCAGTCGATCCAGCCGACGAGCCAGCCGGCGCCGGTGACGTTGAGCTGGATGCTGCCGCCGTTACCGCCGGCGACCGTGCCGTTTTTCCAGGTGGCGGTGGTGAGCGGGAACACGCCGTCCTCGTCGTCGATCCCCATCAGATCGTCACCATTGGCGAGCGCGCTGGGGATGCCGTTGGTTTCCGCGTCCGGCGCGGCGCCAAGAAAGACCGTGGTGCCGCCGACGGGGATCGCATGGCGCGCGCCGTCTTGGATCAACGTAGTCATGCTGTAGCTGAGCGGAAGATCGCCGTAGTCATACTCGAAATCCGGGGTGAAAGCGAAATCCACCGCAGTCACGTCGGAGGTGACATTCACCACCTGGATCACGGAAGTGCCGGTGTGGGTGACCTCAGTCGTTGCCGGGTTGTTGGCCACCGTCGTGGTGAGCGTCGAGTTCTCCAGAAACGGCGAGGTGGCGCCGATGATCACCCGGTAGCTGCCGGCCGGCAGCCCGCCGACCGAGTAGCGGCCGTCGGCACCGGTGACGGTCGAGCCGAGGAAATCCCCGTTCGTCGCGTTGTAGAGATATACCTCGATCCCCGGCAGCTCGGTTTCGTCGAGCGGACCGGCGTCCATGTCTTCGCCGTCGTCGAAGAAATCATCGATGTCGTCAGCGACTCCGAGAATCCGGGTGTCGTTGGTCAGGACGGTGCCGGAGATGCGGAACGATCCGTTGAGGCGATATCCGAAATCCACTCCGAGATTCCCTTGGGCCAAGCCTGAAGGTACGGTGATGGCTCCCCCGCTGATCGTGATGGTTGCGATGTGGGGGGTTGCGGTGCCGTCGGCATCGAAGGTTGGCATCACGTCGGACGGAAGTCCCGCCACCACCTCCACCCGCCAGATTCCGTCCCCGACCACTGCCGACCAGTATCCGTCAAAGTCGGTAGCGACCTCGATCGGGGTTCCGGACGGAATACCAGCGACCAAGCGGGTTACCCGGACCAGGACGCTTGCAAGCCCCGGCTCGCCGGGATCCACCTGTCCGTTCTGGTTGAGATCGAGCCAGACGAAATCGCCGATGGCGCCCGGAGGCTTGTAACCGAAGTCCGCGCCGGAGTAGTTGCTGCCATAGCCAACGATGATGTTGGAGTCGGCATGGTCTCCATCCGGGAACTCGTCGGAGGCACCCGTCCACGGCACCCCGTCGCGATCCGGGTCCGCGGTCAGGGTGAGCCCGGCTGGTGGAGTGACCTTCACGTGATACGTTCCCGGCGCGAGTCCGGTGAATTGATAGAAGCCGGCGGGCGATTGGCCCGCTCCTCCTGAAGATGTCACCGTGGTGGCGATCGGGTTGGTGGTGTTGCTCTGGAGGAACAACTGGACCGTCACGCCGGGAATGCCCGCCTCGCTGTAGTCCTGCGTGCCATTGCCATTGGTGTCGTAGAACACATAGTCACCGATGGTCGCGCCTTGGGCGAAACCGAAATCCGCAGTGAGGTGCGCTTGGCCAGTGGCAAGAGAAACGCCCTTGGTGGTCGGATTGGTCGGAACAAGCTTGGTCCCGAATGCATCGTTCGGAATGCCCGCCGAAGCCGGATTCACCACCATAAGGTAGTTGCCCGCATGGAGATTGTTGAAAAGATAAGCTCCGGAACCATTGGTGGCGGTAGTGGCGATCAGAGAGTCTCCGTCAAGCACACCGAGCGTGCCGGTGTCGCGATAAAGACTGACGGTGACGCCCGAGATGCCAATTTCGCCCGCGTCCGGAAAACCATTGCCATTCGTGTCCCGCCACACGAAGTCGCCGATCGATCCGGTGCCCGGGGGACGGAGGCCGAAGTCCGCCGTGATCAGTTGCTGGCCCGCAGTGAGAGTGACCGAAAGCGCCACCGTGGTGGTGGCGACAAATCCTGATGGAACGGTCGTGAGATCGTACCGCACCACATAAGTTCCCGCTCCCAGGCCCGAGATGGTGTAGGCACCGAGGTGGTTGGAAATCGCGCTGGGCTCGCCCACGTTGAAAACACCGTTGCCGTTGGCATCCACATAGACGCGGACGCCTGCGATTCCGGATTCTCCGGCCTGGAGGCCGTCGCCATTCGTATCGGCCCAGACGAAGTCACCGATCGAGCCGTTGAGCGTGGTCACCGTGGGCGCCGACTGCCCGAGAAGCACATTGGTGTTGTGGGAGAAGGTCGCCGTATTGGTGACAGTGCTTTGACTTCCACCGCCAGGAACGTTGACGGTCAGTGTGAGTGGTGGTGTCACCAGCACGCTGACGGAGGTGGCTGTGCCCCATGTTCCGCCGGTGGAGGTTGGCGCTCCTCTGAATGCCACCGAGCCGGGAAGCGTGGCACCGGCCACCATGTCATATTCGTATTGGAAGACAGCGGAACCGTTGTTGACGGTGGCACTCGCCGGCGTGGGACCTGAGAACTTGGTCGCTGTCACGCCATTGGTTGCATTGACGAGGGTGAGATTGGTTGGTGCCGTCACCGTGCCCGCATTTCCCGCCGCGGTGGCAGTGAGGGTAACCGTGATCCGGGTGCCGCCCGTGACCAAGCGCCGGCTGTTCGTGCTCAAGGCGGTGGTCAATTGGAACGAACTTGATTGCACCGCGGGTCGGACCGCGAGCATCAGGCCAATACTTTCTCCGCCTTGCCCGGTGGTTACCGTTCTTGTCCCGGTTGCACCAGGTCCGGCGAATATGGTGGTTTCATAAGCGGAGGCAAGGGCCGCACCGTTCGAGCCCATGCCTGAGCCGTTACTAATCAACGCTGTCATGCCACTGTTAAGACCGCTAAAAGTGGAGTTTCGGTCCAAAGCCCAGAATGCAACCAGCCTGGTGTTCGCCACGGTGGTTGTGATCGAGGGCGCGGTGAGCGTAGTGGACGAAATGGCATTGCCCAGCCCCCCGGAGACCCCCACGGGGGTGACAGGATCAACGTTGGAAAAATCCCGCATGTTGGTGGCCCAGTGTGCCGTTCCGCCCAACCCCACGCTGTACGTCTGCGAGCCGGCTACTTGTACAATTCGACTGTAGGTGACGAGAGCGAGCGTGGTCCCTTGATCGACTCGTCTGACCAAGGTCCAGCCTGCAGGAGGAGAAAAAACCCGGTCGGTCCCACCACGCGCCGCAACGCTGAGGAGCATCAAATCTCCGACCGCAACGGTTGGACTGGTGATGGTGGCAGTGGCACTGTTTCCAAACTGGGTGGAGTTGCCTATGGGAGTGATCGTCGATGCCGGCACTTCGCCGGTGCCGGTGCCATTTGCCGCCGGGGTATTCGATCCAAGGTTCCAAATGACGTTAGGACTGCCCGCGCCCCCCTGGCCCGCGCTGACGAAGGTGGTTCCGGCGGGGATCGTATCCTGCACGAACGCGTTGGTAAGCAGGCCGCCGGTGTAAGACGGTCTGAGCGTGAAGATGAGATTCCCCGGGGTGTTGAGGTGGGAAAGATTCACCTGCTTGGTGATGTTGCCCGGATCAATGAAACGGAAATCCCGTGTGAGATCGTTCTGTCCGGCAGCAATCGAAAAGTTGGTGAACGAAGCCACCGGCGCCGAAAGATAGGCCGGGATATCGGCATCATTCAGATCGACCTCCACCGAGTAGGTGTCGGGCGCAAGGTTGGAGAAAAGATATCCACCGGTGGAATTTGTGCTGGTGGTGGCGATCACCGTTGCTCCGCTCAAAAGCCGGACCGTGACATTGGCCAGCGGCAGGTCGGTGGCCGGGTCATAGGTGCCATTGCCGTTTCGATCGAAATACACCTGATCGCCGATGCTGCCGGGGTTGAAGGCACGGAAACCGAAGTCCGCATCGGTGGCGGAAGCCGGCAGCGTGACGTAGAGCTTTGTGACAGGAGTCGTGTCCGTATAGAGGCCCGCACCGAATCGGCTGACCAGACCTGCCGAAGTGCTGTCCACCGCAACGATGTAGCGCTGGTTCTGGAGGAAGTTGAACGAGTAGGCGCCATTCGAGGCGGTGACAGTGGTGGCGGAGAGAGTGTCGCCGGAATCAATGACGCCGTTGCTGTTGAGATCGCGGTAAAGCCGGACAGTGACGTTGGCGATGCCGGTTTCCCCGCCGTCCTGGACGCCGAAATTGGCAGTATCCTCCCAAACCCGGTCCCCGATGGAGAAAGATCCCACCGTCGTGTTGGCGGTGGCGGTGGCGAGGCTGCCTGTGGTGCCAAGTTTCAAAACCGCCGTATTGACCAGGCTGGAGGCGGAGTAGTTGGAGGCGAGCACCGCTTGAAAGCCGACACTGGCGGTCTGTCCCGCGGAAAGCGGGACGGAGAGCGTCCAGCGAATGTGGGTCACGCCTGAGATTGGCTGTGTTGTTGTCCAGTTCGCACCGTTGTCGGTGGACCACGAGACGGTGACGGAGTTTCCCGGGGGAGCGGTGATGTTGCTGGTGGCGGAGCCGGCGACGTAGGTGGTGTTCGCAGGAATGGCATCCTCAAAAACCACCGGCAGCCCGAGCGTGGGGTCGCCTACATCTACGGTTCCGTTGTTGGTTGCGGAAATCACATAAGAAGCCGTGGCATTCGGCGCGGAGCCCGCGGGGCCGGTCTTGCCCAAACTGACCGACGGAGCGGTCGCTGTGAACCCGCCGACACTGTTGCCATAGTCGCCGTTGAACTTCTCGTTGTTGTTGCCCGAGGCGACCTCCTGATAAGGACTGAGCTGTGTGAGCCCGCCTGTTGTGAGCGGGATGAATTCATAGAACACCAGTCCTACCGCACCGGTGTTGTTCTCCGGAATCCGCGAAAAATAGAGTTGATCCTCGAACGGGATGAGCTTCTCGGTCCCGTTGTTCAATTTCACGATGACGATGCCGTAGGTCTTCACGAGCCGCGCGGCGAGAGGACTATAACGGCTTGGATCGCCTACGGGCTGCATCCAGAGGTTTCGGTCTGGAATGCCGTCGCCGTCGTTGTCGAAACCGGCGCCCACGTTTCCAAGGTCATACCAGATTCCCTCCATCCGCGCGGTGGTTCCGGTTTGTGGAGTGGCCGTGTCCGGCCGCCAGCCGAGACTGGCTTGAATCGCGTCGAGATACTTGTCCGGCACCTTGCTCGTGGTGTTCGGCCAGATCTTGTTGGCCTGGGCGGAAATTTCCGATCGCATCGTGCCGCGGGAGCGCTTGCTGACGCGACGGGTCGTGGTGCCGTCGTGCGCGCTGGCCCAGATGTCGTAATCGAGCGAGAGGTCGTCGCCCGGATCGGGCTTCGCGCCGGCCACGCTCTTGCCGGCTGCGTCCTTGAGCGGGTAGGTGATGAAGAAATACTGCACCGCCCACTCGCCGGGGGCGATGGAGGGGATCGTGCGGACGGCATCGGCCGGGCCGCCGGGCATCTGATAGGAGAAGGTGCCGGAGTAACTCCTTTGCCCGACCGGGATCGTCGTCTGCGGGAAGGTCCCCGGCGTCCCGGTGCCGGCCGCGGGATCGATCAGGTTGCCGATGTTCACACGCACGTTGGTCAGGGCGGTGGTGCCGTCGTTGAAGATCTTCACCCCGAAGTGAGCGGCCGACGGGCTTTTCCCGGATGGACTCTCGATGTTGGAGTCCACCACCAGGTTGGGCGCGGCGATCACTTCCATCCGGAGGTTTCCGTCCCGGGTGGCCGCCGGCAGCGGCGTGGCACCCAGCAGCAGGAGCAGTCCTGTCCACAGGACGGGTCCGAGGCGCTGAAACCCATTGTAATTCTTCGGCGTCTTCCGGTGTATGGCAGAGGTATTCACGAGTGGAGATGGACGGCGATCCCGCTTCTCCCCCACGCCGGAAGATCCGGCCGCACCCTTTGCGGGTGATCGAATTCCGGCAGAACGCGGCAATAAGGGGGAAGAAACCGGGCTTTACGCCGACAACGGGCAGATCAATCCTCTAAAAGATCCTTACTATAAAGAAAATTTATGAAATTTTTGCATGTTTCCGGGCGCAGGGCCAGCTCAGGGGGGGCACCGTGCTTATTGCACTCGGCTCGCCCTCCTCACCGGCCTTTGCCGACGGGATGTAGGACGACTGGTCCGGGAGGTTTACGCCCAGCGGTTTCCATCAGCCCGCGCAGGATTCGCCGTTCGGAAGAAAGCATTTCGTCCCAACGGACTTCCTCCAAAAGCTCGGACGCTTCGTCATTCCGCCCGAGTTGGGCGAGGGCGATGCCGCGGATCGCGCGGTAGGAGGGCGGGGTGTCGGGACGGGCGAAATCGCTGCCATCGGTGAGCGCCACGGCTTCCTCCGGCCGGCCTTCCAGCAGCCGGGCGAAGGCAAGCACGCCTCGCACGGGTTTGAAATCCGGGAGACGGGCGTGGATCGGCGCGAGATCCTTGGCCAGGATGGCCGGCGTGCTGTGGCCGGTGAGACAGGAGAGGTAGCCGTGCTGGACGATGATGGCCGGATTCCGCGGCTCGAAATTTCGGTAAACGGTAAGCGCGTCGAGCAGCTCGATCTCCTTGCCCGAGACGGCGAGCTCCTCGAAAACAGACCTTAGCCGGGATCCCGCGGGCAGGGGCCCGGTGCCGCGGCGGATGGCTTCGACCCAGACCCGGTTGGCGAAAGCTTGCATTTCGCGGAACTCGGCGTGACGGGCCAGGCGGATGAGCGCGTCCTCCGCGAGGGAGCCGGCGGCGGCTTGCAACGCGGCCTCCTCGGTACGCGAGAGCCCCGTCGTTTCTCCCGTGAGGCTGGCGATGTGGGCACGGTCGCAAACGACAGTCGGCAGGAAAACCCCCGGAGGCGGATCGTCCAGGGTCGCGGCCCACCCGGCGAGATCCCCGGATTCCTCATGAATCCGACAAAGGATGGCGAAAGCTTCCGCATCCTCCCCCGGGTCGAAACCGGCCAGCAGCTCCCGCGCCGCCTCCGGCCGCCGGACGTCCAGGCACCAGCGGGCGGTGGCGAGGGGATCTTTCCCGCCGCAGGCCGCCAGGATCCGTGCGAAGACGCCATCGGCCCGATCCGGATGCGCGGCCATTTCACAGCGAGCCAGCCGCAGGACGGTCGGGGGATCGGAGGCCGCTTCGTTCTCCTCCCAAGCGGCGAGAGGGTCGAAAACCGTGGCGGAGAGAACCTCCTGCGGGACGACGTCGAGGAGCGGGACCAGAAGGTCCACTCCGTCCGCGCGGGCCTTGAGGCGGGCGATCAGATTCTCTTGGAAAACGAGGAACGACCCGTCATTTCCCGTCGCGAGCAGGACCCGCATGAGCCTCTGGTTGAGCTGTGGCGGGAGGGGCTGGTCATGCTCCTGGAGCAGATCGGCGGCTTCGATGATCATGCCGTCGGCCAGCATGCGGTCGATGAGGGGGGCCACGAATGCCGCGTTTTTCCGCTCGTCCGGCGGCAGATCCTCCCACAGGGAGAACACCGGTCCGGCCGGCGCGCTCCCGCAAAGCGCCTGCCATGCCCACAGGCGGTCGCTACCGAGATGCTTTTCCCCCGCTTCCAGCAATAGGCGGGCGAAGCGGATCCGGCGGGAATCCCCCAGCGCGTCGCTCGCCCGGAAAAGGACCGGCAGAAGTTCCTTCCGCGAGGGTTCCGCGCGGAGCACCTGGAGCGAGAGTTCGATCGCCGCCGAGTGCTGCCCGTTTTCCGATGCCGCAATTGCCGCCGCGTATTGCCGTGAGGTTTGCCACCCGCGGTAAGCCCCCAGCAAAGGCGGGCCGGCGGCGAGGCCGGTCCCGGCGACCACCGCCACGACCGCGAGCGCCCGCCACAATGGGTGGAGGTCCACCCAGCGGTCCCGGCAGCGATTGAAAGCGGTCATGAGAGCCTGCTGTCTCACAACCGGCGGCCGCAGGCAAGAACTTGATGGTCTGGGAAGATTTATCATTCATCGCTTGCCGGTCGTGTCAGGATACCGCCGATTTATGAAACGCGTCCTGATATTCCATTCCCCGTTCTTGCCAAGTGGCAGCAACCGGATAGGATCCCGGCCATGATTCGTGTCCGTTTGCTCTCTCTCCTGGCTGCCCTTCCGGGCATTGCCGTCCCCATTGCCTCTGCCCAGAACGCCGATCCGACGCTCAAGCCGAACGACTCCGTCAGCCTGACGGTCTTCGGTGAAGAAGATCTCACGACCCTGACCCGCGTTCTCAAATCCGGGGAGGTCGTCCTCCCGCTCATTAATAGCGTCAAAATCGGCGGCATGACGGTTACCGAAGCAAATAGGACGATCCGCGACCTTTACGCGAAAGATTATCTCGTCGATCCCAAAATCACCCTCACCATCGCCGAGTATTCGCAGGATTTCATCTCGGTGATCGGAGCGGTGCAAGGCCCCGGACAGTTCCCGATGCCGGTCAGCGGCAAATTTGATCTGTCGGCGGCCATCGCCAGCGCAGGAGGCTTGGCACCCGGCGCGAATCCCAACGGAATCGTTCTTACCCGGGCGGGGGGCGGCACCTCGACTCATTCCATTTCCGCGATCGAAAGCGGCAAAATCCAAGTGGGTCCCGGTGACCGGGTGGTGGTTCAGCTTAGTCCGTTTGTCAACAAAACCGCCACCATCCTCGGGCAGGTGGGCAAACCGGGCCCCATTCCCTTCCCCATTGACGGCCGCCTCGATATCGTGACCGCGATCGCCCAAGCGGGTGGATTTACCCCGCTCTCCAACCCGAAAAAAGTGAATATCAACCGCAACGGCAGGGTCACCACGATTAACGTCAGGGAAATGACCGAGTCGGGCAACACACGTTACTTTCTTCATCCCGACGATATTGTCACCGTGGCCGAACGCCTCTTCTGACGCCCTGCGTCGGATTTAACTGAGTTGGGTCCGCAAGGTGCTGAAAGGCTGGACCAGAACGGGTGGGCCGCAATGCCACATTGCTCCCGTCAGGGTGCTTCCGAGCCCCCCCCCTCCGAAAAGATTTTGTTTCCGGGGCCACGCCTTATACTACGTCTGTGCTTGCAATAAACCATCGTTACGGACTTTCCTCTCGCGTCCCAAGGACAAGCTCCCGCGTGCTGTAACACGCCCGCCGTGCAATCGCCAATCATGTCCCATCCGCCCAACCACCCACCATCTCGGTCCGAAGAGTTCGAAGAGGACTATTATTCCCAGGAACCATCGCGGGATGTTTCGGGCGAGAAGCTGAAGCGGTTGCTGCACAATCTCGTCGGCCGCTGGCACTGGATCGCTCTGGGACTGATTCTCGGGTTTCTTGGCGCAACCTATTATGTCTCCAAAGCTCCAAAGAAATACACCGCCACCGCGACCCTCCTGATCAAACAACAAACGGGGTCGGTCATGGTGCGGGACCAGGTGGATGAGATTGATCTCCGCAGTCAGGAGGCGATGAATACGGTGGCGGAGCGCATCCGACGGATGGATCTGCTGGAGCGCGTCGCTTCCCGCCAGGATATCCGCGAGCTTCCCGGTCTCGTCCCGCGGGCCGTGGACTGGCAGCCGCTCTGGCTCCGCGACCGGCTGGGCAACGGCACTCCCGAGGACGGCCCCTCGTCCGCAGCCCCGCCGCCTCCGGCAGCACTAGGCGGCATGATCTCGCAATGGATGAACATCTCAATCCGCCAAGGTACCCGTTTGTTGGACATCTCGATGACCCACCCGGTTCCGGAGGTTTCCAAAGCGCTCGCCGATGGCGTGGCACGGGAATATCTCGCGGAGATCGCCGGGGCGCGGACCGACGTCCGCCGCGACTCGATCGAAGTGTTGGAAAAGAGATCCGAGATCGCCCGGACCAGCTTGCAAACCGCCGGTGGAGCTCTCGCCAGCTACGCCCGTGCCATTGAAGTCCACGAGCGGCTGGATGCCAAAGAAGCCGAAACGACCACTCTTCAGCGCCGCTATCTGCCCAAACATCCGACGATGGCCGCCGCGTCCGCCGAGTTGGCCCAACTTCAGAAACAGTTTCTACAGGAATTCGACGTTGCCCGCCTCTCGGCCATCGACAAGGCTTACTGGGACATCGCGGTGAAGAGCCTGCCCGATCGGGAAACGGAGCCGGACGCCTTTCTCCGGATGGCCCGGCAGCAGCTTCTTGCCCGGATTGGCACCCTCCAAAGCGAAATCGCCAGTTCCACCAGTGTCTTCAACAGCATGTTGACCCAGATCGAGCAATCAGGCGTCAATCAGGAAGGCGCGGAATCCAGCGCGGAAGTCAGCAGTCTTGCCCGAGTCCCCGGCCGACCATCCGCCCCTGACGCCACGCAGATCCGGGCAACCGGATCGGTGGTGGGACTGGGAACCGGCCTCGCACTGGCTTTGCTCCTAATCCGGCTGGATAACAAATATCACACCGTCGCCCAAATTTCCGGCGAGACCGGTACCAACGTTCTGGCGGCCATCGCTGCGATCCATCCCCGCCATTTAGAGACCGCCGAAGGCGATTACCGCAAACAGTTTCCCGATCAGCCCGAGGATCCGAATACGGGCTGGGACGAGCGGCTTGTTTTCCGGCCTGGAACCTCCACGACCAGCTATGCCGAAATGTACCGGGTCCTGCGGGCCTCGGTCTCCCTGCTTGGAGATGAGACGCGGCGGAAGATCACCCTCTTCTCCAGCGCGATTCCCGGCGAAGGAAAAACCTCCACTTCCGCCAACTTCGCACTCGCCGCCGCAGGTCAGGGCAGGCGCACCCTTTTGATCGATCTCGACCTCCGGAAACCGTCGATTCACCATACTTTCGGTCTCCCCCGTGACCACGGCCAAGGGGGCATCACCGAATGCCTTGCAAACCAGGTGGCATTCGAAGACGTCGTCATCCGCAACACGGGCCGCGAGAATTTACATCTGATTCTATCCGGAAAGCGAGCACCCAATCCCGGGGAACTTCTTGATATCGAGCGTCTCAAAGTGATTCTGACCCGCGCCTACAACGAATACGATATGATCGTGCTCGATACCGCTCCGATCCTCGCGGTCCCGGACACCCGGATCATCGCCAAACTCGCTCACAATGTCTGTCTTGTGGTCCGTGCCGAATACACTCCGAAAGCCGCCGTCCGCCGCGTCCTTGAGATTATGGAACAGGATGGCACCCCGCCCAGCGGCATCGTTTTCAATGCGTTTAAAGAAAAAAGGCGCCTCGTCGGGGAAAACTACTCATACGGATATTACCAAACCTCGAAGCATGGCAGATCTTACGGCACCTACGGCAGTTACGGGGAGAACGGAGATGATGACCCCTCGCGCAAATCACGCCGCAACAAGCGGAGGAAAAAAGCGGATGTCTCTTCCTGAAGTCGAACCAAGTGGAATCCCCTCTCTAGATCTAAAATCACAGGGAACCCGATTAGGCAACTATTCCAAAATCCAGCCCCACCGCCAGAGACTTCTGAGACAGTGGCAGGCAATCTGCTCATTCGTTGTTGTTCCCGCCTCTTTGGTATCCACCGTGGCGGAGCAAAGATCACAACTGCCAGTTTCTAACATTCATTTATTTTCTTGATCGCGGTAGGACAACCAATCACGGATGGTCCTGCCGAGTTTGGGAATTACCACCCAACCACACCCGTAAAGTATCCGGACAGCCAAGCCTCTTTGACACCTGCTTGGCGACGGCCACCCCATCCTTCATGCCCGCATCCATCTGGTCCTTCCTGATCGTTGCCGCGCTACTTCCGGTCTCACTGGCGGTGACGCGCCTGATGATCTTCATCGCCCCGAAATTCGGCTTGATTGATCTGCCAGGCGAACGGAGGATCCACGAAACGCCCATCCCCAGGTCGGGCGGCCTCGGGATCTTCATCACAATGATGTTAGGACTGCTGCTGCTGCATTGGCAGGGAGCGGTATTCGTGGGGACCTTGGGGGGGCGCTGGCTCTGGCACTTCATTGCTGCGGCGGGCCTGTTGGTGATCACCGGCTTTTTTGACGATCGGAAAGGGATTTCCGCCTTTTTAAAGCTGGGGATGCAGATCGCCGCCGCCGTCGTCATGTTCACACACAATCCGGACCGAGCGGGCCACTTCATGGGGTTCGATATTCCTTGGTTTTTGGATCTGGCAATCCACGTGGGGTGGACGGTGGCCTTGATCAACGCCTTCAATCTCATCGACGGGATGGACGGCCTTTGTGCGGGATTGGGAATGATCGCCCTCCTCATTCTCACCGCTTTGGCGGCAGCAGGAGACCAAGCCTCCAACGCGTGGGTGATTGCCGTGATGGCGGTGGCCCTGTTGGGCTTCCTCCGCTATAACTTTCATCCCGCCAGGATCTTCCTCGGTGATACCGGATCCATGCTTGTGGGTCTCTTCATCGCGTCGGTGGGCACGGCGACCGTCGGTCGCCACGCCGTTGTCGTAGGTCTTTTGCTACCGTTGCTGGTCGGTGGGATCCCACTGCTCGATGTCGCGCTGGCCGTTTGGCGCCGCACGGCACGGCGGCTGGCGGATTCGCGTCCCGGAAAAGCAACCATTCATATCTTCGGCGCGGATCGCGATCACATTCACCACCGGCTACTTGCCTGGGGCCTCACCCAGCGCCAGGCCGTGTTTGTCATCTATGGCTTTGCAGGGGTGATCTCTCTGCTTGCCCTACTGCCCATTTTGGGAGGCGCGAACTGGGCAACCGTTTCGGTGGTCGGAGTGGTGATTATCGCTCTCGTCGGCCTACGTTATATTGCCCCGGTGGAATTCCTTGAAAGCGGCAAAGGACTCAGAGCCCTGGTCCGCAAGCCGAGATCTTGCCGCCAGACAGCCGTTGCCTATTTCGCTTATGACGTGGTCGTCCTCTTCGGCTCTGGAATGCTGGCGTGGTGGATCATCACCCAAGCGACCGTTACGCGATTCAAGGTCGACGAAGCTTTGTCGGCCGCCATGATTTTCACGTTCTGCACCGTAGTCGCCCTGCGTTTTGCCCGGGCGCACGCGCGCCGCTGGACCCGCGCTTCCAGTCATGACTTCGCCGAGTGTCTGATCTGGATGATCTGCGGCGCGGGGATAAGTTTCACGATTCTGGGGATGTCGCAGTCCGATTTCAGCTTCCGCGATACCGCGTTCCATCTGTCAGCCATCACGTTGGGAACCGCCACGGTGTTCGCTCCCCGATGCATCGGATTCTATCTTCAGGAGAGCGTGATCGACACCATGCACCGAAAGCGGCGTCTGAAGTCCAAAAGTTCGTCGTCCACCGCCCTGATGTATGGGGCGGGTGACCTTGGAGAACTGTTTGTCTGCCACATGCGCCTCTCCAATCCGGACACTTGGAAAAACTATCATTTCGTCGGATTTATTGACGACAGCAAACACTTGAAGGGCCGGCGGATGAGAGGGTTTCCCATTCTCGGTTCGCTCGCTCAACTTCCTTCGTTAGTCAAACAGACGGGGGCCAACTGCATCATGATCACTTCAAGCGTACTCTCGGACGAACGCATGGATGCTCTGATGATCGCCGCAGGAGACCTTGGACTCGAGGTAAGCCGCTGGCAACCGACTCTCAATCCCGAGCAACTCCTCATTCCGGTCCGCTCTCGCGCCGGGGCGGCAGGAGGCTTCCAGGAAATCAAACGCTCGCGGAAAAGCCCGGCAGCCAACGGAGCCACCGAGCCCACTCCGGCCTGATGGTTTCCTGGATGATGGAAGGTCTGAACCGTTGACACGACCGCAACCTTGAAAGCCCCCCAGGCAAAAGTGGCGGAGACTTCCCCGGCGGCGGGCTGGCTGATAATGCTCTTCCTGCTCTGGACGCAGTTATACGTGTCCTGCGTCCATGCCTGGCAACACGGCGAATACTACAGCTACGGCTGGTATGTGCCCCCACTCGCGCTCCTGTTCATTTTCCGGCTGCGGGGGCTTTTGGTTCCGGTCAAACCGAAACGGCTGTCCGGGGCCGCCATCGCGACCGGCTTGGTATCGCTTTTCCTGGCGTTGACAGCGCTGCGGGTGCTCCATCGGGTCGATCCCCGCTGGACCTTTCCGATCTGGTGCCAGGCCCTGCTGGTGACCGCAATCACGTTTTATACGCTCCATCGGCTAGGAGGCAGGAGGGCGGCGCGCCGTTCCATTCCCGTGATCATCTTCGCGTGCAGCGCCCTTCCCCTCCCCTCCGTCCTCGAACGGTTTGTGGTCTCCCACCTAACAGACAGCGTGATCGCCGCCACCGCCCGCGTGTTGGGGCTGCTCGGCCGGCCGGTTACAGCCATCGGCGACCAGCTCGGCCGGCTGGGGGAAGTGGTGCAGGTGACGGAAGGATGCAGCGGAATCCGCTCCGCGCAAAGCTTCCTGATGGCCGCCTTGTTTTTCGGCGAATGGATGGAGTTGAGGTCCGCAGGCCGGTGGCTGATGGTGGCCGCGGGACTGATCACCGCGTGGGTTCTCAATGTCGCGCGCGCCACGTCACTGGCATGGATCCGGTTCGAGCGGGGCGATGAGGCCTTCGCCGCCGCCCATGATCTCGCGGGGTTGCTGGCCTTCCTTACGGGTTCGGCAATTCTGCTGGGCGTTTCTTCCGCTCTGGATTCCCGCCAGCCGGGCGGTCATCTTGTCCGGACGGTCAGGGAAAGGAGGTCCGCATGAGTTTCCACCCTAAAATCCTTCTTGGTCTGGTACCCGTGCTCGCATCCGAATTCGCAGCCCATTGGTGGACCCACCCCCCACCTTCCGAAAATCCTCCCGCCGTTCCGGAACTGATGGCGCCGGCCGGATCCGGCGGCTGGACCTTCCATGGCCACCTCTATCAGAAAGTCGAGCACTCCCTCCGCTGCACCGGCGGCTGGATCGCGGACGTTGGCGAACAGGACGGCCCCGGCATGCGCGTCGCCTTTTTCAGATGGGATCAGGCGCGGACGGTGAACACCCTGGAAGCCTTCAAACACCTTCCCGAACAATGCATGGGGAGCATCGGGATGGATCTGGAAAATGTCTTTTCCCGCCGCGTGCATGAGAGCGCGGGTGGCACGCTCGTTTTCGACTCCACGCTTTTCCGTCCGCGTGGCGGGGGACCGTCGGTGCATGTGTTCAAATGCGTCTGGGTCAGCGGATTCGATGGCGCCGATCTGAGGGAGGGGATTCTCATGGGCAACACCGGGCTCGAACTTCGGCGGCTTCGCCTTGCCGCGGCACTCAGCCGTTTTCAGCCAACTAGCACCCGCGTCCTGATGGGTGCCGTCGCGGGAATGCCTTCCGAGGATCTGGCCTGGCACCGGTTTTCATCCGGGGTTTTGGGAAACAACATCGTCTGGGAGCAACCGAAGGGGGAGGTAAGCCCGCGCCCTTGAACCGGAGCCGCATATGCCGCCTTGTTCACTCGCCCGTTTTCAGGCAACCTGTCCGTGCGTGCCGTTGCTAGCGGGCATTCCCACAGGTCAGCAACTCCGTGACCCGCGAGGTGTTAGTGTCCTGGCGGAAATGGTTCAAATGAAATTCCCGTGCTGCAATTCCCCGCTGATGGCGAACCGCCGGATCCCGCGCCTCTCCGACCGCCCCTAACAGCCCTTCCACATCCCCCGGCTTCACTACCCAGCCGCCGCCACTTTCCTCGATCCAGCGGCCGGTCGAGGAGTTTCGGCTGCCGACAAACATCACCGGTCGCCCGACCGAATAAATTCCCTGCAGCTTGCTGGGCAACATGGTCCCCTCCCATGACGGCTCCAAGGATGCAAGATGAACATCCGCGCTGCACAGGTGAGCCGCCAGCAGTTCACGGGATACGTAATCGTGAAGCTCCACCCGTGCGTCCGGATGACCCCCGATAAATTCCTCGATCTCGCCCCGGCGTTTGCCCCCGCCAAAGAAAACGAAGCGGATGGACGGGGAACGCCGCACGGAGGCGAGGGTCGCGGCGGCTGCTAGAAATTCGTCGAAGCGATGTCCCAAGCCCATGTTTCCGGAATACATCAGAACCAATTCATCATCGCGCCACCCGCGTTCGGTCCGCAAGGCTCGCACCGCTTCCCTGTCGCATCGGCCCGCACCGGTTCCCCACAAGGGCACCCATTTCGCCACTCCCCCATGGTCCAGATGCGTGGCAACCCGCTCTGCCATGTCCGGCCCCAACGTGACGACCGCGGCGCATCGTCCACCGCCGTAACCGAACCGCGCCAATGCAGCCAGCAGTCGATGCGGAACTCCGCCTTCATCTAACATTCCATGGGCAACCATGACGTCGGGATACAAATCCATCACCCAATGCGCGTGATCCGCCCCGCGCAACTTGGAGAAGATCCGCGCGAGGACCGAAAGATAGGGCGGAGTGGTCAGCGCCACGACGCGGTCCGGACGGGGGCGGAGCGTCGCCAGCCTCCAGCCCGTTCCCGCATAAAATGACAGGTAGTCCGCGAGTTTCCCAAGCTGCGTCCCTCTTCCGAATTGTGTCGCACCGACGCGCACCACCCGCACCCCGGGGGAAGGTGGGGACCTGCCCCGCCGCTTCGCACCGGCGTAGCCGCCCGCCGCACAAAGCACCGTCACCCGATGGCCGGCTAAGGCCATGGCTTCCGCCACCGCCTCCAGCATCAAGCCGGTTGGCGCCCCGTCGGGCGGGTAGTATTGGTTGATCAGAACGAGATGCACGCGCTTTGCATGGAGCTTGCAAACTGCAACCGGAAGCGGCAGTTCCCAGTCGGAAAAGAATGTCGCTCAACCCGTCAAGGGCAGCCGCCCGCCGCTCCTCCCGGGTCCATCCGGATGAGCCGTGGATTCACTTCCGGCCCCCGAATCTTTAGAAGCCGGTAGAGAGTCTCACCCCTAACTGATAGCCATCGGTGTCGAAGAGGCTGTCACCATCAATCTCTTCGCGCCAATTGAAGAAAGTGGATGCCAAAACCCGGTTTCTGAGGATCGGCATGCCGAGCGAGGCGTCGAAGGTAAGGAAATCACCGGCACCATCCGCCCCCCCGAGACCGTCGGGGTATTTGGTATTGTTGATCTCGTAGCCCATACCGAGATTCAAAGTCGCACGGCGTATGCGGCGGTTGTAGCCAAGGCGGGCAGAAAGGCTTTCGCGATATGCGCCTGCCACCGATCCGTCGGCGGTGGTTCCACGGTATAACCCGAAATTCATTCCCCAAAGTGGAGACGCCTGATAGCTTACTCCGAGTCCCGCTGTGAAAGAAGTGTCGGTGCCACCACCTCCGCTGTAGTCCACGAACTCCAAGCCCACCGTGCCGTCCATTGCCAATTTGGCACCCAACTTGTATTGAGCCCGGACGATCGGGCCGTAGGCGTAACGATCCAACTGGCTATCTCCGCTGTTCATGCTCCAAGCAAAGCCAGGACCGATCGACAGCAGGGGCGTCGCTCTCCAAAGGGCCGCGATATCGAAACTGGTGGTCTCCGTTTTGCCAAATCCGGACTCCTCCGGATCGGTCCAGCTATGTCCCAGACGGGCGTTCAGCGAAGTCTTCGCGCTCCATTGATACGCCGCTGAAAGACCGGCGTTGAAGCGGTGACTCTCCAGATAACCGCCGTAAAGGCGATTGACTCCGCGGTCGAAACTATAACCGAAAGTGCCCAGAACCGCCAACGGGCCACCGTTGTAGCCGAAATCCAACCCACCGTTATAGCCAAGCCCTCCCAGGTCCGAATTATCAAAATACAACGAATGATCGACGGCACCCCGGACTCCCATGAACCACTCGGTGCCTTTGGTCCGGTAGGCCGCCGATGTCGTCACCGACCAGATGAAGTCTCCGTCGTCATCGGACCCCGTTGGCCCGGGATTGCTGTTCGAGTCGTAAACCAACGCCGTGCCAAGACCGAAACTCCAACCATCCAGAATCTCGGAGGCCGATGGCGGGACCCAATCGCGATCCGAACCGTATCCGGATGGTGCCGTTAGCAAAGGAACTGCAAAGTCCTGAGCCGCCGCCGCATAGGGAAGGGAGACAAGAAAGGGAGTGAGGATCAATCGGGGATTCATAGGATTCTAATGAAGGTTCGTCTTGTTGGCACAACTTGAAATTAACAGGTAGGCCGCGGCGGAAGCGGATTGAATATCTAAATAGTAAGGATTCGCAAGATATTTTTCAAGCATTCATTACTTGCGGCCGCTTATTTGCCGGAAAGAAGGCACTTCTGTGACAATTCGGAGTCCAGTTCGCCATTGGTCACCATGAGCGTATTTCCATCCGTAGAATTCTGATAATGTCCGGGCATCGGTGTGGGCGCGGGCGAAATTCAGCCAGTGATGTCCCGCCATCAGGAGGGAGATACCACAGGAGATTCCACGATGGGACCTATGGAGCCCGGCTGGCCGGGCAGCGGGAAAAGCGGACCCGCGCCGCCGCCCTCGAGGCCTCCACCTCGAATGCCAAAACAATCGATCGTGTATACCGGGATGGCGCCGGTGGTATTCCACTTCCGATGAAGCGTGACGTGAATTACGGAAATGTTCGTTTCATCGACAGGAGTGAAAAGCCGCCACACCACGGTATCGTATCCCCAATCCCCTTCTGTCCGTCCATCACTCGGATGATCCGTGGGCGGTCCAAGAACAGCGACGAATTCCTCGAATGTGCTCAGTGCGGCAAGCTCCTCCTGCGTGGGCAGCTCACTGCGGTATGCGTGCTTATCCCAATATTCCGTCCCATCCTTGGTGGATGCGAGAAAAGACACTCCATCCGGAGAAGAGCCCTTGGCCCCCTCCGGTGGCAACATGTAATTGAGGACAATCGGAGCCGCACGCCTGCCAAAATTGGCACAATTGGTGAAGACGGGTGCCAGTGTGCCATGATAGGGCTGGTCCAGAATCCTTGCTTCCTCGGTATAAAACCCCCTTGAAGCCTGGCTTGGAGATTTGGAACTCGCGACGTCCGCGGATTTGGAACCTCCAACGGCCGAAGCCAATGTCAGCAACATGAAGGATAGTATGGAAAATTTGATTTTCATGTGGGCAAGAACGGCAGAAGCCAACAATGCAAAGGGCGATACGGCGAGCAAAAAATCAACTATTTCGGCATTTAACAAGAACTCACGACCTTTGATGGAGGATCGCGGGGGTCGGGAACCGCCGTTTCGGCATGCATATCTTGGATCGGTGTGAGCGGGGCTGCTTTCGGCGGAACATCATTTGCGCAGCACTTTCCGTGCCATCCATCTAACCTCAGCGGGCGGGAGATCCCATCGCCGGATACTTTCTGACGAGTGTCGAAATCTGCGTTTGGGCGTCATCACTCCAACTTTCGGCCCCATGGGGCGCGCGGACGTCCTTCGCATCCAGGCGGGCCGCCCGCCGTTGTATTTCTGCGGAAAGTTCGCCGGCGCGCCGCGGATCGACGGATGACCATGCTACCGCCTGCCGCAATGGAATCCCGGGCCAAACGGGATCCAGCGCGCGTTCGATGGCGAACGCCCGCTCCACTACCGCTTCGCTGGCATCAAACTGAAGGGCAATGGCTCCCTCCAGGTGATGAAGCCGGAGATCGAGCGGCAAATCTCGCACGGCGGTTTCAAGGATCAGCAGTGCTTTTCCCAATGGATCGTTGGCGGGATTCGCGGGTGGCAACCTCCCTTCGGCCCGGGCGGCCAGATCCATCTGGTAGAGCTCCGAAACCTCCGCCACCGCACGATCCCCACGGATGATCACAGGCTCGCGGGAAGCGGAGCCTTGGGCGAAAAGAAGCCACAAACCGCCGGCAAGCACGACCCCTCCCGCGATTCGGGCGAAGGGCCTGTTAGGATTCCGCCCCCCCCCGGCGGGTGGATGCAGTGACAGCCCCAGCAGCAGCGCCGCACTCCAGGCGAGCGGCACACGGTGTCCCGGCACATCAAAAAAGCCATGAAAGGCCAGCATCAGCGCCGCAACGAGGCATCCTGCGCGGATCGACCGCGACCTGCCGGCCGACAAGCCCCGCCATGACCCGAATCCGACAGCCGCCACCAAGACCGCGAGCAGCCCCCCCGCGGGCACTCCTGCCTCGGCGGCCAGCCATAGCCAATCGCTCTCCGGATGCAGGTGCCGGGTCCGGCCGGCGACCGCACTCCGGTCCCGGTACTGGGGAAATACGAAACTGAACTGGCCTGGGCCGAATCCGGTCCAAGGCCTGGCCGCAATCATGTCCAAGGTGTCAAGCCAGGTCGGCAGACGGAAATCCACCTCTTCCAGATCCATGGACGAGGCCGTCCCTTCCCCGGTCCCGGCCGATTCCATCCGCGCCACGGTCTCCGTCAAACGCTGCTTCACTTGGAAATCGCCAACCAGAAATCCACCGCCGGCGGCGAGTCCCAGTACCAGAAGCGCGCGGCGGGTGTGCTTTCCGAAATAGCCGGGACCGAGGACCGCCAGCCATGTCACCGTTCCCATTCCCACCAGCACCACACCCGCCCGGCTGATCGACCATCCCACCACCGCCCACACACAAACAAGAGTGGCCCCCAAGGATAGGGCAATCATCCAGCCGCGTCGTTCGCGGATCCCCTGCATCAGGGAGCCCAAGCCCGTGAGCCCCCCCATGGCCAGGAAGGTTGCCGTGTGGTTGCGGTTGGGGAAAAACCCGAAGTGCCCTTGCGAGCGGGAAGTGCCCAGCTCTTCCTGGAAAATGAGGCATAAGGCCGCATATCCGGCCACACTTGCCGCAAAGGCCAAAGCCACCCATCGCAGCCCTCCCGCCGAAACCCGGTGCCCCAGCATCCACAAACCGACGAGCAGCGTGCCGGAAAACACAAGGCCGGTTTCCCATGCCAGCCGCCGTTGGATCACCACCTGATCTCCGGTTTCCAATCCGGCCGCCTCCAGCTCGTCCCGCCAGGCCAGCGGTGAAAACCATGCGTCGGGCAGAAACGCGCCCCCCATCGACAGAACAAAACCCAAAGCCAGCAGCCACCATCCCCGGGGCAGCGATTCCACTGGCGGGAAGACCACCATCAGCAACCCTGCCCCCGTGAAAAGAGCCCCGTGGCTGAATGACCAGTTTCCCCCCGCGGTCAGAACTCCGAACACGATGACGCTTAGAAAAAGCAGGTGCAAGGCAACCGGAGTGGACAAACGGGCTTGGTGCATCGCGGAATCGTCAGGTTTTCGATGAGGCAGGCATTTCGTATTTAGGAAAGCCTGACCGGATGCAAGGAAACCCATCCGGCAAACTTGCCGGGGCATCGCCACGTTCCCTCTGCATCTCTCAAAAAAATGTTCTCTTGAACAGTTTTCCCCGGCGTCCTAAATTGCCCTCCGTGGCCCTGCAAACCCTCCAGGAAATCCGGCGTCAGCTACGGGAGAAATTCCCGCAGGCGCACGCGGCCGCCCTGCCATCCGAAGCTCCGGACGCCGACCACCCCTTCACTCTCGCCTCTTTTCCCGTGGGTGCCATCTCCGAGATTGTTCCGGCCCAGGAAGCCGGCAGCCTCTCCCTTTGGCTTGCCGGAGTCCTCGCCCAACCCGAAGCGCCCCTCACACTTCCCAGCCTCATCCTCGTTGATGTCGGCGATTCCTTCGACCCCGCCTCCTTCACTCCTGCTGCCTGCTCCCAGCTCTTGTGGGTCCGCTGCCGGAAAATCCCGGAAACGCTCAGGGCCGTCGATCTCCTTGTCCGGGACGGAAACCTCCCTTCCATCCTACTCGACCTCCAAGGCCTGCCCGCGGCGGATCTCCGCACGATTCCCTCCACCGCATGGTGGCGTCTCAAGCAACTCTGCGAACGCGTCAAATGCCGCCTCATCGTCCTCTCCCCCACCCCCCTCGTCCCCTGCGCCAGCCTTCGCCTCACCCTCTCCCTTCGACTCACCCTCAGCGACTTCGATCTACACCGCACAGAAATCCTCCCTCACCTCAAAGCCGAAACCCACCGCCTCCGCCACGCCACCTGACAACCCAAAATCAGAAACCAGAAACCAGAAACCAGACGCCAGAAACCTAAGCCAGAACCACAGCTTCGCGCCCCTTCACGACCTCTGCGTCTCCGCGGTCACCTCTTCCACCCAAGCCAAAGCTCCGCTCCGACCACGCCTCTTCCACTTCTGATCACTCGGCACTCTCTCCCATGTTCGCAGCCCTCCAACTCCCCGACCTTCCCATCCTCGCCGCCCTCCGCGTCGATCCCTCCGCGCGCACCAAACCCTGCGCCATCCTCTGCGATTACGATTCCCGCAAAAAACAAAACACCGCCGTCCCCCTCCTCGCCACCAACCCCGCCGCCCGCACCACCGGCATCATCCCCGGCTGGCCGCTCAACCGTGCCCTCGTCCGCTGCCCGGATCTCGCCCTCCTCACCCGCCAGCCCGACACCGAAGCCGCCCTTCTTGCCGAGCTCATCACCCTCGCCGAAACCTTCACCCCCGACCTCGAAATCACCACCCCCGATACCCTCCTCCTCGACCTCTCCGCCGCCACCCCCGCCCAACTCCGCTGCCTCGATTCCCTCCCCCGCTCCGCCACCGACGCCTGCCACGCCCTCGCCGAAACCCCCGACCTCGCCCACCTCGCCGTCCTCCACCCCCAAACCCGCGGCCGCTTCACCTCCCGCGAAAGCCTCGAAAACCTCCCCCTCCACCTCCTTTCCCACCTCGAAGCAAGCGCCGCCATTCTCCCGCTCCTCGACCTCCTCGCCATCCGCACCCTCGGCGACTACCGCCGCCTCCCCCGCCAGGAGCTTGCCGAACGCTTCGGCCCCACCGCCGGCCACTGGCACGACCTTCTTTCCGGAAAAACCCGCCGCCTTCTCAAACTCCACCGCCCGCCCGAGTCCCTCGCCCAATTCATCGACCTCGAAGACGCCATCCACACCACCGAACCACTCGTCTTCCTCTTCAACCGCATTCTCCACGCCCTCGCCGCCCGCCTCCACACCCGCCACCTCGCCGCCTCCGCCCTCGAACTCCGCCTCCATCTCGCCTCCGGCCGGGAGGTCCACCGCCCCATCCAGCTTCCCGAGCCCCTCGCCGATCCCGCCCAGCTCCTCCGCCCCCTCCAAATCCTCGCCGAATCCCTCCAGCTCGAATCGCCCGTCACCGCCATCCACCTTGATGCCACCCCCACCGCCCCCCTCTCCCGCCAGCGCGAATGGATCGGCGGCCGCCAAATGCCACAACCCGAGCGCTGGGCCGACACCCTCACGCGCCTCGAAGCCCTGTTAGGTCCCGGCCGCGTCGGCATCCCCGTCCCCCTCCAAAGCCACCGCCCCGACGCCTTCACCCTCCGCTCCGCACTCCATCCCATCGCTCCCGAAAACACCCCCTTCCCGCCGCCCGCCAGCTCCCTCCCCCTCCGCCGCTTCCGCCCGCCCATCGAAATCGCCGTCGCCCACGAGTCCCTCCCCACCGGCCCCAGGCCCCTCGCCCTCCTCACCGGCCCCCATCGCGGAGAAATCGTCGCCTTCCGCGGCCCCTTCTCCCAATCCGGCGACTGGTGGGACCCCGCCACCAACTGGCGCCACCTCGAATGGGACCTCCAGCTCCCCACCCCGCCCCTCCTCCGCCTCACCTTCACCCCGCCCCATCACTGGCAACTTCACGGAAGTTATACGTGAATTGAAGATTACAAAGAATCAAGAATCAAGATAATACAACTTCCCTGGGCGGGCAATCAACATTCAACATTCTATCAAATTCTCCTCCGCGTCCCTCTGCGACCTCCGCGCCTTTGCGGTAAACTTTCACACCTTCGACTTTTCGACCTTCGACCTTCGACCTTCGACCTTCGACCTTCGACCTTCGATCTCTCAATGCATAGCGAACTCCACACCCGCTCCGCCTTCTCCTTCCTCCGCGGTGCCAGCCAACCCGAATCCCTCGTCCGCCGCGCGGCCGAGCTCGGCTACTCCGCCATCGCCCTCACCGATCACGGCGGCTTCTACGGCTCCGCCCGCGCCCATCACGCCGCGAAGGATTATGGCATCCGCGCCATCGTCGGCACCGCCCTCGACCTCCCCGACGGCTCCCAAATCCCCGTCCTCTGCCCGGACCGCCACGCCTATCAATCGCTCTCCCGCCACCTCACCGACCACCATCTCCAAAACACCTCCGCGTCCCTCTCCCCGACCTCCCCGCCTCCGCGTTTCGATTTAAATCCCCAACCCCAGCCCCCAACCCCCGCTTCGCGACCCTTTGCGACCTCCCCGCCCCCGCGGTTAACCCTCACCGAAACCCACCTCATCGCCCTCACAGGCGACCGCGACGGCCCCCTCGCCCGCCACCTCCTCCACCACGACAAACCCGCCGCCCTCGCCGCCGCGGAATCCCTCATCGCCACCTTCGGCCGCGACAACGTCTATGTGGAAATCAACCGCCACCACCTCCGCGACGACGGCCGCCTCCACCGCCACCTCATCGATCTCGCCGCCCACCTCCGGCTCCCTCTCATCGCCAGCAACGCCCCCCTCCACGCCACCCGCAGCGACCGCATGTTAGCCGATGCGTTCACCTGCCTGCGCCACCACCTCACCCTCGACCACGCCGGCCATCTCCTCGCCCCCAATGGCGAGCGCCACCTCAAATCCCCGCAGGAAATGGCCGCCCTCTTCGCCGACCTCCCCGAAGCTCTCGCCAACGTCCGCCGCCTTTCCGAGCGCCTCGAATTCACCTTGGAAAACCTCGGCTACCGTTTTCCCGACTACCCGGACGCCCATGGTCATCCCCTCTCCCTCCTCGAGCAAAACATCCTCCTCCGCCGCCTCACCTACGAAGGCGCGGCCGGCCGCTACGGAATTTGCAGCAGTGACGTCCGAGAACAGTTGGAAAAGGAACTCGCCCTCATCGACCGCCTTGGCTTTGCCGGCTACTTCCTCATCGTCCACGACATCGTCCGCTTCGCCCGCGGCAAAGACATGTTATGCCAAGGCCGCGGATCCGCCGCCAATTCCGCCGTCTGCTATTCCCTCGGCATCACCGGCGTCGATCCCGTCGGCAGCAAGCTCCTGTTCGAACGCTTTCTATCGGAAAGCCGCGCCTCATGGCCCGATATCGACATCGACTTCCCCTCCGGCGACCGGCGTGAGGAAGTCATCCAATACGTCTTCCGGAAATACGGTCCGCGCGGCGCCGCCATGACCGCCAATGTCATCACCTACCGCCCCCGCTCCGCCTTCCGGGAAATGTCGAAAGTTCTCGGCTTCCCCCTTTCCCTCGCCGACCGCTTCTCCAAGGAAAGCGCCTCCTTCCGCCACGAGGGCTCCGAAAACGAGGAATCCCTCGCCCGCGAAGCCAGCGATTTCGAAGATCGCATGGCCAGCCTCCTCCCCCCCTCGCACCCGCGCCTCCCCGCCCTTTCCCGGCTCTATCACGCCGTCCTCGGCCTGCCCCGCCACCTCGGCCAGCACTCCGGCGGCATCATCATCTGCGACCGCGGCCTCGACTCGGTCGTCCCCATCCAGCCCGCCACCATGCCCGGCCGCACCATCGTCCAGTGGGACAAGGACGATTGCGAGGACCTCGGCATCATCAAGATCGATTTGTTAGGACTCGGCATCCTCGCCGCCATGGAGGAATCCTTCGCCATCTGCAAATCCCGCGGAAACGCCTACGACCCCGCCCGTATCCCCAAGGACGACCCCGCCGTTTTCGATCTCCTCTCCCGCGTCGACACCATCGGCACCTTTCAGGTCGAGTCCCGCGCCCAGATGGCCACCCTCCCAATCATGCAACCGCGCGAGTTCTACGATCTCGCCATCCAGGTCGCCATCATCCGCCCCGGCCCGATCGTCGGCGACCTCATCCACCCTTATCTCAACCGCCGCACCGGAAAAGAAGCCATCGATTACATCCACCCCGATTGCAAACCCATCCTCGAGCGCACCCTCGGCGTCCCGCTCTTCCAGGAACAAATGCTCCGCATGGCCATGAATGTCGCCGGTTTCAGCGGCGCGGAAGCCGAGGAACTCCGCCGCGCCGTCTCCTTCAAGCGAGACGACGAGCGCATGAAGAAAGTCACCGCCAAGCTCCGCCAATCCATGACCGCCCGCGGCATCGGGCAGGAAGTGCAGGAAAAAATCATCCGCTCCACCGGCAGCTTCTCCCTCTATGGATTTCCCGAAAGCCATGCCATATCTTTCGCCTGGTTGGCATATCTTTCCTGCTGGCTCAAGGCCCATCATCCCGCCGAATTCTTCACCGGCCTCATCAACAACCAGCCGATGGGATTCTATAGTGTGAACACCCTCATCCAGGACGCCAAACACCGCGGCCTGCGCATCCTCCCCGTCTCCTGCGTTCATAGCAACCACACCACCCGCGTCATCGACGACCGCATCCTCCGTCTCGGGCTCGACCGCATCAAAGGGTTTTCCAAATCCACCATCCGCCGCCTCCTCGGCACCCGCGAAACCCAAGCCTTCATCTCCCTCGAAGATTTCCTCACCCGCGTCAGGCCCGCCGAAGCCGAACGCCGCGCCCTCGCCCGCGCCGGGGTTCTCAACGATTTGCCACAAGTCGAACACCGCCGCCAGGCCATGTGGCAGGCCGAGCTCCCGCTCCACGACGACCTCCTCTCCCAAGCCCCCCGCCCCGTCGGCAGCCAGCTCCCGATGATGTCTCCCGCCGAGCGCCTTTCCTCCGATTTCGCCACCCAAAGCTCAAGCATCGGCCCCCATCCCATGAAACTCTGGCGGGAATCCCATGGCACCCGCCGGATCCTCCGCGCCACCGATCTGGCCAACCTTCCCCACGGACTCCCCGTCACCGTCGCCGGCATGGCCATCTGCCGCCAGCGCCCCGGCACCGCCAAAGGCCACTGCTTCATTTCTCTCGAAGACGAAACCGGCATCGCCAATCTCTTTGTCCCCAAAACCACCTTCCTGCACTACCGCCACGTCATCTCCACCGAGCCCTTCCTCCTCGCCACCGGCCGCCTCCAGCGCTCCGAAGGCGACCAACCGACCGTTTACGTCACCGGCATCGAATCCCTAACAGGCTCGCTTCCCGACCAAGCCGCCGTCTCCCACGATTTCCATTGAGAAATAGAACAAGAAGGGGCCCGGCTCTTCCCTGCCACGGCTGCGGTTCAGGGAGCATTGACTGCGGATTCCACCCGGTAGAACATCCTGGGTTCACTTGAAGTGTCCGATTCCTGTGTCTCCAGGGTCGGAGCACCAACCTCCTCCCAACTCCCCCCCGCAAGGCTGGTGGTGCGGAGCAATTGATAGGGAGCGGTCCCGCCTTCCCAGCTAATGCTTACCGTGGAATCGGCACGGGTAATTCCGGTGATACGGAAATTCGGGTCAGGCGCGGCCATCACGGCAATGCCGAACGCCGTCGTGCTGTCCAGTTGGACCAACTGCCAATCCAGGTTGGAGCTGCCATCAATATCGGCCGTGCCGAGGCGCCGGCCTCCCCCCCCGACCCAGAACAATCTGTGATCCGACCGGAGGGCCACCCCATAGGGATTGAGCGGAGGATTTTCCGGATCCGTCAGCAAAGTCTCCTGGTTCTGCCCGTCGAGATCCATCCGCTTGATCTGGTTCGCTCCCGCATCGGGAAAATAGATGTGGGAGTTGGCCACATCCAGAGAGATGGAGTTGAAATGCCAGTCGGCCGCAGTCAAACCTCTTGCCAATTCGATCCGATTCTCTCCGTCAAGGTCCATCCGGAAAAGAACCCCAAATTGAGTCGGATCGCCGAAATAGATATGTTTATTGACCAAATCCAAGGCCAATGCCGTATATTGGACCGCCCCGTCATCCCCCCCCATGACCGTATATCCGGATCCATCCAAATTACCCCGGATGACTCCCCGGAAATAGTCGGTCCAGTAAACATGGCCGTTTGTAAGATCGAGGGCAATCATCTGGGCATTGGTAAAACCGTCGTCGGCCTCGCTGAAGAGAACCACCTGACCCGAACCATCGAGATTTGCCCGAACGATCTGGCTCGTATTTGGTTCGAAGCCATCCTCCGCCCAATAGATGTGACCGCCATCAGCATCCAGCGCCACACCGATCGGACGATTCAATGCAGTCGCGATGGACGTCTTGCCACTGCCGTCAAAAGAGGCGGTATAGACCGCCCCCACATTGGCGGCGAATCCCCCCGTTTCACTCCAAAAGATATCCTGGGAAAAGGCCGACGAACTGAGAGCTGCCAAGGCAACCGATCCTAATAAATTGACTGAAGATGAGCTCAACATGGCTGCCATTCCAGGCCCCTTGGACGCCCCAGTCAAGAGACTAAACAAGAGTGGCCATCCGCGGCCCCCGATCGCCGCGCGCCCCTCGCGATCACCTGTCCCAACGTGATCATCCGCGAGGCCGGGCCAGTCGGATTGATTCGTTATCCGCCAAGATTCCCATCGTCCGCGAGTCGGAGCCGGGCGGCCTGGCGCTCTGGGAATCCAAGTGATGGAGCGCGAGAAAGGTTGCTGGCAGACAGCCGATGTTACGGGCGCTTCGTTCTTGCCTTTGACGCACCGCCTGCCGGGCCCCATCTTTCTCCGCGATGGCCTTTGCCGAACAATTTCCCCAGCTTCTTGACCGCCCCACCCCCTTGATGCGGCGGTTCTCGCACCTGCTTGCCGAGGAAACCGGCGGCCCGCTCGAATCCCTCGCACGCCGCAGCCAGCAGACGACCCGCCGCCACTTCGGCCGGACGATGCGACTTTTCGCGCCGCTCTACGTCTCCAACGAGTGCGTCAACAACTGCTCTTACTGCGGTTTTTCCCGCGACGCAGCCATTCTCCGCACCACTCTCACGGTCGATCAGGTGGTCACCGAGGCCCGCCACCTCCACGGGCTTGGCTTCCGCAGCGTCCTCCTCGTCGCCGGCGAACACCCGAAATTCGTTTCGGAAGGCTATCTGCAAGACTGCATTGACGCCATCAAACCTTTCATCCCCACCGTCGCCATCGAAGTCGGCCCGATGGAGGACGACCAGTACGGCGAACTTGTCCACCACGGCGCGGAAGGGCTGATCGTCTATCAGGAAACCTACAACCGTCCCGTTTACCAAACCCTCCACACCGCCGGGCCGAAAAAAAACTTCGGCTGGCGGCTCGATTGCCCGGAACGCGCCTACGCCGGCGGCTTCCGCCGCATCGGTATCGGCGCGCTTTTCGGCCTCGCCGATTGGAAGTTTGAGGCGATGGCTCTCTGCGCCCATCTCGAATACTTATACAAACATTGCTGGAAAGCGCAGTTCTCCGTCGCCTTCCCCCGCATGCGACCCTACGCCGGGAACTATCAATATCAGCCGGACCCGAATCTATATCTTCCGGACAAGTCATTCGTCCGTCTGATCACTGCCTTCCGGCTCATCTTTCCGCAGGTCGGGATCGTCGTCTCGACCCGCGAGCCCGCGCCATTGCGCGATGCCATCGCCACCCTCGGCGTCACCCACATGTCCGCCGGAGCCCGCACCGAACCCGGCGGTTACACGGGCGCGGGCGGCGATGACCTCCACCTCACCATCAAGGGCCGCCGCGTCGAACTCACCGAAAAATCCGGCTGCGAAAAGGCGACCGAGCAGTTCCAGATCCACGACACCCGCAGTCCGGCGGAAGTTGCCGCCATGCTTCGTTCTCAAAACCTCGACCCCGTTTGGAAAGACTGGGACGAATCGCTCCTCGCCGCCCACTGATCCATCCCCGCCAGCGGTCTTCCGGCATTCCGGCGTCCCATTTTGAGCCGGGAATGACCTTGACCGGAATCCGGTGGGAGGCTGGTTTGGATGATGCAGAGGAGAGTGCTTGTGCACGTCATCCGGCTGGAATAACAAGATGAATGCTCACGACCAGATCTTTGCTTTGGCTTGGGGCTTCGCCATTTGCGCTTCATTCAACTGGGCGGCGGGCGACAGGTCGGTTTTCGGAAAGCCACATTATCTGAGGAGCACCTTTCCGTGGTTCGTTTCGCGCTGGTTCGGAGCAGGCATTTTCCTCGCCACCTCAATGGCCGGACCGGTCACTTCGCTTCTCCACGCCAGCCTATCCCTTGCTGGTGCCGGAATTCTCCTTGTCGGCACCGCCCGCTTCAAGCCGGCACGCGGCTAACGAACCCAACTCATTCCGCATTGCCGCCCTCGCGGAAACCGGGGAAATCATCTCCCGTATCCCCCGGCGACGGGCTGGTCGCTGATTCGAAGATGGCGTTCAAGCTGTTGCTCGACATAGAGGGCATGGTCGGAATCGGTGAAGCCATCGACAAGGGTTTCGCGGCGGTTGTCGGGAAGGATGGCTTCTATCCGGTAGCGGGAACTTGTGCCATTCTTCCCCCGTATGATTTTCTCCATACAGTATAGCTGGGGGATATCGACTGAGGAAATCGTCTTGTTGCCCTTCCAAGGCAGCGGACCGTGCCTTACCTCGATCTTCCCTAAGCCGGCGCGGATGCGCGTGGTGTTGATAAAAAGGGCAAGTGTGAAATAGGCGACACCAATGCCCACGGCGGTGTGAATCAGGCCGAAGGCAGACATGATCCATTCACCCTGGCTGAGAGCGATGCCATGCCAGACGATCATGAAACCGTTCCAGAAGAGAGCGAAGATTAGCAGAAAAAACGCGGCCGGCCCGATCCAACGGCGGGTGATCTCCAACGAACCACCATATTCCCGGAGACTGAAACCCTTCGGCAACGGGACATCGGGTTTTGGCACGGGTGGCGGCCCGTCGGCGTGGATGGCAAAGAGCGCGCGGCAGTGGGGGCAGCGCGCGGCCGCCAGTTGTGGTGAGATGTTTTCCGGGGAAAGAGGGGAGCCGCAGTTTCTGCATTTCAGCTCGATGAGTTGTGGAGGTCCGGCGGATTGCATGGGTTGGGGAAAATAATGCGGCGAAGTTTCCTCCGTTCCGATGGTCGCTTCCAGCATCAAATTCGTCCGTATCGCCTTGTCTTCACAGCGGCCTGCCCCAGCTCGCAAACTGCGTTTGGGATTGCCCGGAGCGCCTGCCCGGCCGATACCTCGGGTCTTCGCCCGACCCCACATGAAACCCACCCTTCTCGTTCTCGCAGCCGGAATGGGCAGCCGATATGGCGGCCTCAAGCAAATGGATCCGATGGGTCCACACGGCGAAACCGTCCTCGACTACTCCGTCTTCGATGCCATCCGGGCCGGCTTCGGCACGGTTGTTTTCGTCATTCGCGAGGATTTCGCGGAGGCATTCCGCAGCGGCATCGGGCAGCGCTTCTCCGGCCGCATCGGTGTCCGGTATGCCTACCAAAAACTCGACGATCTCCCCGCCGGCTTTCCACTTCCGGAAGGCCGCGTGAAGCCATGGGGGACCGCCCATGCCGTCCGCGCAGCGCGCAACGTCGCGGAGGGCCCCTTCGCCGTTATCAACGCCGATGATTTCTACGGCCGGGATGCCTACGAACGTGCCGCCGCATTCTTCCGATCCCCCGACTCCGCCGGCTATGCCATGGTTGGCTACCCGCTTCAGAACACCCTCTCCGATCACGGCGACGTCAATCGTGGCATTTGCCAGCTCGACCCCAACGGTTTGCTCTCATCCGTCGAGGAATATGTGAAAATCGAGCGCGAATCCGACGGTGTGGTCCGCGGGAATGCGCTGGATGGCACCCGCCGCCCGATCCGGGCCAATGCGCCGGTTTCGATGAACTTCTGGGCTTTTTCCAGTGGGTTTTTCGAACTGTTGGAAACCGAATTCACGAAATTCCTCACCGACCACGGCCATGGGGAAACTTCCGAGTGCTACATTCCCACGGTCGTCGATTCACTCATCCGCTCCGGAAAGGCGGATTGCCAGGTTCTCGAAACCACCAGCCGTTGGTTCGGTGTCACTTATCCGCAGGACAAGGAAAATGTCATTGCCTCGATCCGCGCCCTCATCGACGCGGGAGATTATCCAGAGCGATTGGTCTGAACACGCGGACACCGATTCCTAACAAAAGGAATCGGTGTCCGGAAATCAGCCTAATGCTTTACGTATGATTGAAGATATCACTTCTCCGATGGCATGATCACGGCGTCGATGACGTGGATGACGCCATTGGTGGCTTCGATGTCGGTTTTCACCACGTTGGCCTTGTCGATGGTGACCTTGCCGTCATCCACCTTGATCTTGGCCTTGGAGCCTTCGACGGTGGCGACTTCCATGGTCGAAACGTCGGCTGCCATCACTTTTCCGCTCACCACATGATAGGTGAGAATGGCGACGAGCTTCTCCTTGTTTTCCGGCTTGAGGAGCGTTTCGACCGTGCCTTCGGGAAGCTTGGCAAACGCCTCGTCGGTCGGGGCGAAGACGGTGAACGGGCCCGGGCCCTTGAGGGTATCGACAAGACCGGCGGCCTTGACCGCGGCGACGAGCGTTTTGAAACTGCCAGCACCGACGGCGGTATCGACGATGTCTTTTTTCTCTGCGGCGAATGCGATGGATGTCATGGCAAGGAGGCCGAGTGTGGATGCGATTAGTTTTTTCATAATGGTTTGTTCTGTTAGGTTGTGTGAAGCCATCGGTGGCTTCGAACATGCAATTCGCCCACGCCGGCGGATCGGATTCACAAATCGTGAAAAAATCTCCGCGGCATCCCAAATCAGGATTTTGCCAGGGCCACCACCACTTCCTGCTTCGAGCGGACGACACCGCCCGGCTGTTCGAGCGTAATGACGAAAGCGGCGGGTCTCTCCACCAGCAGCTTCGCGTCGATGGGAATCACGACGGGGCCTTCTCCGGCCGGAACGTCGAAAACACCGCCATCCACGGGAAACTCGTCGCGTGCGGGATCGACGATCCAGAGTTGGTATTGGTTCCGCGCGGGATCGTTGGCGGGAAGGTTGGCAAGCGTGAGATAGCCTTCCTGGCGGGAATCGCTCCAGACGACCTCCCCTCCCGCGGACTCGTAGGGCTCGCCGGCACCCGCCAGCGGAAGCCGCAGGGCGTCGGGCGCTTTTTCGATCAGCGCGGCGCGTTGTCCGGCCGGATCCGCTGGCTTGCCAGGGATGAGCTTCGGAATCGCAAGCAAGGCCAGCAGGCATGCGGCGACGGCCCAGCCAAGCCACGGACCGATCACGATCGAACTCTCGCGCGATTTCCCTTCCCCCGACGGTGCGGCGTGTGTCGGGATGGCACTTTTGAGCTTGGCAGCGAGAGCGGGAGGCAGAGCGGTCTTGCCGGCTTCCGCCCCGGCGATCTCGAAATCCGCGGCAAGTCGGTCGAGCGACCCATCGCCTTGCAGGCCGAGTTCGGCGGCCAGAGCTTCCCATTCGGAGGTTTCGGCTTGATCAAGGTCCCCGAAGGCACGACCGGCATCCAGTTCCTCGAAACGTTCGAATCGGCGATCACTCCCGTTCATTGCGCCACCTCCTGTGATGGGCTCATGCCCTTGCCGGTAAATGACAGGAGGCGGCGGGCCTCGATGAGCCCCCGCCGGAGGCGCGTTTTGACACTGCCAAGGGGAAGGCCCGTTTTTTCGGAAATCTCGCTGTGGGTGAGGCCTTCCTCGAAATGCAGTGTGAAGAGCCGCCGCGTTTCATCCGGAAGAGCTTTGAGCGACTGCCACAGGGTATCGCGGTCGATTCCGCCGCCGGGATCCGCTTCGGCGGTGGCAATCTCGTCCTTCACCGGCATCGTTTCCATCGCGGGCAGTCGCTGCTGCTTGCGGTTCCAATCGATCGCGCGGCGGCGGGCGATCATGCCGATGAATCCGCTCTCGCTGGCAATGGACGGATCATGCCGGCCGGCGCTTTTCCAGATTTCGGTGAAAATTTCCTGCGTGAGATCCTCCGCGGCGGAGTGGTCGCGGACGCGGCGCAAGACGATGGTCCAGACCAGTCCGCCGTAGGCTTCGATACAGGCTTCCATCGCTTTCGGATCGCCCCGGGCGACGCGCGCTAACAGCGCCGCATGGCTTTCGGTCGTTTCACTGGCGGGAGGCACGAACTCTCTTAGAACGGGATACACCGTTTGCAACCCGGGTTTTCGCGCGACGCACCGCTCCCTCCAAGGCGCTACGGACAGAAACATGGGCAGGCAATGCACGGTGTGGAATGGGTCGGAGAAAGGTAGCCAATCGGGAACTGGTCAACATGCTATTCGGCGAAACCGGCCGATTGGATTCGCAAACCCGGTGATTTTTCAAGGGACGATGAGCGTGATCGGCCCTTTGCCGAGCGAATTCCAAGTGAAATCGCCCGCTTGGAAGATCTCGTGCCGCCCGGTGATGGTGTTCCCGGATTTGCCGTCCAGGATCGCGGAAACCCTAAAGGGCCTATACTGGTTCGTGTCGATCCGCCACGTTGTCCTGTAGGGTCCTTGCTCCAGAAGTGTCGCATTTGTGATCACAAAACTCTCACCGGGCGCTCTGGAATAGACGCCTGTCCCGCCTTTGCCCGTCCCATCGATCTGAAACCGGATGGTGTGAACCGACCAGCTTGCCGTCAGGTCATGGCCGATGGTGTTGTCGGGACCGATGGCGTCGGAATAGTTCGTTTCGCTGAGATGAAAAAAACCGCGATCCCCGGCACCACTCTCCAAGGTTATCGCCATCGGTGCCGGGGAGCCCGGAGCTTGATAGACGCTGGGGAGACGGCTCCACGCGATCAGGTCCGTGCTTCGGAAAGCCAGCAGAACACTGCCCGGAGCGGAGGGCTCTCCCAATTGAAACCCGGCTTCCGCGCCCGCACCCGCCACCGAAAGTCGCCCTGGCAACTCCTTGCAAACCGGCAGCCCTTGGGCATGGATGTCGAACGCCTCCTCCTCCTCGCCGACCCGCCGGATGGAAACGGACTGGATGACCACCGGAGTCAACGGCTTGTCATTGGCTCCGGTCGGCACGGCGTTGATCTCATCGATGACGTCCTGCCCGGTAGTGACTTGTCCGAAGACCGTGTGGAGCCCATCCAGGTGGGGGGTGGCCACCGCCGTGATGAAGAACTGCGCGCCGTTCGTGTGTTTTCCCGAGTTTGCCATCGAGAGGATCCCGGGCCCCGAATGCGTCAGCCCGTTCGTCACCTCGTCGCGAAATTGGTAGCCCGGCCCGTCAGTTCCCAGCCCGTTGCGCGACCCCGATTGGTTCATGAAGCCGCTGATCACCCGGTGAAATGTCAGCCCGTCGTAATAAGGAATTCCGGATCGCACCGCCCCGGTCGCCGGATCGATCCAGGTCCGGGAGCCCTCCGCCAAGCCGATGAAATTCGCAACCGCCTTGGGAGATTCCACTTGTTTCAGCTCGCAGGTGAAACTCCCCATCGACGTCTCGAAATCCGCGTAAATTTGGCCCAACGCGGATCCGGCGGATGCGATCAAAACGAAAAGGAGGCGGGCGGCGGAAAATGATCTCATAAACTGGTCGCCGCCAAAACGCCCCAATCCGCGCTCCGACGCAACGCGAAATCCACCCTCTTCCCTTGCGCCGCGCCCCCGGCCCTCCTATCTCCCAGCATGCCCGACGCCGTTTACGTCCGCGACGCCTTTGCTCGAATCGCCGACCGCTACGTCGTCACCAATCACGTCCTCAGCGGCGGCATGGACATCTGGTGGCGGCGCGTCGTCACCTCCCGCATCAGAAAATGGCGGCCCCGGCGCCTGCTTGATGTCGCCAGCGGCACCGGTGATCTCGCCCTCGAAATTCAGGACGCCTGTCCCGATTGCGAAGTTATCGCCTCCGATTTCTGTGCCGAAATGCTCGCCCACGCCGCCAGCCGCGGCATCGCCAATACCGTCGTCGCCGACGCCCTCGACCTCCCCTATCCGGATGCCTCCTTTGACATCGTCACCGTCGCCTTCGGCTTGCGCAACATGGCCGACTACCCTGCGGCCCTGCGAGAGATGCGCCGCGTCCTCAAGCCCGGCGGCCGCCTCGTCGTCCTCGATTTCTCCCTGCCCGGCGGCATTCTCCGCCACCCCTACCGCCTCTACCTGCACCACGTCCTCCCCCGCCTCGCCGGCCTCGTCACCGGCGAAAAGGACGCCTACGAATACCTCGGCGGCTCCATCGAGCAATTTCCCGCCGGCACCGCCATGACCGACCTCATGGAAAGCGCCGGCCTCCGCGAAACCACCGCCGATCCCCTCACCTTCGGCGTCGTCACCCTCTACCAGGGCACCGCGTAGCGGCGATCACCGGTCGCCGCTTCTTCCCCGTCAACCGCCTCCCGTCATCCTCACTCCGTATTCTGGATTCTGGATTCTGGATTCTGGATTCTGGATTCTGGATTCTGGATTCTGGATTCTGGATTCTCAAAAAACCTCCGTCACCACCATCCGCGTCCCCGCCACCCCATCCCCCACACGCAACCCCAGCAGCTTCTGATAGAGTCCGCTTGCCGGCGTCAGCAGGGTGACCTCGATCCCCTCCGCGCAAATCACCAGCCCCCCTGCGGCCGGGGCCAGCAGGAAATGCGACGTCTCACCGTCCGCCTCCGCTTCGATCAGCGCGCCCGCGTCCACCGCCTCGTCGAATCCGAAATCACGCAGGGCCAGCCCGTCAAAAATCCTCACCGCCTCCGCCAATTCATCCACCTGCCGCGCCTGGCCAGCCGCCAGATAGGACGCCTCCAGACTCCGGGTGTCATACTTCCCCTCCGCCTTGCTGCCCGGATCCGTTGCCGCCGCGTGCGCCTCCATCGCCGCCCGCGCCAGACGGTCCAACCGTTCGCGCAGCGTCGTGCGGATTTCATTCAGGAGGGCGGATTTCATCGGCGGGCCGCGAGTCTTGCGCCATTTCGCCCGCCACGCAAGATCCCTCATCATGAACATCCTCTACGCCTACAAGAACTGCGACACCTGCCGCAAGGCCCTCAGGTTCCTCCGCGAAAGCCAAATCCCCCACGATCTCCAACCCATTCGCGAAACCCCGCCCACCGCCGGCGAGCTCCGCAAGGCCCTCCAGTCCGTCGGCGGCGACATCCGCCGCCTCTTCAACACCTCGGGGGCCGACTTCCGCCAGCTCGATCTGAAGACCGCCCTTCCCACCCTTTCCGAGGAAGAAGCCATCGCCCTCCTTTCCGGAAACGGAAACCTCGTCAAATGCCCCCTCCTCATCGGCGAAAAAACCACCCTCATCGGCTTCAATCAGGAACAGTGGCAAGTCACACTCGACGACGGGGATATCTAACATCATTTTGAAAGGGGACGCACCGCGTTTGCGATCAGCTTGTCGCTTCGGGCGCGCCGAAAGCTTTGCTGCAGTAGCCGGATCGATCGAAGCAGCAAACACGCTTCTTCCCGGCCGCAAGCATCCCGCAAGCGTCGTTCACGCTTCTGAATTCTCCGCAGCAGTTTGAATCAACTTCTGGATTGGCATACGGGCTCCTGAGCAGATCAGGCGACGAATCCAGTCACCGTACCGGAGCAAGTGGAGCGCCATTATCCCGTAGATCATAAACATGAGATCTTGAGGCCATGCCATCCCCCACGGAAGCCTATTCCCAAGCGACTCTCGTATCCTCCT
>JBBSJY010000014.1:0-39516 GCA_038256845.1 Verrucomicrobiales bacterium | reverse complement strand
GCAGCGGCGCGTAATAGGCGACGACCTCATCCACCAGGCCCGCTTCAAAAAGAGCCGCGGAAAAGACTCCGCCGGCTTCCGCCAGGGCCGTCAAAACCCCTTGCTCGCGCACCAAAGCCTTCAAAGTGCCCGCGAGATCCTCGCGTGGACGGACCAAGGTCCTGTCACGCCACTCGTCCGCGAACAGCGGGGAATCCGGGGGCAACGAAGCCGGCCGGTCGGTCATCACCACCCGCCACGGCTGTCGGCGTCCCTCCAGCAGATGCGGCACGCGGATGGTCAGGGCCGGATTGTCGCGGCGGACCGTTTCGCCGCTGGTGAGGATCGCGTCCACGGTCGCCCGCAGGATCTGGACGTCCGCGCGGGAAGCTTCCCCTGTAATCCACTGGCCTTCCCCCGGCGGACGGGTGATGCGGCCGTCGAGACTCATCGCGGTTTTCCACACGACCCACGGCAAACCTGTTTCCTGGACCTTGAAAAACGGTCGCATCAGTCGTTCCGCGGCCGCCGCGCCCACACCAGAGACCACCTCGATGCCCGCCTCCCGCAATCGTGCGTCGGCGCGTCCGGCGTGGTCCGGATTTCGATCAACACAGGCATAAACCACCCGCCGTACTCCGGCCTCGACCAGCGCCTCGGTGCATGGGGACGTCCTGCCGTGGGTCGAGCACGGCTCCAGCGTGACGTAAACCGTCGCTCCCCTGACCTGTTCCACACCGTGATGCTGCCAGGCGTCGGCCAAGGCTTCACGCTCGGCGTGGGGTTGCCCTGCAGCCCGGTGCCAGCCACTCCCTAACAGGACATCGTTTTTCACCACCACCGCTCCAACCGGAGGGTTGGGCGCGGTGCGGCCCACTCCATTCGAAGCCTCGGCCAGCGCCAAATCCATCCATTTCCCGTCCGGCCTCATTCCGGCTCCACCAACTCATGGCCTTCTTTCACCCAGGCGAGCGTGCCACCCTCGAGGGTGATGATTTCGGCAAAGCCGAGCTTTTCAAGCGCCTTGGCGGCGGCGGCGCTGCGTTTTCCACTGCGGCAGTAAACCAATAGCGGTTTGTCCTTTTCCAGCTCGCTCCCGGCACGCTTGGCAAAATCCTGATCCGTCCATGGAATCAACTTCGCCCCCTTCAGATGTCCGGCTTGGAATTCCTCTTCCGTCCGGACGTCCAGCACCTGGAGCTTCGGCAGTTCCTTCAACACCTTGACGGCCGCCTCCACCGGCAACTCCACCCGCTCCGCGCTCAAAATTCCGCTCGTTGCGATGATCAATGAAACGATAACCGATTGTGTTTTCATACGGCCAAGCTCCACCAGATCCCGTCGGCAGGCAAGGCACCAATCCGCCGCCTTCGATGGTTGACGTGGTGGCGTTCCTTTGGTCGTTTGCGATGAATGAAAACCCCGATGCGATTTTTCGCGCTCGCCCTTGCGCCCGCCATGTCCGCCGCCGCCGCCGAACTGCGATTCACGGTGGAGGCCGGCGGGCACCCGAGAATTCAGACCGTCGTCCAGGTTCCGGATCCGGGCACGCTTCCCGAACGGCCCGCACTGGAGGCCACCGATGGCGAACGACTGCCGATCCAACTCGCGGACGATGGGACCTTCGCCTTCATCCTGCCCCAATTGGATCGCGGCGAAACCAAGGAGTTCAAAGTCGTTTCCCTGGCAGAAGAATCCGCTGACCGCGTGCTGACGGCGGTGGAAGGCGACTTGGTGAATCTAACGTTGGGCGGAGCGCCCGTCGCGACCTACCGCGGAGGAAAGGGCGATCTGCCGCGAGAGGACATTGATGCGGTCTACCGCCGCGGCGGCTATCTTCATCCGCTGATGACGCCCTCCGGCGAGGCGGTCACCGATGACTACCCGTCGAATCATGTCCACCACCATGGAATCTGGATGGCGTGGACCAAAACCCGTTACCAGGGCCGAAATCCCGACTTCTGGAACATGGCCGGGAAAACCGGAACGGTGGAGGCAGTCGCCTTGGACCACAGTTGGAGCGGTCCGGTGCATGCGGGTCTGGATGCGCGCCACCGGCACATCGACCTCACGTCGGGTGAGCCCGTCCCGGTTCTGGACGAGCTCTGGTCGGTGCGCCTCTGGGCGATTGAGGATTCCGCATCACCCTATCGCCTGCTTGAGCTCCGCTCCGAGCAACGAATGGCCAGCGAGGCCGAGCTGGAGCTGCCGGAATATCATTACGGCGGTCTTGGCATCCGTGGAAACGGCGCATGGGACGGCCAGGACAGGGCGCGCTTCCTCACGTCGGAAGGCGTCACCGACCGGAATCTCGCCAATTCAAAACCCGCCCGATGGATCTTCATGGGCGGAGGCATCGGTCAAAAGGACGCGGGAGTGGCGATCCTCTCCCACCCGGAAAACTTCCGTTCGCCCCAGCCAGTGCGGGTTCACCCGAAGGAGCCGTTCGTCTGTTTCGCGCCCCAGGTTGGCGGAGATATGGAAATCAAACACGCCACGGCTTACCTTTCAAACTATCGGTTTGTCGTGTTCGATGGAGCGGCAAACGCGGACCTTCTCGAACGGCTTTGGAACGACTACGCCCATCCGCCCTCAATTACATGGCTGGAATGATCACGGGACGGGAGCCCTCATTCGGGAAGCCCTCTGGCGTTCGTCTCCGGGCGGTTCAATCTCCGTGAAGGGAAGTTGCATTCGCACGTTTCTCCTGCGCACGCCGAAGCTGGATTTGTAAATCCGCCAGCACGTTCATGAAATAAATGTAGGCATCATAAGGACTCGGATAGGGCGTGAAATAGGAATGCACGCTGCCATCGGTACCGCCCTTGGTGGACATCCAGTAAAAATGATCCGAGGTCTGCATCTTCGCCCACATGTGAGTCAGTTCAGGATCCTTCACGGCGAGTATTTCCGCTTCCAGGCGATGGACCTTGGCGATCGCCTCCTGTTGCATCACATTCCCCATCCAGGCGGACAGGTCGCGCTCGGCATCCGCCCAGGAAGTGAGGAAGTGGCTGTCATATTCCCTGGCTGCGCGATAGAGATCGACCGCCTCCGCCGGCGTCACCCACTGGGAGCCTGCCTCGATCACCGCGTCCGGCAGCTCGCGCCAGAAATCGAACACGCCGGTGTCCTTCCACTGGTGCTCTCCGATGGTTTCATAATCCATGAAAAGGTTCACCACATCACCGGGTGAATCGACGAGCCATTTTGCAAACTTCTCCGCTGAGAGGGGATGCTCCGACCAGTGTGGATCGGAAAAGCGAAAGCCGAGATCATCCGATAGACCGATGTTCCTCAGCAGGGTTTTGATTCGCGCCGTGTCCGGGGCGCGATAGAGGAAGTTCGGAGATTGGCCATTCAGGTTCCATTCCACACCCTCTGCCACGACCCCGTCGAAGCCCATGGTTTCGGCCTGTGCTGCGATCGCGTTGTTATAAATCAGCTCGGTGTTTCTGAATACGCGGGGCCGGACGGAAAACAAAGTCTCCAGCATTTCCAGATGCATTTCCACCTGGCGTTCGAATTCCTTGTTGGAATGAACGAAGGCGAGCGAGTGATAGTAGGTTTCAGCAAGAAGTTCCACGCTTCCCGAAGCGACCAGCTTCTGGAAGGATTCCAGAACATCAGGACGGTAGCGTTGCATCTGCTCGACCACCGTGCCGCTGATGGAGAGCGCCATCCGGAATCTCCCCTCATGCCGCTCGATCAACTCCATGAACATGCGGTTGGCCGGGAGATAACATTTCTCCGCCACCTTGTTGAGGATTGCCGCATTCATGCCGTCGTCCTCGTAAAAAGCGTGCTCCCCGATACGGAAAAAATCGTAGGGAATCAGCCGGTTCGGTTGGTGAACCTGAAAATAGAGACAAACGTCTGGCATGGGTTTTCGGGAAATTGATTGCGGAGCATGCGAGGATGGCAGTCTTCAAATCACTTCATCATAGATCGCAAGGACCTTCGCCGCGGCGGCGTCCCAAGTGGACGCGGCGATATCTTGCTTGGCTTGCTCAACCACGCTTTCCCGCAACGTGTCAATCGTCAACAGATCATTGATGTGCTTCGCCATCAGGTCCACGTCCCAGAAGTCCGCCTTGAGGGCGCCTTTGAGGACTTCCGCCACACCCGATTGTTTCGAGATGACCGCCGGGATTCCGAATTGCGCCGCTTCCAACGCGGATAGGCCGAAGGGCTCTGAGACCGATGGCATGCAGTAGACATCGGTCATCGACAGGAGATCGTTGACTTTCTCCTTGTCGAGGAAGCCGGTGAAATGGAAATGGCCGCCCAAGCCGCGAAACGCGCCGGTTTCAATCATCGGCCGTAGCTTTTCACCAGTACCCGCAACCACAAACCTGACATCCCGGTTCATCGCGAGGACACGGGATGCGATTTCAAGAAAGAACTCCGGGCCCTTCTGGGCAGTAAGCCGGCCGAGGAAGAGTACAAGCTTTTCGGGGAATTTCTTCTTTGTCATGAAGACCTCCACCGGATCCGCACCGTTGTGCACCGGACGGATTTTCGCGGGATCGATGCCATAATGTCCGGCGACCACTTGTCCGGTGTAGCGGCTCACGGGGATTACCCGGTCCGCCTCTTCCATGCCATACTTTTCGATATCATAGATCCAACCGCGGGCGTCGGATCCGGCACGGTCGTACTGGGAGGCATGCACATGAATCACCAGCGGTTTGCCAGTGGCCTTCTTCACCTCCACCCCGGCGAGATAGGTCATCCAGTCGTGGGCGTGGATGATATCAAAATCCTCCAGCAGCGCCAGCTTCGCGGCGACCTTGGAAAATTCGACCACTTTGTTGCCAAGGTCGGGACCATAAAGGTCTCCGATCTTGAATGATTCCAGCTGGCTGCGTGTGGTTTTAGAAAAGCGGATCTCGCCACCCGGTGTGGTGACGAGGGTCTCCAAGGTGGCGGAGGTGGCTTCCCCGTCCTCGTAGGGGTCCAGATACACCGGAACCTTCCGGACCTGGGCGAAACTTTCGTACCGATACCGTCCTTCCACCTTGCGGAGGTCTGACACGGCCAGTTGATTGAGCCCCCGCAATTCGAAGTCCTTGAAATCTGCTTCGGGCGACGACTTCGGGACCACAACCGTGAGATCGACGTGTTTGGCCAGTGCCCGTGCGAGCCCCAGGCAGGCGATTCCCAATCCCCCATTGATAAGGGGGGGGAATTCCCAGCCGAGTTTAAGGACACGCAAACGATTCATGATCCGAGGTTGCTGACGAGTTTCGCCAATGAATCTAAGCAAGTGCCGGGCCAAGATCAGATTGTCGATCCGCAAAACCGTGGGCCGCGAGCCTGCTTGGGCCTGCACCGGCATCTCAGGCACACCCTGCCGGGATCATCGCGGGCAAAAACGGAATTTCGGATTGTAAACGCAGGGATTGGGAAGATCGTCGCGTCCTTGGCCGGAAATGAAGGATTGCTGCCCGAACCGACGTTTCCCTGTCATCCAAAACCCATGAGTTCCTTTTTCATTCGTGTCCTTTTGGCGGCGTGTCTCCTGGTCGCGGCGGGTTCCGCCCAACCCCTCGTGAGAATATCCGAGTTCATGGCCGCAAACGAATCCACGGCCATACCCAGCGCCCCCGGCGTCTTCGCCGACTGGATCGAGCTCCACAACGCGGGAGATGCCAGCCAGGACCTGAGCGGCTGGTTTTTGACGGACGACGCAGCCAATCCGGCGAAGTGGCAAATCCCGCCCGGGACGACGCTTGCGGCAGGTGCCTACCTCGTGATCCTCGCCAACAATGGGAACAGCCCGGATTCCAACGGGAATCTACAGACCAATTTCGCCTTAAGCGCGGCGGGTGAATATGTCGGGCTGGTGCAACCGGATCTGACGGTCGCCAGCGGGTTCGGCCCGGATGGCAGCAACTACCCGCCCCAGTCCGGTGATATTTCCTACGGCCTGAATCCGGGGGATCTGAGTTCCGTTTATTTTTCCACGCCCACCCCGGGCGCACCGAATTCCACCAATGGCTACGTCCGTATCGATGATCTGGAATTCTCCGTCGAAAGAGGGATCTACACCGCACCGATCCAAGTCGGGATCTCAACCAGCACCCCGGGAGCCATAATTTACGTGACGTTGGATGGCCGTCCACCGCTCGCCCCGGATGGCACTCCGGCGTCCGGTGCGGCGCCCTACACCAGTCCGCTGGGGATCACCACCACCACGGTGGTCCGGGCGGCGGCGATCAAATCAGGCTCGCCTCCGACCGCCGTTGTCACCCACACTTATCTTTACCCGTCGGACATCGCCACGCAGACGCGACCGGCCGGCTATCCCACCTCTTGGGGCTTGGAATCCAACGCGGATTACGACGTCGATCCCCAGGTTTCCCAGAGCGCGGTGGACGCCCAACGCTTTCTGGATGGATTCCGCGAGATCCCCACATTATCCGTCTCGACCGACAAGGAAGACCTCTTTGGCACCGGAGGGATCTACTCCAACACGCAGTCGGATATCGAGAAAGCCGTGTCCGCGGAGTATTTCCAGCCGCTGGCCGGCGGTGACGGGGTCAACGCGTCGCTCATGTTCCAAATCCCGGCGGGGATCCGGATACAAGGCGGCGCCAGCCGCAATCCCAACAGCGCGATCAAGCACTCGATGAGTCTGCGCTTCCGAGCCGAATATGGCGCATCCGATCTCAGTGCGGATCTCTTCGGAGCGCCCGCGGAGCAGGAATTCAACAGCATTCATCTGCGCGCGATGTATAACAACTCGTGGATACACAGCCAAGGCCCCCAGCGGGAGCGAGCCAATCTCATCTCCGACCAGTGGATCCGCGATTCCCATATCGATATGGGCAATCAGGATGGGGGCAGCGGCAGATATGTCCATTTGTTTCTGAACGGCCTGTACTGGGGGGTATTCAATCTCCATGAACGCCCGGACAATGATCACTACGCCCAATATAGCGATGGGGACTATGACAAGGATGAGGTTTTCGGTTACAATCCGGGGAACAACTCGTCGGAGGAGCGAGACAGCTTCCTGTCGATGAAAAGCGCTGTTGGCAGCAAGGACTGGAGTGCCATCACAGCGAAACTGGACGTGGACAGTTATATCGATTTCTATATTGGTCAGCATTTCGGACACAACGACGACCTGAAATCAAATGACAACTGGCGGGCGGCGGGCGGCGGGCCGGCGGACGCGCCGTGGCGATTCTATCCATGGGATTCCGAGCGGACCTTGGAGAACCCAACCAATACCGGTTCTCTTGCGGTGTCGCAGGACGGGGCTGGCTTGATTGATGATTTGAAGCAGATCCCCGAATTCCGGGTCCGCTTCGCCGACCGCGCCTACAAACATCTCCACCACGGTGGCGCGCTTACCAATGCGGCGAACCGTGTCCGCTTCTCGGCACGCGTCGCCGAGCTGGACAATGCAATCGTGGGCGAGTCCGCGCGTTGGGGCGATGATCGGCCGGGAGGCAATGGCCCGGAGGGCGACTACACGCGCTTCGACAATTGGCTTCCCGCGATCTACGGGCCGCTTGGGACCAGTCCCTCTAACGGAGTTCTTGGCAATGGTGGCTGGTTTCCGGAAACGGGACCCAGCCGGACCGATTACATCATCACCGCATGGAAGGGTCAGACCTGGGGCAGCGGACTGCCGACTAAGATCCCCGGGATCAATCCTCCACAGTTTCTCGTCGATGGGATGCCGCAGCACGGTGGCACGTTACCCGGAGGAGCGGTGCTGAGTCTCACCCAGCCCACCGGACAGGTCTATTTCACAACAGATGGTTCCGATCCGCGTGACGAGAGCGGGTCGGTGCAGCTGGGGCTCGCCGCCTACACCGGCGGTCCGGTCACTCCCACCGGCGATGGCATCATCAAAGTGCGTTGGAAGGACGGTGGCAATTGGTCGGCGCTCAATGAGACACAGTTCCTGCTCGGCTCCCCCGCCCAGCCTGGCGATCTCCGGATCGTCGAGCTCCATTACAATCCCGCCCCACCGTCCGCACAGGAGCGCTTGGCCGCATCCCTGCTGACAGGGTCTCCGGTTTACACTGGCGGGGACTTCCAGTTTGTCGAGATTCTGAATGTCTCCGCAGTCACCGTGAATCTGATCGGTTGCCAGCTATCGGCGGGCGTTACTTTTGCCTTCGGCAACCTTTCGCTCGCTCCGGGCGAGCGGACGGTGGTGGCAGAGCGATTGCCCGCCTTCGCCCTACGTTATCCGGCAGGCATCGCGCCCGCAGGACAGTGGTCCGGTGCGCTCGCGAAAAGCGGTGAAACCGTCGAGCTCCTTTCAGCCGGCGCTGGCGTAATCGATTCAGTCAGCTACGGCGACTCGAATCCCTGGGTGTCGCGGCCGGATGGTGATGGCCCGTCGCTGGAGATCATCGATCCGCCCGGACTCGCGAACGATCCTGGAAACTGGCGGTCAAGCAGCGAGTTCCATGGCACTCCGGGCACCGCGGGTAAGGGTACTGACGGCAGAATTCTCATCAACGAGATCCTCGCCAACACCAGCAGTCCCGCTTTGGACGCCATCGAGCTTGTGAACACCACTGGATCTCCGATCGATTTGTCCGGCTGGTTCCTCAGCGATGCGAAAGCCAGCTACCGCAAGTTCCGCATCCCGGACGGCACCATTCTCGACGCGGGCGGATATGTCGCTTTCGATGAATCGGACTTTAACAACCCGATCTCCTCTGATATCTCCAATTATGCCGCGGCCGGCGCTGAAACGGCTGTCACCGCGAACGCCCACGGCCTCTCCACCGGTGATACGGTCACCATCAGCGGTTACGGCGGCATTGGCGCATACAACGGCACCTGGCAGGTCATTGTCACAAGTTCCGATTCCTTCGACATTCCCGTCCCCTTTGGCGACAACGCCGCTGGAATGGGCGCGTGGAGTCCCGGCCAACCGTTCGCCCTCAGCGCGCAAGGCGAAACGGCTTGGTTGATGGAGGGTGGCCCCGGCGGAGAACTTGTGGGCTTTGTCGATGACATGGCGTTCGGCGCCACGCTTCCCGGCGAATCGGTGGGCCGGTGGCCGGACGTTCCAGGTCCGTTCGTGCCGCTGCAATTCCCCACCTTCGGCTCCGCGAACAGCCCGCCGCGCGTTGGTCCGCTGCTGATCGCCGAAGTCATGTTCCAGCCACAATCGTTGCCGGAGATCGATTTCGAGTTTGTGGAGATATGGAATCCGACCGCCTCCCCGCAAAGCCTCGCCAACTGGACGCTGCGCGGAGATGTGGATTATGATTTCACGACCGAGAGCATTCCGGCCGGCGGGCGGCTGGTCGTGGTCGGTTTCAATCCGGCCGATGTGGCGAAGCGGGATGCCTTCCTCGCCGCTTATGGAGTCGTTCATCCCGTCGCATTTGCAGGGCCGTGGAATTCCGGCGAGACATTGGCCAACAGCAGCGGCTCCGTCCGGCTGCGCCGCGCCGGCACGCCGCCGGATGATGTGCCCGGCTTTTATCCGCAGGTGACCGAAGACGAGGTCTATTATCTAGCCAGCGCTCCCTGGCCGGACGCGACCACGGGCGATTCTTTCAATCGGATCGGAGATGATACTTTCGGCAGTGATGCCTCATCGTGGACGGCCGCCGGTCCCACTCCCGGTCGCGGCGAACTCAGCGGTTTCGATCTATGGGCCTTTGAAAACAACGTCCAGGGCGGCCCTGACGGGGATATCGACGGCGACAATCTTTCCAATCTCGCGGAGTATGCCTTCGGTCTGGATCCCGAGATCGCCGACTCGCATCTTCTTCCAATGCCATCCATCGAGGGCGGCCTGCTGGTGTTGGAATATCCGGTCATCCTCGCGCGCGACGACGTCGGGATCGAAGTGGAAGGCTCCGGGGACCTCGACCAATGGGAACCCATCCCCGGGCTCATGCCGGACACGGACGAAGGGGTGGAAACGCGCAAGGCGACCGGCCCCACGGGGAAGGACCGCTATTTCATGCGGTTCCGGGTAACCCGGTTGGAGTAGGATGACATCCCGGTGCCGCCGGTGCCGGGAGGATCATCCGCGGCGGATTTCGCGGCCGGAGTGACCTTCCTGCTTGATGCATGCCCATCGAAAGGATAGGAAAACGACTTTGGTCCTTCACGATTGCCCCCGCATGAAACCGTCCGAATTCGTCCGCCACGTTGGTATCATTGCCGGTCTCTCAATACCCTCCGCGTCCGGCCAGGGACTCTATTACAACCTGGAAACCATTGCCAGCCACGGGTCGGTCACCTCCGCGGGCGAGACCATCAAGGAATTTCACCAGTCGTCCGTCAATGAGTCGGGAATTGTTGCCTTCATCGCGGACGGGGAGAATGCAACCACCACGGTGCGACGGGTTTACATCTCCGGGACGTCCGGCACTCCTGTCGCTCTCGGCTCCGCGGGGGACAACCGCAGCACCAGCAACGCCCGGATCAACGCGGCGGGGAAGATCGTCGCACATGAAAACTACTACGCGGGCACCCCCCGTCCCTCGCTCATCCGGGTTTGGGACGCCCTGCAGCCGGGCCTGACTCCGCCCCCTCTGGTTTCCAATCTAACCAGCGCGTTGTCCATTGTGCTTGCTCCTCCTTCGATCGCCAACGACGGCGTGGTGCTTTTCCCGGGCCTGCTGTCATCCCCTCCGCGGCGGCTGTATATGAATACCACCGGCGGCAGCGACCAGAGAACCGATGTCGGATCGATCATCACCGGCAGCCAGCCGTGGCTCGCCAGCGGGCAAAGATATGTCCTGCGGGAGGGCCAAACGACGGCCGGGAGTCTGAGCGTCAAGCTGGGACCTGCCGCAGCGAGACAGACGCTGGCATCAATGGCGGGAGGAGCCTGGACCCGGATCGGCAACCTCCCCGGCATCAGCGATAGCGGGACGGTCGTCGCCTTCGTGGCGGAACATCCGATGGACGGCCAGGGACTCTACCTTTGGATCGATGAAGGCTCCGATCCGCAGTTTGACGAGCCGGTGAAAATTCTCGGATTTCCGGAGGGTGCCGACGGACTCGGAATCACGGACGACAACAACTATATCGTTTTCGGCAACTTCAACTTTGAGAACCGGGTGGCTGTGGAACACCGGGAGGCCGGACCGCCGGGAATCGAGGGGGACAGCATCCTTGTCAGTTTCATCGCCACTCCCGACAGGGCCAGCTTCACCAACGACCGAACGGGCGAGCCCATGCTTTTCACCGAGGAGCCCGCGCTCTGGGTGGTGCATCTGACGCCGGGCCGGAACCTGAGCGGGACCGGGCCTCTGACCCTCGAAAACAAAACGAGCCCCCTCCCTGTGGTGCAGGTCGGCGATCGCATTGACGGCGAGTTTGTCACGGGAATTTCAACCTACGATCCGCTGGCATTCGCCGTGAACACCCCGGCAGGCCTCGAACGGGTGACGGTCGGGCCTGCGGATCATTACGTGACATGCCAGATCTCCACCGCGGGAGGAGGAAAAATCCTGCGGGCCTCCCAATTCGATTCCGACTTCGACGGCTTGTTCGATCATTGGGAGGAAATCGGTGGCGGGGTGGATGTCGATCGGGATGGGGCGCCGGACCTCGTGCTATCTGATTTTGGCGCCAATCCCTACCGCAAGGACCTTTTCATCGAGATTGACTGGTCTCCCGAGTGGAGGCCGGAGACATACACGGATGTAAATGGGAATGGGAAATATGATTCCGGCGAACCGTTTGAAGAAGCCGATGGAAATGGCGAGTTTACCATCAGCGATTACGCCCCGGACCCGATCGCGCTTCAGCAACTTGCGGACCGCTTCGCCAACGCTCCGGTCGCGAACCCCGTGGGGCCGCCGGGGATTTCGGTACACATCGACGCGGGTCCGTCGAGGAGCGTGAACCTCCCTGGAACCGCGGCTCAGGGCGGAGGGGATCTCGTTGTTGAGCCCGGCACCGGGAATTTCATCCACGTGGTTTTCGGGGATGAGGCGATATACGAGTTCCAGCCGCCGGGGACGACCGATGATTATGGAAATCCCCTCGTTGAGGTGAGTTCCCAGGCGCTCCGCCGGGAATACAGCGGGCAGGCGGATAAGAACGCGCGAGAGCTTGCATTCAGATATGTGGTCTTTGCCAACACCATTGGAGCGGTTGAGGCAAAAGACACCCTCGGGCTTTCGGAATCCCCCTTCTTTTCTCTCCGGGAAACGGCGGATGCCGAAAGCTTCACCGACCTCAATGGCAACGGAAAATGGTTCGCTGGAGAGCCGTTCCGTGACCTGAACTCCAACGGATTTTACGATTCGGGCGAGCCATTTTTCGATATGACGGGGTCGGATGGCAAAGGGAATCCGCCCAACGGTATTTACGATCCTCCGGAGCCGTTTTCCGATACCAACGGAAACGGAATCCGGGATGGTGAGAAGCACGAAAGCTATCGTTCGATGCCAGGGAACAGCATCATTCTCGGTTTGTCCGGGACCCGTGCGGAACTCACGGAAGACGGCAGGCTGCGCGTCGCCCTTCCCAACGGAGGGGCTCCGGCAGACGTCGCCGTGCCGCCGGGCTTTTTCCACTATCAGGTTTTATATCATGAACTGGGCCATGCGCTGACCCTGAACCATGGAGGGAACGACGTTGTGACCGGCCTGGGGCCACTGACTCCCAAGCCGGAATACCGCAGCATCATGAACTACGGTTACGTCGAGTTCACCGACCGGAACGGTGTGCTCATCCGCGACTATTCTTCCGATTCCGCCACTTATGACGATTGGTCCAACGTGCGAATGGATCTGTGCCGGTATTTCGATGGCCTCGGAGGTCACTACAGCGTTGTCCGCTACGATGCAGGTGAGGACGCCCATGTGGATTCCGGGGTGAGGACGATCGAACTGCTTGAGAATTTTCACGGACCGCTCGGACCGTCAAACCGGGCGCCATCCAATTTCATTTCTCCCGGCAACGCTGATCACAGCGACAATGACAACGACGGCTTCGTGCTGCTGGTGGAAGAGGCATTCGGCATGAACCCCAATGTTCCCGACGCGGATCGATATCCCGTGACCGCTGCGATCGTGGGACAGGGGGAGGGCGCGGTGTACCAGATCAACTTCCCCAGGGACACTTCGCTGGGAATCGGGTTTGAGGTGCAGCGTTCGGCCGACCTAACAGAATGGACTGCCGATGGCATTGCGGAATCGTTCGTCAACACCCAGGGAACGGTGAAAAACGTGATCGCGACCTACCCGGTGATCACTCCAGGGAAACTGTATTTCCGGTTGAAGTTAACCCGCGACCCCTAGCGCCTCACTTTTCCGCTGGCGGTCAATGGCACCTTGCCGACCAGCTTCACCCGCACGGGGACCTTGTAGGCGGAAAGGGCGTTCCGGCACCAGAGTGTCAGCTCACGGGGAGTCGCTTGAGCGCCTTCCCTGATGACGACTTCCGCGACGGGAACAACACCGAAAACGGGATGGGCCATGCCCCTTGCGCGCGAGCGGCTGACGGCAGGATGGGCCTCGAGCACCGATTCGATCTCCTCGGGGAACACCTTCATGCCGCTGACGTTGAGCACGCTCTTCTTCCGTCCCCTGAGATAGATCCGGCCGGCGGAGTCGGTCTCCGCCAGATCTCCCGTGGCGAACCAGCTGTCCACGCAAATCTCCTCCCGGGTTTGCCATGGGGAAAGATAGGCATCGAACATTCCGGGTCCCTTGATCCACAACTCGCCGACCGTGCCGATATCAACTGGCAGACCCTCCTCGTCGCGCAGTTCCACATCGAACGCGGGCAGGGGGCGACCGACCGCTTCCGGGAAATCGCCCGCGCCGCCGGTGTTGAGAAGCGGCAGTCCCACCTCGATGATTCCCAGGCCCTGGACCAGCGGCTTGCCATATCTCCTGCGGAAATTCTCCGCCGTTTCTTTTGGCAGAGGGGCTGCGGTGCTCACGGCCAGACGCAGGTCCGGCCAGGCATAACTTCCCCGGTCAGCCGCCAACAAGGCATGGTGGAAAGGCGAGCCGTAGATCACCGTGGCCCGCGTGGCGGCGGCGGTTTGCAATACCTCCGCGGCGAGGTGGGAACTTCCCAACACCGTGCAAGCACCGTGATAGAGATATAACACGATGGAAACGGCGAAGTGATGGGCCATCGGCAGCATCCACAGCACCCGGTCGCCGGGGCCGATTCCGAGCGCGGCGTTGGCGGCGACGATCCTTTCCCTCAGGCTGCCATGGCTGAGCACGACCCCCTTGCTTTTGCCGGTGGTGCCGGAGCTGAAGCGGATGAACGCCGGATCGAGGTCGCGGAAGGCCTCCTCGTTTTCCAGCGACGGGGCATCCAGCGGCAGCCAGGCGGATCCGTCGGACCCGACCGGCCCGGTGAGCACCCCGTGGAGGCCGGTGCGGCGGATGATTTCCTCGCGCTCCGGAAGGGTCAGTTCATCCGCGAGAGGGACGAGACAGCCGCCTGCCTTGAGGATGGCGAGTGCCAGGATGATGTATTCGGAACCGTTCGGGCAGGCCAGGCCCACGCGTGTCGCGGTTTCCCGGCGGAATCCGGGGCAGCGGTCCAGCCATGCCGCGACTTCCGACACCCGTTCCAGCAATTCGCCGAAGGTGAGGGTGAGCCCGCCTTCGATGATCGCGGGCCTTTCCGCCGAAGCTCGCAGCGCGACCTGATCAACAATGTTCACTGCCGCGCTTCCTAGCGTGCCGCGTGCCAGCGCACAAGGCCGGGGAAAACGGAGTGCTAGCGCGGGCCCTCCAACGCATGCAGCGTCTGCTCGCGGAGCTGCCGGACCAGGGCGTTTTCAAACGCCGAGGTGGATGGCGAGCCGGGTCCCGGGTAGAGGGGGATCGTTGGCTATCCAATGGCTTTCTTCCCATGAGGCGGCGAGGCCGGAAAGTCCGGCGAATACGGCCCCGAGAGCGGTGCCGGTGGCGAGGAGCCGATGGGAGGCGGCCGCGCCGAGCTTTTGGATGCCGGTGCGCGGGGACCGGAACAAGCGCTCCAGCGGATCCGTGATGGTGGGGTCGCCGAAAACCTTCGTAAATGTTGCCGGGGCCATCCGGTGCCTGATCTGTTCCGCGAAAACAGGAAAAGCATCCTCGGGCAAATCGGGAAGGCTGTAAAACCACGAATAGACCGGCTGGAGCACCGCGTAGTCGCGGAGGAGCTGGCGGCCTTGCCAGACGAGGAGAAAAAGTGCGACGGCGAGGAGGCACAGTGTGACGTGGGAGACGCGGAGCCTGTGGCGGGTGAGGCGGGCGGCGAGGGCTTCGGCCTGTGCGGGATCGGCTTGGGAAATCGCGGGGCCGAGAAGTGCCTCGGCGGCCGCGGCCGTTTCCAGATCGCCGGAGAGGGGGGCGACGATCGTGGAAAGCAAAAACCCGTGAGCGTCTTCCATGCTCACGGGTTAGAGGGAGAGGGTGCGGGCGGCAATGTTATTTGGCGCGCTTTGGAGTGCGGCGGGAAGCGGAGCGCCACGCCGCTTTGGATTCGGGTTCGGCTTGGTCGGGCATCGGGTGTGGGCTTGTCTGGCGCGCTGGAGACGGACCGGACCTGCGGGAGACTCCGGAGGCGCGGGGCGGATCCAAAGCGGTGTCGGCGCTTCGCTTTGCCACCGCACTCCAAATCACTCCCGGCGGCCGAGGGCGATCATGAGAAAGTAGGCGAGCTGGGCGATCGAGCCGATGGCGGCGGCGACGTAGGTCATGGCGGCCCAGAAGAGGGCGTTCTTGGCCTTGCCGTGCTCCATGGTGGCACCGAGGCCGCTGTTTTCCATCCAGACGAGGGCGCGCTTGCTGGCATCGAACTCAACCGGCAGCGTGACGATGGAAAAGAGAGTGGTGACGGCGAAGAGCGCGACAAAGATCCAGATGGTGGCCGGCCCCAGGAGGAACATGCCGAACAAGCTGGCGATCATGACATAGTTCAGCAGGTTGCTGGCGATCTGGACCGCGGGAACCATCTTCGAGCGGAAGCCGAGCCAGACATATGCTTTCTGGTGCTGGATGGCGTGACCGCACTCATGGGCGGCCACGGCGGCGGCGGCGACGTTGTTCATGTGATAGACCGACTCGCTGAGGTTGACGGTCTTTTTCGTCGGGTCGTAGTGGTCGGTGAGTTTTCCCGGGGTGCTGATGACCTGGACGTCGGTGATGCCGTTCTGGCGGAGCATGGCCTCCGCGACCTGCGCGCCGGTGAGGCGGAGGGGGATTTGGGAGTATTCGTGAAAGCGGCGTTTGAGGGTGCTGCTAACCAGGAAGCTGAGGAGCAGCGAACCGCCGATGATGGCCCAATAAACCCAGGAAATGCCGAGCGGGCCGCCGACTTGCTGTTGCGCGAGGATTAGTGTTTCGAAATTCATGGCGGGAGATTAGCGTCGGCGAATCGGGTTGCAACTTGAACCGGCTTGGAAAATCGAGATCGTTTTCCACATGAAGAAGCATGTCCACATCACCGGTTGCACGCGCGGACTGGGCCTTGCAATGGCGCGGGGGTTTGCGAAACGCGGTTGGCGGGTGACCGGGTGCGGCACGCGGCCCGAGCTGGTGGCGAAGGTTTCCGCGGAACTCGGCGAGGACCATGAAATCGTGGCCTGCGACGTGACCGACGCCAGCGCGGTCGGCCGGATGGCGAAAGAGCTGATAGAGAAATGCGGCGCGCCGGATCTTCTCGTGAACAACGCCGGGATGATCAACAGGAGCGCCCCGCTGTGGGAGGTGGACGAGGCGGAATTTTCCCGGGTGATCGATGTGAATCTGAAGGGTGTCCACCACGTGTGCCGCGCTTTCCTGCCGGCGATGATTGCCGCCGGGCGCGGGGTGGTGGTGAATTTTTCCTCGGGCTGGGGTCGGTCGGTCTCGGCGGAGGTGGCCCCCTATTGTGCGACGAAATGGGGGATCGAAGGGCTGACGCAAGCGCTGGCGCAGGAGCTGCCGCCGGGGCTGGCCGCGATTCCGCTGAATCCGGGAATCATCGACACGGAGATGCTGCGTTCGTGCTTCGGCAAGGAGGCGGGGGATTTCCCCGGGGCGGCGGAGTGGGCGGAGAAGGCGGTGCCCTTTCTGGAAAAGTTAGGGCCTGCCGAGAACGGCAGGCCCCTGACGGTGTGAGCTGTTAGGACCGGTGGGTCCACTCGGGCAGGCGGACGATTTCGCCGCCTTTGAGAGCCGATTCGTGGGCGAGGATGCCGGTGCAGGTGATGTTGGCGCTTTCGATGGCGTTCGGATAGGCGTCCTTGCCGGTCTGGAGCATTTCGACAAAGCGGTGGGCGAGGTGGGGGTGGGAGCCGCCGTGGCCGCCGCCCTGGGTGAAGGAAAGGTGGTCCTCGCCTTCCTCGCCGCCATAGACGCCGCCGCTGGTGAAGCCTTGGATTTCCTCTGGAAGGTAATGGGCAAAATCCGGGCATTTCACTTCCTCGGGAATTTCGGGCTCGGGTTTTTTGGCGGTGTGGATGACGAGCGGCTGATGCTCGATGAGCGGCCATTCGACGGATCTTTTGTCACCGTAAACCTCGAAGGATTCGCGGTATTGGCGGGCGACATCGAAGAGCGAGCGGATCACCTGCGCCGAGAGGTCGCTGTCCTTGAATTTGATGTGGCAGGTTTCCACGGCGAAGGGCGATCCGTAGCAGGCGTGCATTTCCTCGGCGATGGTGCCGGAGCCGAAACAGGAAACGTATTCCGCCTCGCCGCCGGTGAGGCCGAGGATGGGGCCGATGCAGTGGGTGGCGTAAAACATCGGCGGGAGGCCGGGCCAATAGCCGGGCCAGCCTTCCATGTCCTGCTGGTGGGACGCCTTGAGAAACTGGATTTTGCCGAGTTCGCCCTTTTCGTAGAGCTCCTTCATGAAGAGGAACTCGCGGGCATAGACGACGGTTTCCATCATCATGTATTTGAGGCCGGTCTCCTTGCAGAGGTCGATGATCTGCTTGCACTCGTCGAGGCTGGTGGCCATCGGCACGGTGCAAGCGACGTGTTTGCCGGCCTTGAGCGCCTGGATGGATTGGCGGCCGTGATCAGGAATCGGGGAGTTGATGTGGACGGCGTCGATCCCGGGATCGGCGAGCAGTTCCTCGTAGGAGTTGTAGCGTTTTTCGATGCCGAACTTGTCGCCGATCTCATCGAGCTTCGCCTGGGTCCGCTGGCAAATGGCGGCCATGTTGGCACCGGGGTGACGCTGGTAAATGGGAATGAACTCGGCGCCGAAACCGAGGCCGACGATGGCGATATTGACCGGAGGCATGATGGGTTTTTCTAGGGGGACATTGCCGACGAGGCTAGAGTTTTCGAACGTGCGGAAGGATTGTTTGGGTGGGATGCTTCGTTGGCGAAAATACAGGTGGAAAAAGCCGCGGTTATGGTCCGTATTGGCCCGCGTATGAAGAAAACGATCATTTTATTCAGTTGTGCGGCTTCCCTCATGATGATGCCAGGCGGCGTCCAAGCCCAGGATGAGACCCCTCTGGGATTGCAGATGGAAGCGATGAACGACGCCTACAAGGTTTTCCGTCGCGAGACGGATCCCGCGAAAGGCGCGGCGCTGGCACGTGAGGCGCAGGAGGCGGTCATCAAGGGATTCAGCGAGCTGCCGGAGCAGTTGAAAGTGATGCCCGCCGGGCCGGACAAGGCCAAGGCGACTGCCGAATTTCGCAAGATGATGGGGGTGCTGTTCTCCGCCCTTTGCGATGTGGAGCTCGCCTTTCTCGACGGAAACATCGAGGAGGTCGCCAAGATCGTGGATACCTTGAAGGACCTCAAAAAGGAAGGCCACGACAAGTTCATGGAGGAGTGATCCGGCGGGCGAGCGGGTAAACCCGACCGTTTTTCCAGAAGCCCGACCGTCTCAGGCGGCCGGGCTTTCTTGTGTCCCGTCACCCGCTCCCCGGGTCGGGATCACTGGATGATGATCGGCGTGCCCACCTCAACCTTCGAAAAGATGGTCGGCATCATCGAGGCAGGCCCGCGGATGCAGGCGTGGGAAACGGGATTGCGGCTTTTCGGCAAGGGCCCGATGTGGTGGCCGACGCCGTCATTGGTCAGCCGCATCCAGTAACGCATGGAGGCACCCTGAAAGCGGCCGCCCTCGGGAACTTCGTCCTGCGTCACATCCGCGTCCGAGTGGACGACATTTCCTTCGGCGTCGTAGATCCGGCCGTATTTGTTCGAGCGCTTGTCGATGATCTTTTCCGTAATGGGGTAGGTCCCGGCGGGGGTGGGGTGGCTCCTGCGACCCGAGCAGACGGGATAATCGACGGCCACTTCTTCTCCGTTCATGAGGAATCCCCGCTGGCTGGCGAGGCTGATGACGATGCGGGAATTCTCCGGATTCGTGCGGGACAGCACTTCCTCGTTACGCCAATACCGCAAGGTTTTCGGGTAGCTGGGTTCCGCGGTGAAGTGTTCGTAAGTTCCGGGCGGGTGGGGGTTCACCGGCTGGCCATCCGGTCCGGCCGTGGGGGCTGCGGACTTTTGGTTCGCGCAACTGGCGAACAGCAGCGCCGCAAGCGAAGCGGCGAATGGGGCGAGGAATCGGGTGGGGAACATGGTCAAATCGAGGAGCAAAGAGGGGAATTAGGTCAGTTCTTCCCGGATTGCAACCCCGGCGACATCCCGGGCGGGCCGGACGTCAGGCGCGGGGGTGGGCGGTATCGTAGGCGTTCTTCAATCGCTCGCGGGTGACGTGGGTGTAGATCTGCGTGGTCGAGAGCGAGGCGTGGCCGAGCAGGGACTGCACGCTGCGGAGGTCCGCGCCCGCATCCAGCAGGTGGGTGGCGAAGCTGTGGCGGAGCTTGTGCGGGCTTACGGCGAAGGGGATTCCGCTGAGTTTCAGATATTTCCTGAGGAGTTGGTCGATCGCCTGCTGGGTGATGCGGGTGAGCCGGACACTCAGGAAGAGCGGGCCGGATGTGATGGCGGCGGTCTGCCGGTACCGTTGCACGGCGGCCATAGCGGGGCCGCCCACGGGCACAATCCGTTCCTTCGCACCCTTTCCCCGGACGAGCAGCGTGTCGCCGATGAAGTCGATGTCTCGCACGTCGATGCCGATGAGCTCGGAAATGCGCAGCCCGCAGGAGTAAAAAAGCTCGAGGATCGCGGCATCCCGCAAGGGCAGCCAAGGCGGGGATTTCGCCGCAGGCTTTACCTTGAGGGGCATCCCGAGCAGTTCGTCGATCTGGCTGACGCTGAGGACGACAGGCAGGCCGCGCTCCGCTTTTGGGAGCTGGACTTCGGCGACAGGGCTGTGCCCGAGGCCGCCGCGGAGGACGAGGTATTTGTAGAGGGAGCGCAGCGCGGCGAAGCGCAGCCGGATGGTGGCGCGTTTGTAGCCGGCTTTCATGAGCGCGAAGAGGTAGTCGCGGAAATCATCGGCCGCGGCATTCCGCCAGCCGGAGAAGGACTCGCCGCGCCAGGTCCGGTAGGCAGCGAGGGCGTCGCGATAGTTGCACAAGGTGCGCGGCGAGGCGTTTTTCTCGGTTTCCTGGAATCGCAGGAAAGCAGTCTCGTCGCGGTCCTCCATCGGACTGCAGCCTAGCGGGTGGAGGACGCGCCACCAAGCGAAACCCTCGGCCGGTTCATGTGGGCCGCGCCTCCGGCGGAATTGCGATGCGGCTTGTCCCGTGGTGAACCGGGACACGAGGACGAAAAAGGCCGGAGCCCATGAGGGTCCCGGCCTGGAATCGATCGGCGCGGATCTCAGAGACCGGCGCTCTTGCTTTCCTCTTCCTTGGCTTTCGCCTGTGCGGTGGCTTCCATCTGCTCGACCTTCTTGCGAAGACCGTCGAGCTCGGTGGTCTTGCTATTGACCTGCTGTTTGAGGCCGTCCTGTGCCTTGAGGGCCTCGACGAGACGCTCGTTGACGACTTGGAGCTGGCTTTTCACTCGGGCGGAGTCGTTCTCGGCGCGCTCGCGGGCGGCGGAGGACTCGCGGATCGCGGCGGTGGCCTTGGTTGCCTGGTCCTTGGCCTCTTGGATGCCGGCGGCGAGCGGCTCCATGGTGGCGCGGAGCTCGGAGGCGTCTTTCTGGAGCATGGCGAGCATTTCCTGGGTCTGGGACAGCTCGCTGCGGGTGGCGGTGAGATCCTTTTCCACGACGGCCTTCGCGTCCATGAGGCCGGCGGCTTCCTTACGGGCGGCGTTGAGCTGCTCGTTGGTCATGGCGAGGTTTTTGCCGAGGGCATCACGCTCGCGCTGGGTCGTGGCGAGGACTTCGGACTGGGCCTTGGCGCTGCCCTTGACCTCTTCGAGGGTTTTGCCAAGGGCGGCAAGGAGGCCTTTGCTCTCGGTGTGGGCTTTGACTTCGATGTCCAGCTTCTTGGCGAGGGTGTCGCGGGAGCTTTCGAGCTCGGCGACCTGCTTTTTCAAGACGACACGTTCGGCGGGCGCCTGGAGTTCGCCGCGGACCGAGGCGAGGTCGTTCTTTAGAACCGCGAACTCCTTGAGGGCGCTGTTCATCTCGTCGCGGAAGGTGCCAAGCTTGGCGTAGGCTTCCTCTCCGGCACCGAGTTTTTTCTCAAGCGTGGCGGCCTTTTCCTTCCATTGGCCGACTTCGTGGCTGGTGGCATCAAGCTGTTTCTTGAGGCCGCCGAGCTGGCCTTCAAGGCGCTGCTTGGCTTCGCGGACGGCGAGGGCCTCCTTGCGGGCGGCATCACGCTGTTCCGAGGCATCGGTGGCCTCCGTCTGGGCTCTCTTGACGGCCTCGGCCATCGTCTCGATGCGTTTCTGCATGCCTGCGACCACTTCGGGTGCGACTTCGTTCCCGGATTTTGCATCCTTCTCGGCCGGGGCTTCTTGGGCGGGCTTCTGCTCTGGGGCGGGGGCTGCCTCATTGGCACGGACAAGGGGGCTAAGCGCCACCGCGAGACTCATCAGGAATGGTGTGGTGTATCTGTGTTTCATTTGGTGTAGGTTGAATTCCTCCAAATAAATAGGGAACTCGATACTCAAGGTAAAGGCATAATTAAGAAAAGTTAATAAACGCGCGAAGGTTTTTCCGGCCCCGGCTTGCTACCTGTCGGCGAAATGTTCCCAGCCGCCCTCCAGGGACTCCCCGTGATCACTTCCGACCATGCGTCCGATGACCGAGAGCGGCAGATGAGGAAAGGAGCCGGACCATTCCCGCTGTAGTGCCGCTGCCTGATCCGCGGGAAGCGTGAATAGCAGTTCGAAATCCTCGCCGTCCCGCAGGGCCTGGGTGATCGTGCAATTCCCGCTCAACGGGACTGAGCCGCGATCCATCGTAAAGCCGCAGCCGGAAGCGCGGGCGAGCCGTGGCAGGTCCTTGGCCAGGCCGTCCGAGAGATCCATCATCGCCGTGGGTTTGAAATGCCGCACAAGCCATGCCGCCTCCGCCACCCGCGGCATGAAATCCAGATGCCTTCCCGCAAGTGATCCGCCCAGCCGGCCGGTGACCCACAAGGATTCTCCCGGGCGTGCGGTGGAACGCAGGACCAGGTGTTCCCGCAAAACGCTCCCCGTGGCGGCGATCGAAATCACGGCAGCCGACCCGATCGGGACTGCGGAGGTTTCTCCGCCCGCGAGCACGCTGCCAAAGCGGCCCATGCAATCTCCCATGCCACGGTAAAAGTCATCCACCCATGCGACCTCCAGCCCGGGCGGCATTGCGAGGGTCACCAGGAATCGCTCCGGCCGCCCGCCCATGGCCGCGAAATCGGAGACGACCCGGGCGATGGCTTTCCAACCCACCTTGCGGGGGTCCGCCTCGGGCAGATAGTGCACCCCTTCCACCATCGCATCGGTTTTCAGGAGAAGAAGGCTGTCGCCGCCCTCATCGATCACCGCGCAGTCGTCGCCCGGCCCTGCGACCACCGCCGAATCCAAAGGGACCAGTGCCACCCACCGGCTGATCAACCCGTCCTCGCCGATGTCGCCCAGTGTTTTCAAGATCCGGTATCGAGCGGGATGTCGTAGATGCGGACAATCATCTGGACCGCCACGGTTGCTCCGTTGAAACAAAAATGGACCGCGATGGGAGCCCAGATGGATCCGGTCTTCTCATAGAGAAACACCAGCACCAGACCGAAGATGAAAAGCGGGAACAGCGCCGCGAGGCTACCGTGGGCGGCCGAAAACACCAGCGACGAGCAAATCGCCGCCACCCAGTGGCCGCCGAAACGTTTTGCAACCGGGTAGAGATAGCCGCGGAAAACGACCTCCTCGCAAAGCGGCGCGGCCACAACCGCCGCGAAGGCCATGAGCCCGAGCACCAGCGGATCGGTGGTCGTCTGCAGCAACTTCACCGTGTCCTGGACCGGCTCCACCCCCAATCCCTTCATCCATTCCATGTAACCTCCCGCCTGCAAGCCCGCGAAAAGCGACCACATGACCATCACCGTCGCCGGAGCGATGAGGAACACCCAAGGCCACGAGCGCCAGCGGAGGCCCAGCCATTTCGTGGGTGAGAGCCGCGGCGCCACGCAAGCGATCGCAATCCCGGCGAAGAGAAATTGCGCGCCGATGGAAACCAGCAGCGCGTTGGGAGAAATGACCATTTCCTCATCCGTGGGAGGCATCATGAAAGCCGCGGATGCCAAGAGGAAGAACAGCAGGAAAATCATGCCAATGGCCAAAAGATCGATCGGCCGGTACAACCAGGTCGGCACCCTCCCGACCGGCAAGGCGGGGGGAGCGAGGGGGGCGGGGGCCGCATCCGGGGTCAGGAGGGGCGGCGCCGTGCGCGTTTTCCGGGAGGCCGCCCGTGCCGCGGCGGTCAACGAGAAGATCACGAGGGCCGCAAGGAAACTGGCCGTGACGGCGATGGCGGTGGGGTCGGACATTGCGGGGGATTTTGTCGTCCAAGCTGCTCCCGCCCGGCCAGCGCCGCCAATGGAAAAAATCGGGCACGCGAGCCCGGACATTTGGTTCGGTGATCCGTAAAATCAACGGAGCTTGCCTCGCGCTCGGAAAGTGGTGAGCCTGCGGGCCATCCGCCAAGAGCCGTCACCTCCCGTTGCCGCGCGCAATCCGTATCGTGCGATTCTGCGCAGGGATTACCCGGAGCCACTCGTCGCCCTGCTCGCGTTCATTCTGGGAATCTGGCTCTGGGACCATCATTTCGGCGAGACCGGGGGCTATGCGCCTGGCACCGAGCATGTCGCGATCATCAAGATCGACCGCGACCTGCGCCTCGCCGATGCCATGGCGGCGGATCCTGCCTGGCTGCGCTGGGTGGCAGGAGTGGGCCGGCCCGAAGAAGTGCGGGCCCATGCGCTCGAGTCCTTCCGGAAACTGGCGATGGAGGACGCCCTGGGTCCGCGGGGCATGGAGGCCTTCGCCGTCATCCTTGCCGCGAACGAGCGGGACACCTTTTTCCAAAGTCTGGGCGAAACGCTCCGAGGTCACCCGATTTCGGATCCGCTGGTCCTCACCGGGGTTCTCGCAGCCGGTGGGGGGACGTGGTGGCACGCCCGGCTGGTGGATTTCTGGGAGAAAAACCAGCAGCCGGTCAGCCACTGGAGGCCCGCCTACGATCGTGCGACCGGGCAACTCAGGGCCCGGGCCATCGCGGTGGGCTCCAGCGTCTGGTTGCTCGGACTTGCGGGACTCGCGTTTGTGCCCTCCCTGTTTCGGCGTCTCGGATCGGGGATCCAGGCAAAGCCTGTTGGTTATGGCGGAGCTTGGCCGCCGACGCTCGGTCTCACGGTTTTTCTGTTGGCGACTCTCGCCTGGATCGGTTTCACGATGACACTGGAACTGGGAATCAGCGCGCTGCCGGGACTACCTCCGTTGCTGGGAATCGTGCTTGATGCGGGTGCCCGTCTGCTGCCCGCGCTGATCGCGATCGGCCTCCTTTTCCGGCGGCCGTCGCACGCCTTGCGGGTGCTCGGACTCCGCGGGCCGATCTACCCCGGAATGATTCTGGGGATCTTTTCCCTGCTCCTGCTGGCGGATTTGGTCCTGCGCTGGGCAACCGGCTACGGATCGCCTTCGCATCCGGCAGGCGGACTCAGCCCGGGCGACGCCGGCTTGTGGGGACTCGCTTTCACGGTGGTTTCCGCGTGTGTGATGGCCCCGATCGCGGAGGAAATCCTCTACCGGGGTGTTTTGTTCCGTTCGTTGCGGAGCCAGTTGGGAATATGGGTCTCAGCGCTGCTTTCGTCAGGGATTTTCGCGATCCTCCACTTTTACGGCGGTTATGGCTTGGCAAGCGTGGGGTTGTTCGGTTTTTCCTGCGCCTTGCTCTATGCGGCGACCGGTTCGCTCACCTCGGCCATCGTGCTCCATATGCTTTACAACGCATCGATCAAAATCCCGGAATGGCTCATCTATCACTCGCCGACGGGCTGAGCCGGAATCAGGAAACCGCGGAGGGTCATTCACGTGACCTCCGGTGCTTAGGCTTGAAGCGGGAATTCGTCCGAGAGTAAACTGTGTGACGTCCCGTAGTGTCCTTTCTGTTAATCTCATGAGCGATCATCAAGCAACCGCCGGTTTCATAGCTCCGGATCCGTCCCAGCTCATGCCGCTGTTCCCGGGCTATGACATCGAATGCCTGATTGCCACAGGCGGCATGGGAGCCGTTTACCGGGCGGTGCAGCGATCGCTCGACCGTACCGTCGCGCTGAAAATCCTGCCGCGCGAGTTCAGCGCGGATGCGGCATTCTGCGCGGGCTTCGAAGCGGAGGCGAAGGCGATGGCCCGGCTTAACCACCCCAACCTGATCGGGGTGTATGATTTCGGTGAGGTGCAGGGAATGCTCTATATCATCATGGAATACGTGCCGGGGCAGTCGCTTTTCCACTCGGCAAATGGTCAGGCGATCGATCCCGGCGAGGTCGTCCGCCTCGTCACCGGGATTTGTTCGGGTCTCGCACACGCCCACCAGCACGGCATCCTCCATCGGGATATCAAACCCGCGAACGTCCTGCTGGACCCGCATGTCCAGCCGAAGATCGGTGATTTCGGCCTCGCCCGGCCGGTGGATCGGCAAGTGGAGGAGGGCGAGGAAATCTTCGGAACCCCCCACTACACCGCGCCGGAAGTGGTCGATGCCCCCCAATCGGTGGACAACCGGGCGGATATTTTCTCGGTGGGCGTCGTTCTCCACGAACTGCTCACCGGCAAGCTTCCCGCCGACGACCCGCGTCCGGCCTCCGCGATCGCCGGCTGCCACCCGCGCTTCGACGCCGTGATCCGCCGGGCCACCCATCCCTCGCCCGCCGGTCGCTACGCCAGCGCCGCCGAGATGGCGAATGAACTCCAGCAGATTGCCACCGCGCCCGCGCCACGGATTCTCCGCACTGCCGCCCCCGCGGGTCGCGCCCTGCCCGTCCGCCCGGTCCGGTCCGTGCAGGTGAAAGAGCCTTCGAGCTTCCCGATGATCCTCACCGTCCTGCTGCTGGCGGGCATTGCCTACGGGATTTATGCCTTCGGGACTCGCGAGAAGCCGACCCCCGCCCAATCTCCTTCCCCCGTTTCGGTTCCAGAAACTGAAATCGGCTCCGGGGTCATCGAACTTCCGCCGGTTCGTCCCGAGCCATCTCCGCCGGAACCGGTGGTGGTTGAAGGCTCGGACCCAACACCGGAGCTGGAACCGATGCCTGAGCCGGTCGTCGAGCCGGAAGTGGACATGACATCCGACCAGGAGTCCGAGCCGCCGCCCGCTCCACCGGGCGTCGTTCCCGCCGCGGCGGATGCCGACGTCGTCGGCGAGGAGTCGGAATTCGACGTTCCCGCGTTTTTCACCCGAGCCCGCGGAATCATGAGCGAGCGAGCCGCCGGACCCATCACCGCCCGCGAAGAGGCCTTGGTAAAGAACACCGCCGCCGCCGAAAGGGAGCTGAACCGTGAGATCCGCGGCCTCACGGTCCGCGGCCGTGACGGGGCGGAGGAGGCGCTCAGAAATCGTTTCGCGGAGTGGAAGGAGGACGGTCACCGACTCCCTTCCACACTCGATGAGGCGATCGGCCTGTCGCCCGAGATCAACCGGGCCCATGCCGCCGCCCTCGCCCGGCAGACCGGCATCGACAATGCCTTGGCAGCCCAACTCCAGACGCTTTCCGGCACGTACATCCTCGGCCTCGAGCGGCAGAAAGAGCGGGTCCTTGCGGACGGCGACGAAGTGGCGGCAAAGCTCATCCAGCGGGAAATCGATATCACCCGGGAAGATCCCGGCCATTTTCCCGACCTGATGACCTCCGATCCCCCGCAAGACGACTGATTGTCGTTATTCCGACATCCCCACACTTCCGCTGGCGGATCCCGGGTTCCTCCCTAAAATCCAGCGTGCCCCGCGCTCGCAACCGCCCCGCTTCCAAGCCGCCGTCTCCCGTCATTTCGCTGCGCGGCTGCCGCCAGCACAATCTCAAGAGCCTCGATCTCGACATCCCGATCGGGAAACTGACGGTCGTCACCGGCCCCTCCGGCTCGGGGAAATCCTCGCTCGCCTTTCATACCCTCTACGCCGAGGGGCAGAGGCGCTATGTGGAAACCTTCTCGCCTTACGTCCGGCAGTTTTTCGACCGCATGGACAAGCCCGATGTCGATCATATCGAAGGCATTCCACCGGCGATTGCGATCGAGCAGAAAAACCATGTCCGGACGACCCGCTCGACCGTCGGCACGCTCACCGAGATCAACGATTATCTGAAGCTGCTGTTCCCCCGCCTCGCCGTCGGCTATGATCCTCGAACGGGCGAAGTCATCCGGCCGGACACCGCCGATTCCGCGCTTGCCTGGGCCCGGGAAAACCTCGCCGGCCAAGCCGTCCTTGTTACCTTTCCCATCCCCATTCCGGCCGATGCGAAGCCGGAGGAGTTTCTCCCCTTCCTCAACCAGCAAGGCTATCTCCGTGTCCTTTTCAATGGGAATGTCCATCGCACCGACGAGCCTCTGCCATCGTCCGCCGGAAAGATCCAACCGCTGCTCCCGATCGTCCAGGACCGGCTGAAACTCACGCCGGCCAACTCGCTCCGCCTCTTGGAAGCGCTTGAGGCCGCCTTCCGCCTCGGCAAAGGAAGCGCCACCCTGATGGCCGCCGATTCCGGCCTTTCCCGGACCTTCAGCACGAGTTGGAGCAATCCGGCCACCGGCTTCACCCTTCGTGCGCCCACGCCCTCGCTCTTCTCGTTCAACAATCCGCTCGGGGCCTGTCCCGAATGCCGTGGCTTCGGCAGAGTCATCGGCATTGATCTCGAAAAAGCGGTCCCGGACCCGACCCTCACGATCAAAAAGGGAGCGATCAAGCCGTTCCAAGGCGAGCGCGGCGAGGAGTGCCAGCGGGATCTCCTCCGGAATTGCCGCGAACGCGACATCGACATCCACACGCCGTGGGAGGATCTCGACGAGACTGTCCGCGAATGGATCTACTATGGAGATCGTAGAAGTCACCACCTCGATCCCGAAGCGCTTGAGGAATTATGGCAGTCCGGTGCCTGGTACGGGGTCAAAGGTTTCTTCGATTGGTTGGAAACAAAGTCCTACAAGATGCACGTCCGCATCTTTCTCAGCCGCTACAGGTCCTACACCGCCTGCCCCGTCTGCCGTGGCTCGCGGCTGCAACCGGAATCGCTTTGTTTCAAGGTATCGGGCAAAACCCTCCCGGAACTCTGGGCACTCTCCGTTTCCGATCTGCTCCCATGGTTCTCGACGTTGATCTCCGACCGGCGATCACAGGGCGCTCCTGCCGATCCGACCCTCAATCTCGTCCTGACAGAAATCCAATCCCGTCTTTCCTACCTCGATCAGGTCGGTCTCGGCTACCTCACGCTCGATCGCGCGACGCGCACGCTTTCCGGCGGCGAGGTCGAGCGGGTGAACCTGACGACATGCCTCGGCGCCGCGCTGACCGGAACCCTGTTCGTCCTCGACGAGCCGACCGTGGGGCTTCACGCCCGTGACATCGCCCGTCTCGTCGGGGTCATGCACGGCCTGCGCGACAAGGGCAACACGTTGGTGGTGGTCGAGCACGAGCATGCCGTGATGCAAGCCGCCGACCACTTGGTCGACATCGGCCCCGGCTCCGGCCAGTTCGGCGGGCAACTGATCTATCAGGGCAGTGCGGCCCAGCCGCGGAAAGCGAAATCAGGAAAAGGGAAACCGCCGGTGGGCACTCTCCCGTGGCTCACCGGCGAGCGATCCATCCAAGTTCCGAAATCCCGCCGCACCCCTAGCGCGAGGCAGATCGGGGTCCGAGGAGCCTCGCGCCACAATCTCAGGAAACTGGACGTTGATGTCCCGCTCGGGCTTTTCGTATGCCTTACCGGTGTCTCCGGCTCGGGGAAATCCACCTTCGCGCACGACGTCCTTTATCTCAATCTCGCACGCAAACTCGGCAAGGAGGCGGAAGGTGATCCGGCTCCCATCCGTGAATTACGGGGAACGCAGTATTTGAGCGGGGTCGAGCTTGTCGACCAGTCACCCGTCGCCCGCACCCCGCGCTCGACTCCCGCCGTATTCCTCGGCGCCTTCGATCCGATCCGTCAGCTCTTCTGCCAGACCGACGCCGCCCAGGCGGCCGGATTGCTGCCCGGATTCTTCTCATTCAATTCCGGCGAAGGCCGCTGCGACCGCTGCAGCGGAAATGGCTTCGAGAAGGTCGAGATGCAATTCCTCTCCGACCTCTACGTGACATGTCCCGACTGCGAAGGCCGACGCTACAAGCCTTCCACCCTTGAATACACCCTCGACGGCAGGTCTATCGCCGATGTCCTCGATCTAACGGTCAGTGAAGCCGTGGCGGCGGTTTTCAACCGCCAAGCCTTCCAAACAAAAAAGGAAAGTCGCTTGGTTGAGATCATCCAAACCGCCCTCGCCCCCCTGATCGATGTCGGTCTCGGCTACCTCAAGCTCGGCCAGCCGCTCAACACCCTCTCCGGCGGCGAAGCCCAGCGCCTCAAACTGTGCCTGCTGCTTTCGTCCAATCTCCAGTCCTCCACCGATCACAAATTGCTCATTCTAGACGAGCCCACCACGGGGCTTCATTTCTCCGACATTGAGAACCTGTTAGGGGTGTTTGGAAAACTCGTCGATTCCGGCCACTCGCTGCTCGTCATCGAGCACAACCTCGACGTGATCAAGTCCGCCGACTGGATCATCGACCTCGGCCCGGAAGCGGGAAAACACGGCGGCCGTCTTGTCGCCGCCGGCCCGCCCGAAGAGGTGGCCACGCTCGATACCCCCACCGCCGACTACCTGCGCGAAGCTCTATCTCCCGCCCGCCCGCGCCGGGCGGCCCCGTCCTCCCCTGCTCCTCAAATCCTCGGGGTGGGAACTGAGAACTCGATCACCCTCCGCGGAGCCCGCCATCACAACCTCAAGAACATCTCCCTCGACATCCCGCGCGACCGGTTCGTGGTCATCTCAGGTCTATCAGGTTCCGGCAAATCCACCTTGGCCTTCGATATCCTGTTCGCCGAGGGCCAGCGCCGATTCCTCGATTCGATGTCCGCCTACGCGAGGCAATTCGCGGAACAACTGGAGAAGCCGGAGATCGACCAGCTCCACGGCCTGCCCCCGACCGTCGCCATCGAGCAACGGGTTTCGCAAGGCGGCGGGAAATCCACGGTCGCCACGGTCACCGAGATATGGAATTTCATCCGGCTTCTCTATTCGAAGCTGGGGACGCTCTATTGCCCCGATTGCCTTGTCCCCGTCGAAAAGCAATCGCTTTCAGCAATCGAGAAACGGATCAACGCGGAACTTGCAAACGGTCCGATCACGCTGCTTGCTCCGGTCATCCGCGGCAAAAAAGGATATCATACCGAGGTCGCCGCCTGGGCGCTCAAGCACGGCTTCAGCAAACTTCTCGTCGATCACCAGTTCCGCGACGCCGAATCCTTCACCCGCCTCGAACGCTTCAAGGAGCACGATATCGATGTGGTGATCGCTGAATTACAAAGTGATCAGCCATCCGTGATCCGAGGAAGAAAGCGCGGCGCAGCAGCCAGGAAACCACTGATCACAGATCACCCGGCACTTGGCACCCATGTCTCCACTGCTCTCAACATCGGCAAAGGCCTGATCAAACTCTTCACCGCCGACAAAAGATTCACCCTCCTTTCCACCCATTCGAGTTGCCCCTGCTGCAACCGTTCGTTCGAGGAACTTGACCCGCGGCTGTTCTCCTTCAACTCGCCTCACGGGTGGTGCCCCGGGTGTCTCGGTCATGGGAAGGTCCCGAAACGGCGGCGCCAGTTCGACAGCTCGCGCTTCGATTCCGTCCTCGAAGCGGAGATGGATGCCGACCGGGCGATCGATCGGATGGACAATGAGGAGCTTGTCGAATGCCCGGCCTGCCATGGTTCCCGGCTGAATGCTACGGCGTCCGTCGTACGTCTGCTAGACACGCCGATCGCCGCGCTATCCGGCATGTCGATCGATGTGGCTGCCGCGTATTTCGCCAAACTCGTTTTCAGCGGCGACCGCGACTCCCTGATTTCCCGCGACATCCTTCCCGAGATCCGCCAGCGCCTGGCGTTTCTCCAGGAGGTGGGACTCGGCTACCTCCAGCTCGACCGATCCGGCAACACGCTCTCCGGCGGCGAGAGCCAGCGCATCCGGCTCGCGGCGCAGCTCGGCTCGAACCTCCGTGGCGTGCTTTACGTCCTGGACGAGCCCACCATCGGTCTCCATCCGCGCGACAACGCCGCCCTTCTCAAGACCCTCATCGCCCTACGGGATCAGGGGAATTCCCTCGTCATCGTCGAACACGATGAGGACACCATCGCGGCGGCGGACCATCTCATCGACCTCGGACCCGGTGCGGGCCGACTCGGCGGCGAAGTGGTCTATCAGGGCAAGCCGCCGTCAAGGAGTGTGGGCGTCTCGCCCAAAACAAGAAGCGCTGCCGCCCGCCTGCTCACTTCCCCCACCTACCGCGCCCTCTCGGCCGTCATCCACCATCCCATCCGCGGCTCACGGCGGTCGATTCCCAAGGACCATCCGTTTCTCGTTCTAACCGATTGCACGGCGAACAATCTCAAGAAAGTGACCGCCGCATTTCCGCTGGGACGCCTCACCGTTCTAACAGGAATCTCGGGTTCGGGAAAATCGACGCTCATGCATTCCTGCGTGGCACTGCTTTTCCACAACCTCGCCAAGACCACACGCGTCAGGCGATCGAATCTCCCGTTCGGCAAAACCAGCGGCGAGAAGACGATCAGGGCCTGCTATGAAGTGGACCAGTCGCCGATCGGGAAGACCTCGCGCTCCTGTCCCGCAACCTATGTCAAAGTCTTCGATCACATCCGCGCCCTTTTCGCCCAGCTTCCCGATTCCCGGATGCGCGGATTCGACGCCTCGCGTTTCTCATTCAACACCGAAGGCGGACGCTGCGAGGAATGCAAGGGCAACGGCCGGGTGAAACTCGAAATGGATTTTCTCCCCAGCACCTGGGTTCATTGCGAGACCTGCAACGGACAGCGCTACAACGCGGCCACGCTTGAAGTGACATTCCGCCAGAAGAACATCGGCCAGGTCCTCGCCATGACCATCGATGAAGCCGCGGCATTTTTCGAAAGCCAGCCGCGCATCTCGCATCCGCTCAAGCTCATGGCCGACACGGGCCTCGGATATCTCCAACTCGGGCAGCCCAGCCCCACTCTATCAGGTGGCGAGGCCCAGCGCATCAAGCTCGTCTCAGAACTCGTCAAAGGGCGCGGCACCCGCGCCACCCTCAACAACGCCCATTTCGCGACAAGGAACCTCTATCTCATCGAGGAGCCCACCGTCGGACTCCATCTTGAAGACGTCCAGCGGCTCATTGACGTCCTCCACCGCCTCGTCGATGAAGGACATACCGTCATCGTCATCGAGCACCACATGGCCGTCGCCGCCGAAGCCGACTGGATTCTCGACCTCGGCCCGGAAGCCGGAGAGAAGGGCGGCCAGATCATCGCCCAAGGCCCGCCGGAAAAGATCGCCATGTCTAAAAAATCCCGCACCGCCCCGTTCCTGGCAGTGGCCTTGGGTGTTTCATTATCTCAAAAGCCCTAAGCTTTTTGTTTTCCCAATTCTCGGCCATTTTCTTCACAATATATTGCTTTCCAGCGTATTGCCCTTGGTTTGCGACTGATCGGACCTCCCCACACCGCTTCCAAAACGATTACGAATCTTCTAAAATCGTTACGAATCGCTCTTCTCACGAATTTTCGATTACGAAGTTTCCGGCCCTTCCTGAAGCCCCAAGCCCTCCGTCACCACCGCTTCCATCGCCGCAATCTCACGGTCCGTCAGCAGCACGAACTCCTCCAGCCCCCGCTTCTTTTTCGACAAGTTCCCGCCGTTCTGGCGGCATAGCTTCACGAACAGATCCGCAATGCGGTCCGGCAGCTCCACGATGTCGCGCATCTTCGCGCGGACCTCGTCATAGCTCGCGAGATACCGAAGTTCCGCCGGCAGCTCGCTCTCGATGGTTTCCCGGATGAAGTCGATGGTGATCCGCGTCAGCTCCGTGCAGTCGATGTAGCGGTAGAAGTCTGTCGTTTCGTTCGTCACCGTCATCCGCTGCCGCTCGTCCAACGTATATTCGACGAGCTGCATCAAGGGCTTCGAAAAGCTTTCCAACGCCTGATCATATTCCCGCGGCCGATTCAGGATTACTGCAGAGACCGGCAGGATGATCCCCTCGGGTCCGAAACCGTTCCTAGCCAGCACGTGATGGAGCAGGAAGCGGTGGATGCGCCCATTGCCGTCGCTAAACGGGTGAAGAAAGTCGAAGGCGAAAGACACCACCGCCGCAGCCACTAGCGTCGGAACCCGGGACTTGATCACAAACTTGGTCCCGACGCTCGTAACTACCCGCCGCGTGGTGATGCTCCGGGCCATCAGAAGGAAGGCATCCATCAGCTCGTCGAGATCCTCCGGCTTCGGAGCGGCAAAATGGATCCGCTCCTGTCCGGGTCCCAGCGTCTCGCCCATGTACACCTGCTCCTCGATCTCGCTCCGCCAGCCATTGTTCGCATAGCGCGGATCGACAATTGCTTTCTGCAACTCCACCAAAGCATCCTTTTTTAGAAAGCTCCGATGCCACGCCTGCTCCAGCAGGCCAATGAACTTCCCGGCCCGTTTCTGATCCGGGGTTTCCCGCTCGATCTCGTGGCTGCTCTTGCTCTCCTTGGCGTAAAGATAGCGCACCGCGCGCTGAAAAATCTCCGCCGGATACTCTCCTGCGATTTCCTCGCAGCGTTTCCTCAGCGCCTCCTCGCTCCACTCGCCGAAGCCCTTCCGGCGCACCATCGGAGCAAAGTCCAGCGATCCCAGAAGATTCACGTTGATCCGCTGCCGTTTGACCTTTCTCACAGGCCCCGCCACGTAGATCCGTTCGTCCAGAAGGTTCACGTAGCCGCCCATTTCAAGATCCGGCAGATCGAGCCGCGTCCGAGCGAATTCCTCGTAAAGAAACCAGATTATCCGGGCGTAGCGGCCCGTCGGCTTGCTCCGCACGTGCGCGGCCACCTCTCCGGGATCGAGCTTCGGCAACACCTTGCGCAGCAGCTCCAGATGGAGACCCTCCCGCTTCAGACCGAATTCCAGATGGGCAAAGACGTCCTCTCCCGGATCACGCGCAGCAGGAAAATATTCGACCTGTCGCCCATCCCTCTCCACCGAGCGCCTCATTCCCTTGGAGAGCGCCCGGCTTTCCCGCCAGTAGGGCAGGGTCACCACTGCGAATCGCTCGGCCAGCCACACGTAGCCAATTCGATTACTTTCCGGCTCTTTCATGATTTTTCGATTACAATTCTTCCAAAACGATTACAAACCGGGGTTTCCCTAAATCTTTCATTACGAATTTTGAGGTTCCTGGCGACGTCTTTTTCACTCCAGCCCCGCCAGCCCGCCAAAGTGGCGGCTGTGGGTTTCTAAATTTGGTCAGATTCTTTCCACTTTTCGGGTTTCAGGAGTCTTCAGGATGCGCCGAAGCCATCCTCGATCTCGAAGGCGTGAAACGCCTCATCGAGGTCCTCCACCATGTGGAGGAAGTCCACACTGTCGCCGTCATCAAGCACCACATGTCCGTCGCCGCCGAGGCCGACTGGTCCTTGATCGTGATCGCGAAGCCGGCGACGGAGGCCGGAAAATCACCACCCAAGGCCCCGCCGGGGAAGATCGCAAAGTCCAAGGAATCTCGCACAGCGCCATTTCTTGCCTTCAATCACATAACGTATGTCCAATGGCTTGATCAGACGATCCAGTTCCATGCCGAGGACAATTCCCCCATCGGGACGAATGAGCACGGGCCGTGGCAGAGCGTCATAAGCGTCATCGGACGGACCTATTCCCACGGCGTACTTGACGATATTTGGAATTCCGTCGCTATGGGCACTGTCCTGCCTAGCGAATCCGGGGTCAGCCGGGGTGGCGGCGGGTCCTTCCTTGTGCCGGAGCCAGGACTCGTAGGTGAGGCCCTTGACTTGAACGGTGAGCTCGACAATCGAGATCGCGCCGCCGGGTTCGCGGATGATCACGCGGTAGGCTCCGGCCCCCGCGGGGGAAAACGGGGCGGAAGGCAGACGGGGTTCGCTGGTGGTGGCGATCTTGACGCCGTTCCGATACCACTCGTAACTCGATCCCGCGGCTCCCGGATGCGAGATCGAAATCTGTTGGGCCATGCCGTTGGTGAGAGCCAGATTCTCCGCTACCGTGCTTCCAGGAGCGGTTGCGAGGTAGCTGGTGCGGTTTCCTGCTGCGTCGTAGGAGTATTCAATTCGGGAGCCGTTTGGATACGTTATTCCAGTCAATCTGCTTAGTTGATCATAAGACGCGACAATAGAAGCGACTCCAGTTGATGCCGTCATGAATACACATGCCAGGAAGGACAAGATATTTTTAAGCGACTTCGCGAATGACGGCAACCGAGCGAGGGAATTCATGGTAATGGCTATTTTTTTGAGTTTTTGATGATTCCTTCAGGTGCAAGTGAGGGTGCCTTCTCGACATTAGGGGACGGTGCCCCGTATTGATTTATCACTACACCACTGCCCCCTAGAGGTACCGAGTAACTGCTGCCCACTCCTGCGGAGAATCCGCCTCCAGCCCCGAAACCGAAACCGACATTTATAGAGTCTGGCGAGGAATTGATCTCAACTCTGCCCACCAAACCACCTGAGAACCCGGTTTCAAATGAAGGGCCACCTAAATCGTGCGCCGGTTTGCTTGTTACTCCCAACCCGATGGTTACACCCATTTCCGCTTCTGCGCCAACGCGGGCACTTCCGGAGGTGACAAGGTAGTTATGCACGATCCGATTTCTGGAATACATATAATCTTCTTCAGATAAACTAACCGGCATTCCAAAAAGACTCGGAATATTCAATATTGCCGTTGATAGTACCCTGATGTCAAGTGCATGCATCGTTCCTAAGGCTGCTGATGCGCCAACTCCAGCTGTGGCTCCCGTATTGACGCTCCATGATAACGTAACAGCGCTGTATCCGTTAGTATCAACAAAACGAATAGGATTACTCAAAGCGTAGTTATATCGATTTAGCGTTTGGCCCTGATCATCAAATCCCAGAAAGGGATCCTTTGACAAAAACCTTCCTCTCCTTACTGAATAGTGCCGGGCCCTCACGAAATGAAAGCCATTGTAATCGTTCATCACTCCATGTCGTCCGAGGAAGGTAAAGCGGTCAATCGCATTGGCGGGCAACCTGCCAATCAAGCGGCCAAAGGGATCGTAGGCGAAGCTCGCAACATTTTGTCCCGCCAGATCTGTCATCGCGATGGTGCTGCCCCGGGAATCATAGTGATAGTAGCTGGCATTCCCGCCTCCATCGATCTTCGAGATCAGGCCCAAGCCATAGACGTAGTATTCGGAGATTGCCGGGCCATCAACGGCGATGCCGATGACCTGAGTGAGGGGCGTGTTGACATCGAGAACGAAGCGTTGAGGAGCAGTTCCCCAGTCCAATTCGAGGCGCTTTCCGGTACCGTCATAGCGCCAGGTCCAATCGTTCCCGCCGCTTAGGTAGCGGACCAACCGGTTTTCGAAATCGTAGGTGAGCTGCAGATCGGGTCCGCTGCCGGTGAGGTTTCCGTTCGCGTCATTGGTTTGGACGATCCCTTCCATTTGCTGAATGCGGTCCTCGTCGTCGTAGCTGTAAGAGAAGGCTCCGAGGTTGGGGGTGGGATCAATCGGTTCCTGTTGCTGGACCTGGAGATGATTTCCGACTGGATCAAGAGTATAGGCGTATTCGGAAATGACCGCTCCACCGGCTTGGCGGTTTGAGAGGGTGGCGAGGCGGCCCGCATCGTCATAGGTGTGGGTGGCCGTGGTGCCGTTGGGATTCAGGGAACCGAGCAGGCGGCCCGCCGCATCGTAGTGGTAGGTGGTGGTGCGGTTTCCCCAGTCCTTGACGCTCAGCATCCGGTTGGCGGTGTCGTAGGTGTAGTCCACCCGTTTACTGCCGGGGTAGATCATCGCTTTCCGGTTGGAGTTGGCATCGTATTCGTAGCCGACCGTGTGATTGAAAGGATTCTGGTAGGCGGTCATCCGGCTCAGGGCGTCATACGTGTATGTGCTTGTGCCTACGGTGTCCTGCATCGAGATCCGATTTCCTCTGGTGTCATAGGCAAAGATCACAGGGAGTCCGGCGGGATAGTTGATGCGGGTCAGGCGATTGGCGTGGTCATACACGTAGCCGACGGTCTGGTTCTTGGCATCGATGCGCTGGATGCGGTTGCCGACGCCATCGTAGGCGTATTGCTCGATGCTGCCGGCGGGTTCCTGGCGGCGGATGAGGCGGTTCAGGGCGTCGTAGGTGCTCAGTGTCGTTTTGGCGAGCGGGTTGGTCATCGAGATGCGGTTGCCTTCCTCGTCGTAGCTGTAGAGGACGATGCCTCCGGCGGCGTCGGTGACCTTGACGAGCTTGCCGAGCCGGTCGAACTCGGAACGGGTCACGCGGGCAAGCGCATCGGTGACTTGGATTCTGCTTCCAAGCCGGTCGTAGCCGAAGGCGGTGGTGTTGCCGAGCGCATCGGTTGTTGCGACCATGCGATCCAGCGCGTCGTAGGTGAAACGGCTTATTTTACCGAGCGGATCGGTGACGGTGGTTCGGTTCCCACCGGGGTCGTAACCAAAGACGGTGCGGTTCCCGAGGGGATCGGTGGTGGAGGTCAGTTTACCTGCGGCATCGTATCCGTAGAGAATGGCATTTCCCCGGGCATCGATGGTCTTGGTTTTGCGGTCGTAGGCATCGTATTCGTGACGGACGATTCCTGCCATGGCGTCGGTGACTTTGATCAATCGGTCCTTGGCGTCGTATTCGAGGCGGGTTTCGCCGCCGAGGGGGTCGCGGATGAGGGTCCGGTTGCCGTTGGGGTCGTATCCGTGGGTGGTGGTGTGATCCAGCGGGTTCCGAATGGTGAGCACATGATCCGAGGCGCCGTAGGTGAAATGGGTGGTGCGGCCGTTCTGATTCACGGAGGTCAGGACGCGGCCTACGGCATCGAAGGTGGCGGTGGTTTCGCCATTCAGAGCGTTGGTGCTGCGGATGCGGTTTCCGGCGGGATCATACTGGTGGGTCGTCGTATTTCCCCGGCGATCGTTGAGGGTGAGGACTTTGCCAGCGGCGTTGTAGGTCATCACGGTGGATTTTCCTTTCGCGTCGGTGGAGCGGATGAGGTTTCCCCGTTCGTCGTATCCGAACGATGTGCCGTAGCCTTCGGAGCCTGGGTCGGCAAGGCGGACGACATGGCCGATGGCATCCATCCTGAACACAGGATCGTTGTGGAAATTGTATTCGATGATGGTCCGGCTGCCGTGGGGATCGATTTTCGAGGTGACGTTGCCTTTCGCATCGTAGGTGTAACGGGTGGCATGGCCGTTCCTGCTGACGACGGAAGTTTTGTTGTTATCGCCGTCATACTCGTAGGATTCGGTATGACCGGGTTCGTTGGTCAGCGCGATGAGGCGGAGGCGGTCGTCGTGGAGGTGCTTCGTGACGTTTTCGAAGGGGTCGGTGACGGTGGTGAGACCGGATACGAAGTCGTAATTGAATCCGGTGGGATTGCCCAAGGCATCGCGCTGGTGGGAGACGATCCGCTGCTCCGGATCGTATTGGTTGGTGACGAAGACGTTTTGAGTGGGATCCCGGGCGGTCAGCATCTGATGCAGCGCATCGTAGGTGTAAGCCGTGACGCCGCCGCGTGGGTCAGTGACGGATGTCAGATTTCCGGCCGCATTGTAGCCGTATTGGACCGTTCGTCCGAGAGGATCGGTCAGCACGGAAATCCGCCCCTGTGGATTGTAGGTGAATTCGAAGAACCTGCCGGAGGGATCGGTGATCTTCTGGAGCCGTCCCTGGGGGTTGTATTCCAGTGCTTGGACATTGTTGTTGCGGTCGCTGATCAACTCCAGGCGGCCTGCCGAGAAGGTGTAGGAGATCTGATCCTTGGTGCGGAGAATGAAGGTGCCCGCGGAAGGCTTCTCCAAAACATCACGCACTCCGGCCTCGGCCGTGAAGCCGCCTCCGGCGAGCGGCGTATGGCTTTCCTGACGTCCGTCGCCGAAGCGGATGAGGACGGAGCCGCCCGCTGCCTCGGTGAGGACGATGTGGTAGGAATGCGTCCAGTGGTGACCGATCGGCAGGCCGTCGCCGGTGGTGTCCTTGGAATT
>JBBSJY010000013.1:0-41721 GCA_038256845.1 Verrucomicrobiales bacterium | reverse complement strand
CGATGACGGGCAATCGAGCCCTCGGGACCCGCTCAACTTCAGCGAGGTTCGCGCCGCGGTGGCGGAATTGCGGGGCGGCGAGGCGTGGCATCTGCTCGCCGAGTCACCCCATGAAAACCATAAGACAACTCACAGGGATTGCGGCCGCCACTGTGGCGCTCGCCGCTTGCGACACGCAGGAACAAGACGAGGAAGTCACGTCTGCGGATCCTATCATCACGACCCCGGACACCCCGGCGGATGGGATGTCGACGCAAACCCGGGATAACGCCTCGGGAACGATCGAAACGACACCGCGGACCGGGATCACACCGTCGGCAACGGATCTGCGGCCGGAAACACAGGGTCAGGTAGGCTCCGCCGAAATCGAAGTCCCTGATGCGGAGATCACCGAGCCGGAAGAGAACTGAGCGAAATTGAATCGCCCGGATTGGAGCCATGGGCTGGCGGGAGCCGGAGGCTTTGAAGTGGGCGGAAGAACCCCAACAGAAACCAAACTAAATGAAAACCAATATGAATATGAAGAAAGTGATGATCAGCGTCGCGGTGCTGGCCTTCGGGCCTGCGGCCGCGCTCGCACAGGAAAACCGGATCTCTTATCCGTCTGAGGAAAATGCGATCCTCGTGATCGAACAACGCGGCGACTCCGAGATCCGTGCGGGAAGCGGCTACAACTATACGCTCCACGTTCGGAACGAATCCGACCAGCCGCTGCACGGCGTGCGCGTTTTCCAAACTCTGCCCTCGAGTTTTCAGATCGAGGAGGAAGAGCCGCGGTCGGTCCGGCGGCAGGGTTCGCAAGGACCCGCCAGCATGACAGAGTCACGGGAGAACCGGTCCGACCGTCAGGAGCCCCAGCAACTTCAGGAAACCGCGGAAAAGGGAGCGGCCGAGGGGGATGACGGCAACGTCCCGGACTCCCGTGCCGGCAGCCGACGGGAAGCGCGAGAGCGGCCCGCGGATCAGCAACAAGGGCAGCCACGCGGACAACAGCGTGAGATGACGCAGGGACGCCAGGGGAACCGCGAACAGCAAACGACGCGTGTTTGGGAAATCGGTATGCTCGGACCACAGGAGACGCGGGAGATCCGCGTCACCGCCGTTCCCACTCGTGAGGGTGAACTGAAGAGCTGCGTTTTCGCCTCTTTCGACCGTTCGCTCTGCACCACGCTCAAGGTCACCCGGCCGGAGCTGCGCCTCACCCGCCAGTGGGTCGATGATGAAGGCACTGAAAAAGATCGGTTTTTCGTCTGTGATCCCGTGCACATCCGTTACACGGTGAGAAACGAGGGAAGCGGGACGACAGCGGAAACCACCATCACCGAGGAACTGCCCCAGGGCCTTACCACTCGTGAAGGCGAGCGTAAGATCGAGATTGATGCCGGAGAACTGGAAGCTGGCGGGTCGGAGACGTTCACCGTCGCGGTGAGAGCCGAGAAACCCGGGGAATATAGCAACCGGGCCACCGCCCGCGCCGGCGACCTCAGCTCGCAATCCAACGCTGAATCGATTCGGCTCCATCACGCGGAGATCGAAGTCAGCGTCGAGGGCCGCGGAAGCCAATACATCGGCCGCGATGTCGAGTACCGCATCACCGTTCAGAACCAGAGCGACGAGGTGCCCGCGCTCAATACCCGCGTCCGCATTCCGGGAATCGACGAGCGCATCCGTTTCGCCTCGACCGATCAGAGTATCCCGGCGGAAGTGGATGTGTTCAATCTGGGAACCCTGCCTCCCGGCGAAGGCCGCTCGTTCAGCATCGCCTTCAGCTCGGATGCGGAAGGTGAGATTTCCAGCAAGGTCGAAGCCATGGCCTACTGTGCGGAAAGCGTGACGACGAACATCAGCACGGAGTTCCGCGGCATTCCCGCGTTGCAAGTGATGGTGGTCGACCAAATGGACCCGGTTCCGGTGGATAGCGAGACGGTGTATGAAATCACCGTTCTCAACGAGGGGACGGCAATGGATGCCGACATCACGCTGACCGGTGAACTTCCCGAAACCCTGAAATTCGTTTCCGCCTCCGGCGATAGCGAGGTCCAGGCGGAAGGCAGCCAGCTCAAATTCGATCCGGTGGACAATCTCGCGCCAGGTGACCGCGCCTCATGGCTGGTCACCGTCCGTGGCGTGCAAGCCGGCAAGGGTGAGTTCAGCGTGGAGCTGAAAAGCAAAAGCGGAGATGCCCGCTCCGGCGAACCGACCACCGTTTACTGATCCCAGGCCCTTGAGCCAAAAGGAACTAAAGCCCCACGGGATCCGTCCCGAGGGGCTTTTTTGCCGTGCTTTTCGGAATCGTCAACGGCGTTTGCGACGGGAGGGCTGTGCTTTGCGTTCCTGTTTGCGGGAGGCGGGCGGGCCGGCTTTGGCGGCGGGTTTCGAGTGCGGCTTGGTATGGGTCTTGCCGTGCTTTTTGGCGATCGGCTTCGGCCGGCCGACAGGGGCGACGTGGGTGCCTTCCGTAGTGGGTTTGCCGGCGACGGCGAAATCGACAAAGCGTTTTTCGCGGTCGATATCGATGACCCGGAGCGGGATGCGCATGCCGAGCTGGATGACTTTCCCATCACTGGAAGTCCAGGCCATGCGGTGGCCTTCGTAGTGCCAGCGGCCTTCGGGGAGGTCCTCTCGTTTGACGACGCCGCGGATGCCCATGTCGGGGATTTCGACCATCAAGCCCATTGGGCGGACGTCGGTGATGAGGCCGTTGTAAACCGGCGGATCCTCGGAGCTGGAGACGTGGTGGAGGTATTCGAGGAGTTTGAGCTGCTTGGTCTCGGTCTCTGCGTCGGACGAGGTGCGCTCGGTATCGGAAATGTGACGGGCGATCTCGCGCAGCTCGGCTTGCGGCGGGGTGCGGTCGTGGGGCTTCGGCGGATTCGCGAGCAGCGGCTGGAGGGCGCGGTGGACGATGAGATCGGCGTAGCGTCGGATCGGGCTGGTGAAGTGGGTGTAGTCCGTCTTGGCCAGACCGTAGTGGCCGATGGGTTCGGCGGAGTAGGCGGCGCGCTTGAGGCTTTTCAGCAGGCCGAGCTTGATGACGTGCTCCTCGGGGCTGCCTTTCGACTCATCGAGGAGTTTCTGGATGTGGGAGCGGTTGGTGAGGTCGCCGGGCTTGTAGCCATGGAGTTTGGCGGTCTCGGTGTAATCCATGAGCCGCGATGGATCGGGATCTTCGTGGATCCGGTAGAGGGCGGGCTTCATGCGCTCGCGGAGAATTTTCGCGACGGCCTGGTTGGCGGCGAGCATGCATTCCTCGACGAGCTGGTGGCTCTCGGTGTGAATGACCGGCTCGGCAGTGACGGCGTTGCCCTTTTCATCGAGGCGGATTTTGATTTCCGGCATTTCGAGATCGAGGGCTCCGTTTTCGAAGCGGCGCCGGCGGAGGGTGGAGGCCATCTTCCATGCTTCTTTGACGAGGCCGGCGAGTTCGGGATCGGAACCCTTGGGGGCGGACTTTCCATCGAGGATGGCCTGGGCCTGCTCGTAGGAAAGCTTGGCGCGGGAGTGGATGACGGCGTCGATGAAACGGGCGCGGATCACTTCTCCGGTGGGTGAAACCTCCAGCATGGCGCACTTGGTCAGGCGATCGACGTCGGGCTTGAGCGAGCAGATGCCGTTGCTCAGCTCGGTGGGGAGCATGGGGAGCACGCGGTCGACGAGGTAGGTCGAGTTTCCACGTTCGACGGCCTCCTTGTCCATCGGGGAGCCGGGTTTGATGTAGTGGGAAACGTCGGCGATGTGGACCGCGAGGGTCCAGCCGCGGGCGGTTTTTTCCAGCCAGATCGCGTCGTCGTGGTCTTTGGCGTCGGCGGGATCGATGGTGATGACGAGCTTTTGGCGCCAGTCTTCGCGACGGGCGATTTCCTTTTCATCGGGAAATTCCGGGACCGCGCGGGCTTCGGCGAGGACGTCATCCGGAAAGGAAGTGCGGAGGCCGAAGCGGTGGATGACCGAGAGCATGTCCACCCCGGGGTCGCCGGGCCAGCCGAGGACCTCGATGATGCGACCGCGCGGGGTGGCGTCCCGGTTTTCCCAGTTTTCGAGATCGACGACGACGAGCTGGCCGGGCTGGGCGGTGGTGTCGCCGGTGATATCGACTTTTCCTTCGATCGCCTTGTCATCGCAATCGACCCAACGGAACTTCCCTTTTTCCTGGAAAGTGCCGACCAGGCGGCCGGAGCGGCGGGCGAGGACTTTCTCGACTTTTCCGCGCAGTTCCGGGGGGGCATCCGGGATCAGTTCGCTGCGGGTGCGGAAGGGACGGTCGGGGGCGGCCTGGCGGGTGGAAATGAGGACGCGGTCGCCATCCAGCGCGGTGGCGGCGTCGCGACGGGCGATCTGAATGCGCGAGTGGACGGTGAAATCGATGCCGGTGGCCAGGTTTTCCGGATCGGTGATGTCGGGGAAAAAGAAGGCGTGGCCCTTCGGGTGGAATTTCAGGTTGCCGGTGAGTTGGTTGGCGGAGCGTTTCGCGATTTCGTAGCGGGCTTTTTTTCCCTCCTGGATCAGTCCGTCGTCGGCGAGTTGGCTGAGGATCTGCCGCAGGCTGGCGCGATCGTCGGCGGGAATTTTCAGATGGCGGGCAATTTCCGACTTGGTCAGCGGCTGATAGCCGGGGGTGCGCATGAGATCGAGAAGTGCGTCTCGTAAGGGGTCGCCGGGCATGGGAGCGAGTTTGGCCGCAGAAAACGGAGGCGGCAACGGCAAAGGCAGGGAGAAAAGCGTTGCCCATCGGGGCTTGCGAGGGTTGGTTGGTGCTGCCCGATTGATTCATTGCCAGACCGAATGAAAGAGTGTTTGCTTCCGAAAACTTCAACTCCCATTACCATGAAAACCCACTCCTCGCGCCGCCCCAGCGGCTTCACACTTGTCGAACTTCTCGTCGTGATCGCCATTATTGCGGTGCTCGCGGGCGCGGGGTTTGCCGCGGGTAACGCAGCGATCAACAAGGCCCGCAAGACCGTCGCCCAAGCGACCGCGGTGTCCGTCGAGCAGGCGGTGAACGCGTTTTATTCGGAATATGGCACGATGCCGATAGACAGCTCCGGAGCTGAGGATGTCCAACCGATCCGGACGGACAACGATGAGCTGCTGAACGTGTTGCTCGGACTGGATGAAATCACCCAGCCCGCTCTCAATCGGCGCGGGGTGAAGTTCCTCAATGTCAAGGAAGGCACAAAGGTCGGGAACGGGGGCAAGGGAGGCCTCGTTTACGGTGCCAACGGAAGAAACGTGATCGGTCTGTTCGACGCTTGGGGCAACCCTTTTTACGTGGCGCTCGATACCAACTATGACGAGACCCTTGAGGTCACTTTGGGAGGACGGCCGATGGAGCGTCTCAACGGCCGCAAGGTCGCGGTCTACGGTCCCGGCGGCGATGGCCAGCTGGGCACGACCGACGACGTGAAGACCTGGTGATTTTCTCACGCCGGTTTCCTTTTCTGAAGCCCGCCCGGGAAATGCCCTCGGCGGGCTTTTCCGTGCTAACGGACCACCTCGGTGCCGATGCCGACATCGGTGAATATCTCGAGAAGAAGGGCGTGGGGAAGGCGGCCGTCGATAAAGTGGACCTTGCGGACCCCGGCGTTGAGGGCATCCACCGCACTGCGGATTTTCGGGATCATTCCGCCGGAGATCGTTCCGTCGTCAATCAACACTTCCGCTTGCTGGCGGGTGACGGACGGAATCAGGCTGCCGGGGTCCTTTGCATCGCCAAGGAGTCCCGGAACATCGGAAAGGTAAACGAGTTTGGCGACCCGCAGCTCCTTCGCCAGCGCGGCGGCCGCGAGGTCGGCATTGATATTGAGCGGCCGGCCGGTCCCAAGCTCGGCTGCGAGGGGTGAGATGACGGGCACGATCCCCGCCCGGTGGGCCGCATCCATGTGGGCAAGCTGGCAGCCGACCACCTCGCCGACCCGGCCGAGATCGACGCTCTGACCGGCGGCGTCCCGGCCGCGGAGCTTTTCGCCCAGAAAGACGTCGTTGCCCGGGATGCCGACCGCCTTGCCGCCGAACTCGCGGATCATGCGAACGAGGCCCGGGTTGATTTCCTCGGAGAGGACGCGGGCGACAATGTCGATGGCCTCATCGGTGGTGATGCGGAAGCCTCCTACGAAACGGGCTTCCAGTCCGGCCCTCTCCATCGCGGCGGAGATCGCCTTGCCACCGCCGTGGACCACGATGGGATTGATGCCGGCCACTTCGAGAAAAACGATGTCGCGCATGACCTTGGCAACAAGATCGGGGTTTTCCATCGCCGAGCCCCCCATCTTGATGAGAAAGGTTTTTCCGCGAAACGCTTGCAAATAAGGCAGGGCCTCGATGAGGGAATCAGCTTTGGCGATGGGGTCCATTGGGGAGAAGTTGGTATTGGGGCAGCAGGCTCGAAACGATCAGTTGCCGCGACGAGGCGGTTTTCGCTTCCGTCTCTCGCGCTTGGACTTGGACCTTTTCGACGTCTTCTCATTAACAAACTTGCGGGGGGGAAGTTGCCGGGATGGACCCTCTGAGGGAAGCTCGGGATCTGGTTCCGGTTCCACCTCGGGCTCAGGCTCAGGCTCAGGCTCAGGCTCAGGTTCAGGCTCAGGTTCAGGCTCAGGCTCTGGTTCTGGTTCTGGTTCTGGTTCTGGTTCTGGTTCTGGTTCTGGTTCGGGCTCACGCTCCGGTTCAAGCTCCGGTTCAAGCTCCGGTTCAAGCTCCGGTTCAAGCTCGGGCTCGGGCTCGGGTTCGGGTTCGGGTTCGTGTTCCGGTGGAGGCTCCGGCTGCGGTTCACGCTCCGGTTCCGGTTCCGGTTCAGGTTCAGGTTGAGGTTGAGGTTGAGGTTGAGGTTGAGGTTCAGGTTCAGGTTCAGGTTCAGGTTCAGGTTCAGGTTCAGATTTCCATTCTGGCGGCGGCGCGGGATGGTTCGTTTCTGGCGCGGACTGGGTGCGAGGTGCCGATGCGGAGGATGCGCCGGAGGGAAGGGTTTCGGAGGCTCTTGATGGGATGAGATGGGAAACCGCCCAGCCTGACCCGATGGCGGCCAGTGCTGGAATTCCTGGCAGCCAGATTCCGGCCGTTCCAAGGGCGATCCATTGGGCAATGATCACCCCGGCCGCCACGGCGATCAGGACGATGTTGCGCTGGAAACCTGGCAAGCCGCTGATCCATACGACCAGCAGCACCACTCCCGCCAAGGCTCCCGCCTCTGCTTTCGCAGGCGGGCGCCGAAACTCACGGCTCGGTGACAGTCCCGCTTCCGAGGCGATGGCGGAAACCCATGCCGCGAGGTGGGCGGAGAAGTCGCGGGTCGCAGCCTCGGCGGCGCTTTGGTCATCACGGAGAATGATCGGTTCCGGAGCTGTATCGGGAAAGAGTTCGTCCCCACCATCGATCAGCATTTCCGCAGGGATGACCTTGAATGGCTCGACCGGCTTCAAAGAAAGAGCGAGCCGGCCGAAGCGGTCGATCGGAACCACTGGCCCCTCCGGCCCCAGCTTGAGGTATTCTCCAAGGCGGACTTCGATACCCTCCACGGGCAGATCATGACGCAACAGGACTGCCAGGACGGGAAATGCGAATACAACGCGGTCATCCCAGCGGGCGACCAGGGGAACGCGGCTGCCGGGGTCCTCGCTATCCAGAACGGTGAATCCCGCCCGCGCCCGATCGCCGCCGAGAATCACTCCGGGAACCGGCAGGCGGTTCACGACCGGCAGCAAAGCGGCATTTCCGTGGACCGCATTCAGTGGGATGGAAGCGCGGCGGAACTGGGGTGGAATCGCGGAGGGAACGGCCCCTCGCGCAAGAGGGGCTGCGGTGACCACCGAGTCGAAGGCATCAAGGGCGCTTTCGAGTGCGGCAAGCGAGATGGCGTCCGGACTTTCCCAAGCAAACACCGCAGCGGTCGCGGCATTTCTCACCCCCAGGCGTCGGATGTTTGAGAGGACGACCGCGAGATCGATCGTCGCGGGGGGCGAGGACTGGAAAAAGTTGTCCGGATCATCTCCGATGGAGACGACCAGGGGCGCATCGTCCTTCGTGGGGAGGGTGAACGGCGAGAGAGTGCGCAGGGCCCAAGGGGCGGCTCGGCTCCCCTCGCCGGAAAGGTGGAAGGGCGGATTCGCGAACCCGCGCGCCATGAAACCCACCGCCGCGCGATCCGCTGGCGATCCCGGGATCCAATGCCAGCAGCCTGCCGCAACTGCCGCCGGGATGAGCAGCGCCCATAGCCGGCGATGGAGGGGGGCGGGCACAACAACTCAGGTGAAGGCCCGCAGCACGGGGGCGAGCGGTTGTTCCAGTGGCGTTCCGGCGGTCACCTCGCCAAGCAACCGGACGGCGGTGACGATATGCGGGCGATACCAGTCGTCGCCGCGGGTCTTGATGATGTTGCCATAAGCTCCCAGGGCCTGCATGAGGCGCTGGGCGGCACATTCGTGAAAAAGCGTCTCCTGCGGGCGCTCGGCGATCTCCTCCCAGAGATCGAGGAGGGCCTCCCGCTCTTGCGGCGTATGATCGAGGTATGGATCGAAAATCAGCGAAGCCAAATCGTATTCCTGCCGCCCGCGACGGAGCCCTTGGAAGTCGATCAGCCACGTTTTGCCATCCTTGATCAGCAGATTTTGCGATTGAAAATCGCGGTGGACCAGGTGCCGCGCGACCGTGCCAAGGCGCTCGGCCAAATCGGTGAATGCGGGATGGGCGCGCAGTGGTCCCGCATCCATTTTCAGAAAGTCCTCCACGAGATATTCGAAGAAATACTCCTGCTCCCAGCGGTAAAGCGAAGAGTCGAAAGGTTTCATGAGGTCGAAGTCCTTCGGCGGTTTCGCATAGAACAGGCGGTCCACCTGTTCGAATGCCGAGCGATAAAGCGGCAGACGTTCTCCGAACGGTCGGCCCTTCATAGTGAGAAGGTCGGTATCGCCGAGGTCCTCAACGAGAACCACCCGGTGGCTCAAACGCTCGTGAAGAATCGTTGGAACGCGCAATCGTGCCTGCTTGAGGAGGTGTCCGACCGGGACAAATCGCGCGTTGTCCTCGCGATCCGCCGTCCAGTGGATGCCGATGAACGGCTCGTGGACCGGCGATTTCACGCGGACGATCGTTCTGCCCGAAGCGCCACGCTTGATTGGCTCCAGGGTGATCGGGACGGTCGGATCGACACCGAGAAACTGGCGGGCGGTGGAAAGGATCGCTTCGGTAGGCATCGGCGGCAGAAGCTAGCTTGGAAAACCGACCGGCTGCCAAGGGAAATCCTGACGGCGGGTTGCACCCGATTCGCGGCACCGGAAAAATCCCGCTCCGCCTGCCGCGGTAAGCCTGGAGGCCGCGACAGCCGGAACGGATGGATTATGGGCGAATCGGATATCCGATCATTCGGCCACGAAGCGAACCGAAGGCACTCGGATGGAGTCCACCCCGCGATCGGTTTCGATGCCTCAGGAGTCGTGGTGGAACCACAGCGCGACGAGGAGCGCCAGCCCGGTCCCCCATAGCAGCCAGGGATTGCTGAAAAGGTAGGGGTAAACCATCAGGGCCACCCCGATCATCATGGGTTTGGTGCGCTCCAGCTTTTTGCCGAACGAGAACGCGCCGAGGCCGATCGTGCCGAAAACGAAACCCGCGAGCAGGTTGTAGGGATTGAAGTTCACGGTGGGAGGACATTGAGCTTCAGGTGCGGGTTTCCCAGCCTTAATCTGCGAATCCACCGTGGTCTTCGGAGTTGTTCCGGAGGAGGAAGGGCGCATAATGGGAGAAATGAAAAGCCCGTTCCGTTCAATCCCCGTCTTGCTCGCCATGACCTCATTCCCGATTTCCGGACTTCGAGGGGAGGTCCCCGAGATCATGGAGGTGCTTGAGCGCCATGTGGAAACCGGGGAAATCGCGGGCGGGCTGACGTATGTCGGCGACCGCGAAGAGGACATCGACATCAGCCATTACGGGTATGCCGACATCGTGGCCGAAAAGGCGATGGCCAGGGACACGATCTTCTGGATCGCCTCGATGACCAAGCCGATCACCGCGACCGCGATCATGATGTTGCAGGAGGAAGGTTTGCTCTCGGTGGACGATCCGGTGGCGAAGTATCTGCCGGAGTTTTCCGAGCTGAAGGATGCGGACGGAAATGACGCGACGGTGACGCTGAAACAGTGCCTCAGCCACACCAGCGGCCTCAGCGATGTCTCAGGTGAGGAGTCGGAGGGTGTGGAGGATCTCAAGGCGCTGATGCCCCTGATCGCCGCCAAGCCGCTGCGATTTACGCCGGGCAGCAAGTGGGAATACAACCAGGCTTCCATCAACACCGCGGCCCGGGTGGTCGAGGTGGTGGCGAAAAAGTCCTTTCCGGAGTTTCTTGAAGACCGGCTGTTCGGTCCGCTGGGGATGACGGACACGACCTTCTATCTGAGCGAGGAACAGGCCGGCCGCCTCGCCAACTCCTACAAGCGCGAGGATGACGGCACACTCAAGGCGGTGCCGCTTTTCTTCCTCAGCGGGAAGAAACCGACCGACCGTGATTTCTACCCGCGGGCCAACGGCGGGCTGTTTTCCACGGCCGGAGATTATGCGAAGTTCGCCCGGATGATCCTGCGCGGAGGGGAGTTGGACGGACGCCGCTATTTGAAAGAGGAAACAGTTAGGCAGATGACAAGTCCCGTGACAGGTGATCTCCAGACCGGTTTCACGCCCGGCAATGCATGGGGGATCGGCTGGTGCGTGGTCCGCGAGCCTCAGGGCGTGAGCGAAGCCCTTTCTCCCGGCTCATTCGGGCACGGGGGCGCGCACGGCACCCAAGCCTGGATCGATCCGGTGAAGAGCCGCTTCTACCTGTTGTTCGTGCAACGGGCGAATTTCCCTAACAGCGATGCCTCTGATCTCCGTCGCGACTTCCAGAACGCGGCGGCTCCACAATCGTGATGAAACTGCTACTGGTAGGTTACGGATATCTAGGGCAGGCGGTCGCCCGGGAGTTTCTCGAACACGGTTGGGATGTGCTGCCCGTTTCGCTGTCCGGAGGATCCGGCCAAATCGCTTGCGACGTGGCGGATCCGGCGGACGTGGACTCATTGCCAACGGCCGATTTCATCATCCACTGCGCCGCCTCCGGACGGGGTGGAGCGGATGCCTACCGGCGCGTCTATCTCGATGGCTGCAGAAACCTGGCGGAGCGGTATACCGGTATCCCCCTGCTTTTCACCTCCAGCACCTCGGTGTACGCGCAGACCGACGGATCGGTGGTTTCGGAGGAAGGCCCGGCGGAACCTGATCGCGAGACCGGGAAGATTCTGTTAGATGCGGAGGCGGCAGTCATGGCCGCGGGTGGGATCGTCGCCCGCCTGGCGGGCATCTACGGACCCGGACGCAGCGTGATCTTGAAAAAATTCCTCAGCGGCGAGGCGATGATCGAGGAAGACGGCCGCCGGCTTCTCAACCAGATCCATCGCGACGACGCCGCCCGCGCGATCTTTCATCTCGCGACGCTCCGTCCCGCGGGACATATCTTCAATGTCTGCGATTCCACTCCCCTTTCGCAGCGCGAGTGTTATGAAGGGCTCAGCCGGCTGTTCCAGAAGCCCGTTCCTCCCACCGGGCCGCGCGACTTGGATCGCAAGCGCGGCTGGACGCACAAACAGGTTTCCAACGCCAAACTCCGCGCCACCGGCTGGGAGCCGCGGTTCCCGTCATTTCTCGATGCCGCCCCAGCGGTCGCAGCCACGCTCAGGGATTCCGGCTGAGTCCCAAAGCTCCGCCCGAATTCCGCCACGCACCTAGGCTTTGACGGCAGGCAGGTTTCGGGCTATCCCCGCGGGCTTCCGACATGAAGGAGCAAATTCCAGAGATCCAATCCGCCGCGCTCGCACAAATCGCTTCGGCAAATGACGGGCGCGCGCTCGAGGACGCCCGTGTGGCGGCCCTTGGTAAAAAGGGCACGCTTACCCTCGCCGCCGCGGGCATCAAGGACGTGCCAAAGGAGCAAAAGGCCGCCGCGGGCCAGCTTCTCAACGCCGCCCGCGCTGAAATCACCGCGGCTCTGGAGGCCAAACAGGCGGCGCTGCGCGAAGCAGCCGATCGCGCGGCGCTGGCGGGGATCGACATCACGCTGCCCGCCCGTGCGTTCCACATCGGCTCGCTGCACCCCCTTACTCTGATCCGCGACGAAGCGATCGGCATTCTCCGCCGGATGGGCTTCGCGTTGGCCGACGGTCCGGAGATCGAAGACGAGTTCCATTGTTTCGACGCCCTGAACACCCCCGCCGATCACCCGGCGCGAAACGAGAAGGACACCTTTTATTTCGATTCCGGCAAGCTCCTCCGCACCCACACCTCGAGCGTGCAGATCCGGACCATGGAAGCGCAGGGCCCGCCCATCCGGATCATCGCGCCGGGTTCGGCCTATCGGCGCGACGAGATTGACGCGACCCACCTCTCGGTTTTCAACCAGCTCGAAGGGTTGTATGTCGCCGAAGATGTGTCATTGCCGGATTTGAAGGGCACGTTGGAATATTTCCTTCGCGAGCTGTTCGGCACGTCCACGGAAGTCCGCTTCCGCCCTCATTTCTTCCCATTCACCGAGCCGAGCTTCGAGATCGATGTGAAACTCCAGGTGAAAGGTCAGGCACCGCGGTGGATCGAGGTCGCGGGCTGCGGCATGGTCGACCCGGCCGTTTTCGAAAGCGTCAGTGGAACCCGCAAGGACAACGTGTTTGATCCCGGCAAGGTCACCGGTTTCGCCTTTGGCATGGGCCTCGACCGCCTCGCCATGATCCGCTGGGGCATCAAGGACATCCGTATGCTCATCGAAAACGACGCGCGTTTCCTCAAACAATTCGCATGAACGGTCATCCGCTTCATCCACTTATCTTCCAATGAACGTTTCACTCAACTGGCTCGGCAGCCACCTCGACCTTTCCGGGAAATCCATCAAGGAGATCGATGACATCTTCACCTTCGCGGGAGTGGAGGTGGAAGGTATCATTTCCAAAGGCATCTCTTCCGAAAAGATTGTCGTCGCCCAGATCAAAGAGGCTGTCCAGCACCCGAACGCCGACCGGCTGAAGGTCACGCAGGTGGATGCCGGCGAAGGCCCGCTGCGGCAGATCGTTTGTGGCGCCCAAAATTACACGGTAGGCGACAAGGTGCCCTGCGCGCTTCCCGGCGCCGAGCTTCCCGGCGGCTTCACCATCGGTGAAACCGTGATGCGGAAAGTGGAATCCAAAGGCATGCTCTGCGCCGCTTCGGAAATCGGTCTTCCCGCCGGTGAGGACGGATTGCTGATCCTGCCTGCCGACGCGGAGATCGGAAAACCGGTGAAGCAGCTCTTCAATTCAGACGTTCTGTTAGAACTCGAAGTCACCCCCAATCGCCCGGATCTCCTGAGCCACCGCGGCATGGCCCGCGAGCTGGCCGCCCTGTTGCAGACGGAACTTCTCCCGCTGGAGACTCCCTCAAGGAAGGCAGGCGTCTCGCCGCCGACGAGCATCCGGATCGAAGCGCCCGGAGCCTGCCCGCTCTATACCGCTGTTAGAATCAACGGTGTCACCGTCAAAGAGAGCCCTCCCTGGCTCAAGCAACGCCTTGAGGCGATCGGCCTGCGCCCGATCAACAACATCGTCGATATCACCAATTTCGTCCTCCATGAACTTGGCCAGCCGCTGCATGCCTTCGATCTGGCAAAGCTTGAGGGTGGCATCGTCGTCCGGAACGCCGCGGATGGCGAAAAGTTCAGGGCTCTCGACGAGTCCGAGCATGTGTTGACTGCGGACGATCTGCTCATTTCCGACGGGTCGGGGGCCGCCCTCGCACTTGCCGGCGTGATGGGGGGCGAAGATAGCGGCGTCACGGAAGCCACTACCGACATCCTACTGGAGTCGGCGTACTTCACCCCTCGGGGGATCCGCCGCACCTCGCGCCGCACCGGACTTACCAGCGATTCGTCCTACCGCTTTGAACGCGGAGTCGATCCGGCGGGAGTTTTGCCGGCCTCCGACCTGGCCGTGAAGATGATCCTTGAGATCGCCGGTGGCATCGCGGAGGACGTCACGCCCGCCGCCGGCGAGGCGCCGCCTGTCACCCAACCTGTCACTCTTGACGCAAGCAAACTCGACCAGCTCATGGGCGGCGCAATCTCTCTAACGGAAGCAGGCGGGATACTCACCCGCCTCGGGCTCAAGGAGCTGCAGAGCGGCACGTGGCAGGTGCCAACATTCCGCGCCGACCTCCGGCGCCACATCGATCTGGTGGAGGAAATCGCGCGGGTCCACGGGCTCGCCAATGTTCCGTCGCGCTTCGCCGGTTCCTTCGTTCCTGCCAGCGCGGTCGATGCGGCCTACGACGCGGACATGATCCTGCGCCGCCGCCTCGCCGCCCTCGGCCTGCACGAATGCCAGACCATCAAGCTGATCTCGGACGCACAACTCCGCGACGTCCTGCCGCTGCGGCCGCTGCAGGATGGAGACATCATCCGGGTAAAACTGCCGCTCAGCGAGGATCACGCGGTGATGCGGCCGAGCATCCTGCCGGGGTTGGTCGCGTCGGCTGTTAGGAATGTCCGCCAGCAGGCGAAGTCGCTCCGGTTTTTCGAGATGGGCCGGGTTTTCCGCAACGCCGGCGGTGGCAAGGCGAGGGACCAGGAAAGTGAAACGCTGGCCATTTTGCTTTCCGGGACGGCAGAGCCGACGGGGTGGAGTCAGGCGGAGCGCATTGCGGATCTTTATGACCTGAAGGCCGTTCTATCGGCTCTCACCGGCGGCCGGGAGATCCGCTTCGCATCCAAGGACCGCGAAGGATTCGCATTGGGAGCGGATATCAAAGCGGGTGAACAGACCGTCGGCGTTTTCGCACGGCTCACGCCAGCGCGCGAACGCGATCTGGATTTCATCTCGCCCGTATTCGTAGCCGAGCTCGATCTGGGGAAACTCCGCAAGCTGTTAGCAGGAGCGGGCCATGTGGAGGACCTTCCCCAGTTTCCGGGATCGTCCCGCGACGCGGCGATGGAGCTGCCGGATTCCACTTCCAACAGACAGATCGAAGCGGTCATCGCCAAGTGTGGCGAGCCGCTGCTCGTCGCGTCGGAATGCTTCGATCTCTTCACCGATCCCGGCGGCGTGAAACTCGCGGTGGATCGCAAGTCGATCGCCTACCGCTTCCACTACCGCGCCGCTGACCGGACGCTCAAGGCGGACGAGATTGATGCGGCCCACCAGCGAATGCTCCAAGCGCTTTCCCAAGGCCTGGGTGTCACCTTCCGCTGACGGCGCTGGCTTTTTTTCTCCCTTGGCGGGGCAGAATCCGCGCCTGCTGCAAGCGAACACATGTTGCAAAATGCATGCTTGTGACGCGTTAGGAGCCGCGGTCATAGAAGTGCTGGCAACGGGGGAAGGGCGTGGGTGCATTGAACTCCAACGGCTTGGGGCTGCCGGTAGGCGTGGCACGAGCTCTGCGATGATGATCGGAGAGCCAACCCTCCCGGGACGGCGAACCAAATACCTGCCATGAAAACACCCAATCTCATCTTGTCCCTCGCCACCGTTGGCCTTGGTGTCGCCGTCACGTCCTGCGTGGATCCCTACTATTCGGACGGATATTCCAGCGGGCCATCGACCCACACCCAGACGACCGTAACCCAGTATCGGCCGGGCTACGTGACTCAATCACTCCCCTCGAGATATGAAACCGAAATGATTGGCGGGACGCGCTACTATCGGCACGAAAACGTGTATTATCGTCCCCAAGGAAATCGTTACGTAGTGGTGGAGGCCCCTCAAGGATCTCGCGGCTGGAGCGACCGCGGCAGTTATGATCGCCGTGACAGCCGGTATGGACAAAGTGAAACCACCGTCCGGCGCGATAGCCGATATGATGTCATGGACGGTCGCGGCAGCTACAGCCGTGAAACGAGGGTCATCCGGACACTCCCTAGAGGTGCTCGCGAGGTCAGCCACCGTGGAACCCGTTACTACACCTACGAGAACCAGTATTACCGCCCGCAAGATGACGACAGCTATATAATTGTGGACTCGCCGTTCTGATTCCCGATTCGGAATTCTCACACCCATACCTTCGTCCGCCTCTGGCGGGCGGAGGTTTTTTTGTGGAAGCCGGGCGAATTTGGTTGTGCCAGAGAGGCGGCTCTGGCGTCCTAACCGCGCTTTCAGGAAGCCCGTGGCACGGGCAGGAAATAGATGGGGAATCCGGTGCGGCCTTCGGGCCAATTCCGGAGCGGTCCCGCCACTGTAATCTTGTTTCGGCAAGAGAGCCAGATCGCCAGCCTGGATCATTGGAGAACAGCCCTGCGGATTTCAGGGCCACGACCGGAATAACAAAAAATGCAGTTGGAAAAACCGACACCGTATCGCGGTGTCAATCGGACGGTCCCATGCCTCTTGGCAGCGGGAATCACAGGACTTGCGAACCTTGCTGCGGAGGGGGAGCGCGAGCTCGATCCGCTGGTAATCGCTGCCACCCGGATGGAGACGGCTGAAAGCCGGATCGGCGGCTCGGTCAGCGTGCTGGACCTGGAATCGTTGGAAGAGCGGCAGATTTATGATCTCCAGACCGCTCTGAACGAATTGCCGGGAGTGATCGCCACTTCCACGGGGGGGCAGCGCGGTGCGCTCGGTTCCCTTTTCATCCGTGGCACGAACACGAGCGATTCCCAAGTGATCGTGGATGGCGTGCGGCTGAGCGATTCAACGGCTCCTCTGGGAAATTTCCTCGGATTGGCGACCCTTGATGGGATTGGCAGCGCGGAGATTCTCCGCGGCCCGCAAAGCGCACTGTATGGCGGGGAAGCGATAGGCGGAGTGTTGTCCCTCACCACCGCGCGGGGCGCCGGGGATGCCTCAGGTTCGCTGCGCCTCGAGGGGGGATCGTTCGGGAGCAGTCGCACGGGGGTCAGCCTTCAAGGCGGGATCGGGCGGTTGTCGTATGCCTCTTCGACGAATTTCGAAGACACGCAGAACGACGCTCCCGACAACGATTTCACCTTGTTGAGCCAAGCATTGCGACTCGATTTCGCGGCGACCGATTCAGTCACCGTCGGACTGACTTATCGGGGGACTGACAGCCGTTACGAGGCCCAGGGCCAGTCGCTCGATCATGTGGATGCGTCGTTGGTAACCCTTTTCGCCGAAGCGCGGTTCACGCCCTGCTGGTCGAGCAAACTGATCGCCGGATTTTACCGCGAAGCCTACGACAGCGACAGCCAATGGGGGAATTTCGGCACCGACCTCGACCGGCTGAGCGTCTCGCTGGACAACGAGCTTCGTGTCGCGGAAGTCCACCGGTTCGCCTTTGGCGGGTTTTTCGAGCAGGTCGACTACCGGAATACGATCGGCAGTGACGAAAACCGCGACCGCTACGGCGTGCATGGGGGCTGGCAATGGGAAGTGACGGAACGCGTCACGACCTACCTGGCGGCCCGCTGGGAAGATTACGCGGCATATGGCGAAGAATTCACCTATCGCGGGACGGCAGCCTATCGAATTCCGCGCAGCGGGACGATCTTCCGCACTTCCTACGGCAGGGCATTCCGAACCCCGACATTCCTCGATCTCTTTGGCACTGCCTTTGGGGCGGGCAATCCCTCGCTTTCGGCGGAAACGAGCCAGGGTTGGGATGTAGGTATCGAACAGTCGTTCGGCGATTCCCACCGGGTCAGCGTCGCGTATTTCAGCAACCGGATTGAGGACCAGATCCAGTCGTTTCCGACACCGCCGATCAACCGCGCCGGTTCCACCCGCACATCGGGAATCGAAACCGCGCTGGACGGCTCCTTCGCGGACGGGCGGTGGAATTACCGTGCGAGCTACACTTACCTCGGGCGCTCGCTTTCCGATCAACCGACGCACACCGCCAGCGGATCGCTGGCTTTCCGGCCGACGGAACCTTGGCTGATCGGTATTGGAGCGACCTATGTGGACGAAAGGAGCTACGGCGGGGGGCCGCTGGACGATTTCCTGCTCGTCCGGCTCCACGCCAGCTATCAGTGGACGGAAAACCTGCGGGTGCACGCGCGGGTGGAAAACCTGTTCGACCAGGGCTACCAGCTTTCGAACTTCGGCACGGTGATCGAAGGCAGCGGCCCGGGCGTTTTCGCGGGGCTCACCTGGGACTGGTAGTGGGCGCTTCAAGCGGCCGCGCCTTGCCGCTTGACGGGGGCGCGGACCGCGATTTTCTTCCGCCCGATGTTACGGGAACTACTGAAATCCAAGCTCCACCGCGCGATCATCACGGAGGCCGACGTGGATTACGAAGGCAGCATCGAGATTCCGACGGACCTGATGGAGGCCGCGGACCTGTGGCCGGGCGAGAAGGTTCTCGTGGCATCGATCACCACCGGCAACCGCTTGGAAACCTACGTGCTTGCGGGGGAGCCGGGGACCGGGAAAATCCTGATCAACGGCGGCGCGGCCCACCTGATCAAGGCGGGCGAGCGGGTTGCCATCATGGCATTCACCCGCTCGGAGAAACCGGTGCCGGTGAAAAACCTGCTGCTTGACGATGCCAACAACATCGTCCCCCGGAAAGCGACCCCCGTCTGACGCGCGGAATGGCGGGTGGGGCCGGATCCGCGGGCATTTTCACCTTCTCAATGGAACGCCGGTGGGGCCCGCTCGAACCCTGAGGCCGACCGCGGCCCGGCGGGTGTTGGGCGGACGCGCGGAGGGAATGACGTTGACCGTGCAGAACCGGCGTGCCAGTTTTTCGTTGCTTATGAAGTTACTCCCGCTTGTCCCCGCGTGCGCGTGCCTGGCATTTGTCGCATGCGATACGATGACCGCTCCCATCTCCAGCAGCAGCTTCGATCCGCTGACACCTCCCGGAAGCGGCCGGCTGCTCTCCACCGCGGATTCTTCCTCCAGTTTTTCTCCCGGTCAGTTCGTGCGCGCCTCGATGGACAGCACGGCGTTTTTCACCAAGCGCCCGCGGGGCGATGCGGATGCGGACAAGCTTTTGGCCCGGGACACGAACATGAAGGTGGTGTCCACCGATTCAAGCTATGTGAAAGTCGAGCTCGATAGCGGCGAAGTGGGCTTCGTGCCTACTGTTATGGTGGAGGATCCATCCGCCGCACCCGCGACGGTGGACACCGTGAATCCTAACGAATTTCAGGTCTACCCGCCCGTCATTCCTGACGATGGCCTCGGAACATTGCCTGTTTTCGAGCCCGACGGCGCACCTCCTGCCGGGGCATTCCCTGCCGTGGAAGATCCGGCGATGCCGGAGTCGATCGATGCGACGCCGGATTCCACCGATCCGGAGGGAGGAGCCGCCGACTCCACCTTGCCTCCCGAAGCTCCCGGGACTCCGGAGAGCACTCCCTTGCCACCGACCACTCCGGAACTCGAAGCGGAAGCGGAAGCAGGCTCCGGTCCGGAGGTCAAAACGGAGGCCACCGAGGAATCCGAGGAATCCGAGGCAGTCGAGTGATTCAAGCGCGGTAGCGTTCGTAGGCATCCACGATCCGTCCCACCACCGGGTGGCGCACGATGTCAGCTTGGGAGAACCGGTGAAAGGCGATCCCCTCGACTCCTTGGAGCGCGTGCTCGGCTTCCGTCAGCCCCGAACGGACTCCCGGCTTGAGATCGACTTGGGAGCTATCGCCGGTGATGACCAGGCGGGACTCCTCACCCAGACGGGTGAGGCTCATGAACATTTGTTCCCGGGTCGTGTTCTGCGCCTCGTCAAGAATGACAAATGAGCGGGACAGCGTGCGGCCCCGCATGAAAGCGAGCGGTGCGATTTCGATGGTCCCATCGTCAAGGTAGCGCTGTGCTTCCTCGGGATCGAGCATGTCGTGGATCGCGTCGTAGAGCGGGCGCAAATACGGTGCGACCTTTTCGCGGAGATCGCCCGGCAAAAAGCCGAGCGCCTCGCCGGCCTCGACCGCGGGGCGGGTCAGGATGATGCGCTGCATCATGCGCCGTTTCAAATATGTGAGACCCATCGCCATCGCGAGGTAGGTCTTGCCGGTTCCAGCCGGTCCCAGTCCGAAAACCACGTCGTGGGTTTCCATCGAGTTGACGTATCCCAATTGGCTGGCCGTCTTGGGGACCACCGGCTTGCGGCCACGGGAGCCGACCAGACGCACCCCGGAAAGTTGCGATACACCGACCGTGCTATCACCGGCCGCCACATCCACCGCCAGGCGGAACGCGCGGGTGTCGATCTGGCCGCCGTTGCGTTGGGCTGCCTCCAGATCGGCGAAAACCAGACGCGCTTTGTCCACCGAGGAGGGATCACCGGCCAGCAGCATCCAGCCATCACGGGTCACGGCTTTCACGCCGAGAGACGATTCAAGAAATCCTAAATTCTTCGGGTCGTTGGCAAACAGCGAGTGGAGAAACTGCGGGGTGTCGAATTCCAGTTTGATCTCCGCTTGCTCGGTTCCGGTCATTTCCAAGAAATCCTAGCTGGGAATCGCGAAGGGTCAATCCGGCAGAGGGCGCACCACGATGGGGCCGGCCGGGACGAGAGGGAGCTTGGATCTTTCTCATGAACACTCCTGAATGGCGCGGCGGATTATGGACTCATTTCCAAAGCATTTCCTACTGGGGGTGGAGTTGAAGCGGGATCTGATTCCCGGCTTCGGCACCTATCCCTTTTCCCTCCCTGTAGTCAGGGCCCTCGACCGCTTGGTCTTTCACCCTGCGGTCACGTTTCTGGTGGGGGAAAACGGTTCGGGCAAGTCCACTCTGCTGGAAGCGCTGGCCATCGCATCTGGCTACAATGCGGAAGGCGGCAGCCGAAACGTCCGGTTTGAAACGAGACCGTCCCATTCATGCCTGCACAAATATCTGGCGATATCCCGCGGGATCAGAAAGCCGAGGGATGGCTATTTTCTCAGGGCCGAGAGCTTCTTCAACGTCGCGACAGAAGTGGAGAATCTCGGTGTGTCGGGCTATGGGGGGCGGCTCTTGCATGAGCAGTCCCACGGCGAATCCTTCTGGACTTTGTTAATGGAACGTTTCCGCGGGAACGGATTGTATCTTCTCGACGAACCCGAGGCGGCGTTGTCCCCGTCCCGCCAGCTCGCGATGCTCGTTCGCATGCATGAACTCGTGATCTCCGGTTCGCAGTTTCTGATTGCGACCCATTCTCCAATCATCACGGCTTATCCCGATGCTGCGATTTTCCAGCTTTCGGACGCGGGACTGGAGAAGCTCCCTTACGAAGAGACCGAGAACTATCGGCTGACAAAACGTTTTCTGGATCATCCCGCCCGGTCCGTTTCCCAATTGCTAAAGGATTGATCCCCGGAAACCCGAAACTCTTGTTCCTTGATAGTCGCTCCGGTGTGGGTTGAATCGTCGCTGTGAATCTCTTCCCAGGATCCGTTTTGTTGATCGCGCTGCTATGCGGTTGTGCGGGTCCGTCCGAGCCGCTGGTGGTGAAGCAGTTCCAATTGAGGGATCAGCTCACCGACGTCGGCGACGATCCGATGGTTCGCTCGGAAAAGCTGCGCCGGCTTCATGGCGCGGTGACGATGGAAGAGCGCCGCGGCCGTCTCGGCCAATATTACACGCTGCTCTGGAGCGACCCGACCGGAGCCGGCCAAGGCGATGTCGAAGTCCGGTTTGAGTTCCAACAAGGGGCCAGCGGCAGCAGGATCAAGCGGATGGAGAGGCGTTTCCCCTCGCCCGATCCATCTGGCCGGGCGGAGTTCGCAGTCATTGGCGACGACTATTTCGGGAATGGCCGGGTTCTCGCGTGGAAGGCGAGTTTGATGCGCGGCGGACGCATCCTGTCCACCCAACAATCCTACCTCTGGCAGTGATTGCTTTTCCGGCGATGGGTGATTGACCGCAGACCACTCTGATTTTACGTTCCCTCGTCCTCTGCGGATCGACCGACGAACTTTTTCAGTGATTACGGATAGCCCAAATTTGGTAGGAACCTTCGATGGATTCAGCTGGATCCGCTGTGAAGGGAAGGGTTCCTTCCTCGGCAGCCCGGCGTTGAAATCCTTCGGGGAACAGCGGATTGCGGACGGGGAAAGGTGTCTGGTGGTCGACCTCGGCGCCTGCACCGGGATGGACTCGACTTTCATGGGAACTCTGGCAGGTCTCGCGGCACGGCTTTCGGTGGTCGGAGGCGGCTCGCTTCATGTGGCCGATCCCGGCGAACGAAACCGTCGTTCGCTTGAAGACCTGGGTCTTAATTTTCTGATGGAGATCGACCCTCCATCGGCCATTTGGCGGGGAAAGGTGGATGCCATCCGGAGTGCGCTCAGGCCCCAGGCCGGTCGCGGCATCCCCCACGACACCCAAAGGGCGGAGCATGTTCTCGAGGCGCATCAGGTTCTCTCGAAGGCGAATGACGAGAATGCCCGCAAATTTGCAGGTGTGGTGAGTCTGCTCGAGGCCGAGCTGGAGGAGAAGCGCAAGGACCGTTAGGAGGCCGCCGAGGTAGCTGAACAATCCAAAGAGAGGATGCAGGACCCCTTGACCGTCGCTCTCGCCGTCTGCTTTGTAGCAGCCGTGGCCTTGGTGGCCGCCCTGCAGAACCAACGCCGCCGCGTGATGAGATTGCGCCGGAAATTCCGGGAGATGGAGGGGGAGGAGCAACGGATGTTTGCCTTCCTGCACGAATTGGGACATGCGATCGAGAATGATCCTTCCTCAGTGATGCTGTCGCGAATCATCGTGGACGGCATTGACAAAGTGGTCACCGCACGTGGGGGCGCCATTTATTTCCTTGGGAATGAGCCAGGCTTCCTCAATCCATCCTATGTTTCGGAAGACTGCCCTCCCCTTGTCGGGATTCCGGTGGAGATCCGCAAAAAGGCCGAACGCGATCCGCGCGCGCTGGAGAGCCATGTCAGGCTTTCGCGGGTCGCGACCGACGAGGGAATTCTCGGCCATTGCCTCTCCCTAGGCGAGTCGGTCCACGTCCGTGACGTGAAAAGCCATCCGTCTTTCCGAGACGGCTTCATCCGCTACACGGACGAGGTATCCGCCCTGCTGTCGCCCTTGCGTCACGCAGGCAAGGACCTCGGCGTGCTGGCGGTAGCGCGCCGCCGGCAGGACGGGGATTTCTCCGCGAACGACTTCGCCGTGTTCCGCGCCGTGGCAGAACAGGCTTCGTTTGCCATCGGCAATGCCCGGGTTCACCGCGAGGCCCATGAGAAACGGGCGATGGAAAGCGAATTGAACAATGCCCGGGAAGTTCAACGGATCCTTCTGCCACAGACGGATCCGGTGGTTCCGGGCTTTCGCATCAGCGGGACAAATGTTCCGGCGAGAATCATCAGCGGGGATTACTACGATTATATCGAACTTGGAGAGGGGAAATTCGGTGTGGTGATCGCCGACGTGTCGGGCAAGGGGGTTCCCGCCGGTCTGTTGATGGCGATGTGCCGCAGTTCCCTGCGGTCGGTGGCCGCGGGCGAAATGTCCCCATCCTTGGTACTGGCCGCAGTCAATCGACAGTTGTTTCCGGACATCCGTGAAGACATGTTCATCAGCATGGCCTACGGGATTCTCGACTCGATCACCGGCACTCTCACTTTGTCCCGGGCTGGCCATGATCCCGCACTCTGTTACCGGAAGGAATCCGGAACCGTGGAAACCTTGCGTCCCCCCGGCCTGGCGCTGGGAATTGATAGTGGCCCTGTATTCGAGAGAGTCACCTGTGATCGGGAGGTGGTATTGAAATCCGGCGACTGCGTGCTGTTCTACACGGATGGAATCAAGGAGGCGGTGGACGAAAACGAAGAGGAATTCGGAATGGAGCGCCTCTCGTCGGCCTTTCGCTCGGCAGCCCCGTTAGGTGCCGAAGCGGTCTTGATGCGGTTGCAGGAAGAACTCGGCATGTTCACCGGCGACGGTCCGCAGATGGACGATATCACATTGGTGGCAATTGAAAAACGTTGATGGAACGGGATGTCCCGAAGCCTGCGCTCGGGAACATCCGTCCGATCGGTTCGCCGATCCTTTTCGACTCATCGCCGCGCGGTCCCGGATTAGCGCAGGAATGCCTCGTGGAGTCCGCCATCGACGGTGATGATCTGGCCGGTGGTTTTGCTAAGGCGATCCGATACCAGGAGGAAATACGCTTCCGCCTGGTCGGCGGGTGTGATGGGGGCCTTGGTGAGGGTGCGGTCGGCGTAGAACTGTGCAAGCTTGGCCACCAGTGATTCCGTTTTCTCATCATCCTTGTAGGGAATATCATATTTGGCGAGCGAGCCGATGACTCGTTCGCGCGGAAACATGGCGGAGCCCTGGACCACCGTGGCGGGCGCGACACCATTCACTCTAACAAGCGGGGAGAGCTCGATGGCCAGCTCGCGGACGAGGTGGTTGGCGGCGGCCTTGCTGGTGTCGTAGGCGAGGCTGCCCTTTTTCGCCACGGCCGCATTCGCGCTGGTGGTGAGGACAAGGTTGCCCCTGAGACCTTGTTCCTTCCACGTCTTGGCGGCTTCGTCCGCAACGAAGTAGGAACCGGTGACGTTGATATTGAATGTGAGCGCCCACTTGTCATCCGGAATGTGGCCGGTGGTATCGGAGGGAACGAAAATTCCCGCGGTGACCGCGATGTGATCGAAGCCGCCATAGGCCAGTGCGACCTGATCGAGCATGTTGCGGATGCTGGTGCGGTCGGTGATGTTGGCGGTGATGCCGATGGCCTGGCCACAGTTGGAAATGCCGGAGCCGGCGACTCCTATTCCGACGCCATATTGGTCGGTAATCTCCTTTGCGGTTGCCTGAGCGGCGGCCTCGTTGAGGTCGACGCAGACGATGTGGGCACCTTCCTTGACGAGGCGGTGGGCCGTTTCCTTGCCGATTCCGGAGCCGGCGCCGATGACGATGACGACCTGGCGGGCGAGTTCTTTCTCGGCGGGCATGCGCTGGAGCTTCGCTTCCTCCAGCAGCCAGTATTCGATGTCGAAGGCTTCCTGTTGCGGTAGGGAGATATATTTGTCGATGGCTTCGGCCCCGCGCATGACTTCCACCGCGCAGTTATAAAATTCCGCGGTGACGCGGGACTCCGACTTGTCTTTGCCCCATGCAATCATGCCGAGGCCGGGAATCAGGACCACCGTGGGGTTGGGATCGCGCATCGCCGGGCTGTTATCGTGTTTGCACGAGTGGTAATAGGCAGCGTAATCCTTGCGATATTGGTCGAGGCCGGATTCGAGCTTCGATTTAAGCATGGAGAGATCATCCTTCTGGGGATTCCAATCGACATAGAGCGGTTTGATCTTGGTGCGGAGGAAATGGTCGGGGCAGGAGGTCCCCAGTTCGGCAAGGCGCGGGGCGTCGGCGGAATTGACGAACCGGAGAATCTTCTCATCGTCCTGGACGGTGCCGATAAACCGTTTGTGCTGGGATACCTTGCCGCGGAGCCAGGGGAGAATTCCCGCGAGGGTGGCCCGGCGTTGTTCTTCGGGTAGCGTTTGATACTTTCCTCCTCCGAAGGCTTTGGCGTCGCCGCCGTTGGCAGCATATTTCGATTCGATGTAAGCAGACGCCTTTTCGACGAACTGAAGCGTGCGGAGATAACATGCTTTGTCATCATCATCCCATGAGATGAAGCCATGCTGACCCATCATGATCGCCTTGACCGAGGGATTCTTCCTCTCAATTTCCTGCATTGCGAGGCCAAGTTCGAAACCGGGGCGCATCCACGGGACATATTCCATTTCTCCGCCAAAGATTTCCCTGGTGAGTTTTTCGCAGTGCTTGGACGCTGCGATCGCGATGATCGCATTGGGGTGCATGTGATCAACGTGCTTTCCGCTCAGGAAGGAATGCAGCGGCGTGTCGATCGATGACGCGCGGGGGTTGAGATTGAAAGTGGTATGAAAATACATTGCCACCATTTCATCTTCCGCCTGGGATTTGAGGCCCCTTTCACCGCGGGCGTCGTAGACGTCCTGGAGGGCGATCAACTTGTCCTGATAGAGCGAAGAGAAGTTCTCGCGTTTGCTGGTCCGGAGATCGCCGCCTGAGCCTTTGACCCAAAGAACCTCGACGTTGTCGCCGGTAAGCGGGTCCGTCCCGACGATTTTGGAGGAAGTGTTTCCTCCGCCGGTATTGGTGATTCGCTGGTCGCTCCCCAGAATGTTCGACCGATAGACCAGACGTTCCACGGGTTCGAGGGAAGCGGCGTGGGCATCGTCCCACCGGTAGTTCACATATTGGAAATCTTCAGATTGGTTCATGGCAGGATGTTTCGAATTGACGAGCCCGGCAATGGGCTTGAAAACGGAAGGTATCAAGCAAAAACCCACAAATAACCACATGCTCGCCGCCGAACGCCACCGCCGGATCCTGGACCTGACGCGCAAAGAGGGCGCGGTCAAGACGACGGACCTGGGCAGGGTGCTGGGGGTGACGGAGGAAACCATCCGCCGCGATCTGGACTGGTTGGCGGGAAAGGGCCATCTACGGCGGACGCATGGCGGGGCAATGGATTCCGCGATGCTGATCGCCGAGCCGCCGCACGCGGAGCGGGAAGCGCGGCAATCGGACGAGAAGATCCGCATTGCCCGCGAGGCTGCGCGGTTGGTGCAGCCCGGAGAGACCCTGCTGTTGGATGCAAGTTCGACAGTGCTGGCCTTCGCCCGGCAGCTACCGGTCGATTCGCGGCTGCGGGTGGTGACCTATTCGCTGGCAGTGGTGGAAAGGTTGGCCGTGCGGGAGGACATCGAGCTGATCCAGTTGGGTGGGATCTATGACCGGCGGGGCAGGCGATTTCACGGGCTGTTGACCGAGATGGGTTTGCGGTCGCTTCGGATCGACCGCTTCTTCTTCTCTGGCGGGGGGTTTCATCCGCAGCATGGGGCGGGCGAGCCGAATCCGGACCAGGCGCGGCTGAAGCATCTGATGTTGAGCCACGCGGAATGGTCGTGCGCGTTGATCGATCACTCGAAACTGGGTCTCAAAACCGATCACTTTTTCGCGAAGCCGGAGGAATTTGACGCGTTGGTGACCGATAAGAAAGGGCGGGAATATGCGCGGAATCACCTGAAGGGAGCAGCTTACTCGTTGCATTTCAGCAAGTGAGGAAACGGCGCGGGGGAACTTCTTGAAAGGGCTCCGAATATATGCGACGAGCGGGGAATGCGCATTTCCGGAAAAGGTTGGACCGCTGCCGTGCTAGCCGCGGGGGCAATGAATTGCCCTGCGGATCTGGAGCGTGTCGCCAACACGTCGATCGATCTTCCTGCCGAGCTACCCGTGGCGACGGGTTACACAACACAGAACGCGCTGGGCTCGCTGACGTTTTCCTCGCCGATCGGATTGGCCACACCGCCTGGAGAAAACGGCCGCTTGTTCGTGGCGCAGCGGGACGGGCAGATCCGGCTGGTGACATTTCCGGGTGGAGTTCCGACGTCCTCGCTGTATTTGAATCTGCCGAGCCTGTTTCCTCCGGGACAAAGCCTGAGGACCGATGTTGAAAACGGGCTATTGAGCCTCGCCTTTCATCCGGACTTCCAGACCAACGGTCAGTTTTTCATTTTCTACAGCTTTCAGGTGACAGAGGGCGGAAATGCCAAGCTTTTCCAGCGGGTGGCGAAAGTCACGGTCGCCGACCCGGCGGCGGATTTGGCGGTCTCTCCGGTGCTCACGCCGTTCATCACCCAGTTCGACCGCGCCTCCAATCACAACGGCGGAGATATGGCATTCGGGCCGGACGGCCATCTCTATATTTCCACGGGCGACGAGGGGGGCGGCGACGACACTTTTAACAACGGGCGTTTCATCCACAAAAACTTCTTCAGTGCCATTCTCCGCATTGATGTCGACCGGCAGGAGGGGAACCTGCCTCCGAACGCTCATTCGCAGGCGGGGCAGTCATCGACGTTCCCTTCGGCAATCCATCCGGGGACGTATCTGATTCCGGCGGACAATCCATTCATCGGCACCACGAACTGGCACAACCAGGCGGTGAATCCGGCCCAAGTGCGCACCGAAATCTGGGCGACGGGCCTGCGCAATCCGTGGCGGATGTCAATCGATCCGGCGACGGGGCGTTTGTTTGTGGCGGACGTGGGCCAGGGCGCACGAGAGGAGGTGAATATCGTGAACGCGGGGGACGATCTCGGGTGGAGCTGGCGGGAGGGGAAAATCGCCTTTACCTCCGGTCCGAATCCGCAGTCGCCTCCGGCGGCGGGCTTCGAACCCGTGGACCCGATCCATGATTACGGGCGGAGTCTGGGAACGTCGATCACGGGTGGAGAAGTCTATCGCGGGAACCGGCTGACCGAGCTGTACGGGAGCTATCTCTTCGCGGATTTCAACAGCGGGCGGATCTGGGCGCTGCGTGAGAACGGTGGAAACTGGAACGCAACCCAACTTGCGACCGACAGCGGGATCGCAGAGTTCGGCACCGATCCACGGAATGGCGACGTGATTTTCTGCGATCTGACAGACGGACGGGTGAAACGCCTGACCCGTAGCGGCACCAGCGGGACGCCGCCGCCGGCAACCCTTTCACAGACGGGTGCCTTTTCAGATCTTGCGGCGCTGACGCCCGAGGCGGGCTTGGTAGGATATGAGCCGAATGTTTCGTTCTGGTCGGACCACGCGGTGAAACGGCGCTGGTTCGCGCTCCAGAATGGGAACGACATGATTGGCTTCCACCGTGATGGCAACTGGACGTTCCCGACGGGCATGATCTGGGTGAAGCATTTCGATATCGAACTTACGCGGGGGGATCCGGCGACGAGGAGGAAGCTGGAAACCCGTTTCCTGATGAAAACCGCCGGAGGGAGTTATGGAATCACCTACCGTTGGCGGGCCGATCAGAGCGATGCGGATCTGGTGCCGGAGGAGGGGGCAAGCGAGGTGATCGAGATTCAGGAGAACGGAGCGCCGGTGATGCAAACCTGGCGATATCCGGGGCGGAACGATTGCCGGACCTGCCACACTCCGGCCGGCGGGCACGCGCTGAGTTTCAATACGCGGCAGCTCAACCGAATTCACGAATTCACGCCGGGAGCGCCGCAGAACCAGCTCGCGGCACTGGAGGACGCGGGCTATCTCTCCGGACCTTTGCCTGTAATTCCGGGGGCGATGCCTGCTTTCGCGAGGGCGGATGATGGTTCGCAGAGCTTGGAATGGCGGGTGCGTTCCTATCTGGATGTGAATTGCGTCCAGTGCCATCAACCGGAGGCGGGCGTGCCGGGCATGTGGGACGCACGCGCGAGCACGCCGTTGGATCTGGCAAATATCATCAACGGGCCGCTCAATAACGACGGAGGAGACGCCGCCGCAAGATTCGTGGTCCCGGGGAACCCGGATGATTCAATGTTGCTGAAACGTTTGAGCGGGATCGGCGCTGCGCGGATGCCACCGATCGCCACCAACGAGCGCGATCTGGCGGGCGAGCAACTCGTGGCGGATTGGATCACACAGGCGCTTCCGGGCAGGCGGAGTTTCAGCGAGTGGCAGGAATTCCATTTCGGCTCTGCGGAAGCTCCGGATGCGGCACCGGACAAAGATCCGGATGGCGATGGGCGGAACAACCGATTTGAGCATCTCGCGGGGACGGTGCCGACCGGCGCATCAAGCGTTTCGCCGCGGGAATTGTTATCGGTGTCGGCGGATGATGGAGTGACTTTCAGCTTCCACCAGCCCGCAAACCGTTCGGCGCTGGTTGAGACCAGCGACGACATGGTGGCTTGGTCGCATTGGAATGTGCCGGGAAATCACCTTTCATTTCCCGCCGAGGCAGGCGAGCGGGTGCTGACCGCGCCGGTGGAAAACGAGCGGCATTTTTTCCGGGTGCGGCTGGCGGAGCCTTGAACGGGCGGTCGATTCGGGATTGCATCGGTGCTCCGCATTCAAAAGCATGTGGGTCAGTTTATGGCAGAAAAGGTATTCATCGCGGTGGATTTGGGAGCGGGCAGCGGCCGGGTCATCGCCGCGAAGACGGACTTCAAGACGATCGAACTTGAGGAGATGCATCGCTTCGAAAACCCGGGGACGGATCTCCCGGGCGGATCCTTTTGGAATGTGGTGGGTCTTTATCGCGACATTCTCGAAGGTCTGCGGCGGTCGGTGGATCGGTATGGCGATCGCATGGTCTCGATCGGAATTGATACCTGGGGGTGCGACTTCGGATTGCTTGCACCGAATGGCGAGCTGCTAGGATTGCCGCACCAATACCGGGATCCCCGTTTTGAAGGTATGGCCGAGCAGGTGCATGCATTGATCCCGGAAGCGGAAATATTCGCGAAAACGGGCATCAAGACCAATTTCTATAACAGCTCGCTCCATTTGTTTGCGGAATTGAAAAAAGGAGGTCCCGCCCTCGCCTCGGCCGACCGGGTGCTGTTCATCCCGGATCTTCTGGCCTACTGGCTGACGGGGCGAAAAGCCGTGGAGCGCACCAATGCCTCCACTTCGCAGTTGCTCGATCCCCGGACGGGGGATTGGGCATGGGCGGTGATTGATGCCCTGGGTCTGCCGAAGAGAATGTTTGGCGAGATTGTCGCACCAGGCACGGTGCTCGGTCCGGTCCGCGATGAAGTCGCATCGTTCATCGGCTTGACGGGAATTCCGGTGGTCGCGACCGCATCGCATGACACGGCGGCGGCGGTCGCGGGAATTCCGTTGGATGATCAGGAGAATCTTTGGCTTTCGTCCGGGACCTGGTCGATCATGGGAGTCGAGGGGCGCGAGCCGATTACCAGCGCTGAAGCGTTACGCCACGGATTTTGCAATGAACTTGGAGTGGAAGGGACGGTCCGTTTTCTCAAAAATATTGGTGGCCTATGGTTGATCCAGGAGTGCAAGCGCCAATGGGAATTGGACGGAGAGAGCCTGAACTTCGGAGAGATGGCGGAACTCGCCAACAGAGCGGCGCCCTTCACAGCCTTCATCGATCCGGACGACGCAAGCTTTGCAAGTCCGGGAGGAATGCCGGACAAGATCCGCGCTTTCTGCCAGCGAACCGGCCAAGCCGTTCCGGACGATAAAGGTACCATCTTGCGCGTCGCCACGGACTCCCTCGCCCTGAAATATCGGCTCGTTTACGAACGGATCTGCCTTTTGACCGGGCGCAATTACAGTCGGCTCCATGCCGGCGGGGGCGGCATCCAGAACGATCAGCTCAACCAGGCAACCGCCGATGCGCTGGGGATTGAAGTCATCGCCGGGCCTATCGAGGCCACCTCTTGCGGGAACCTGATCGTCCAAATGGTCGGTATGGGATATCTATCCGACCTGAGAGGAGGCCGCTCCCTCATCGAGCGCTCATTTCCCTTCCGGAAATACAGCCCGCGGCGAACCGGCGAATGGGAGGCCGCCTACCGCAGCTTTAGCAAGGTGTTGGCCCTTTGATTCCCGAGCTCAGATCCAATGGGGCCTTCGCAGAAAAAGGCCCGCTCCCGGGGATGCCGGGAACGGGCCGTTGACGCGGCAGAAGCTCGCGGTGAGGACTAAAACTCTTTCCCCACTTTCAGCCCAACGTAGTGGTTTTCGTTATCGCCACCGAGACGTGCCTCGTAATCGAGAATGCCGTTCCAGCCGTTTCTGAAAAAGACCCCGACGCCGGCTCCTAGCACCGCAAGATCCTCATCGACCTCGCCCAGCGGGATACCGCCGACGCTGCCTTGGTCGGCTTCGAATTCGTGCTCCCAAGCGACTCTTGCCTGTGGCACCACGGTTCCGCCTTGAATGGCAATCGGATAGGACACCTGATAGCCCAGTTGGGTGGCCACGGATTCATAATCGGAATCCGTATAAATAAGGCCGCCGCTGTCCCTGTAACCGTCAACTTCCCCATCCAGCCAGCGGAATTGGGCGTAAGGTCCATGGACGACCGGCCCACCGCGCAGATTCAGTCCCGCGTTCAACTCGATCTGGTGGGAATTGCCATCGGTGGAGCCCTTGAAGCCCGGATCGCGGCTGGAGTCGTAATCATTCCAGCTATAGGCATAGAGCGCATCGGCGTAAAAGTCCCCTCCTGGGAAAACGTCGGGACGATAGTAGGAGAAGTAAGGAATCAGCGCGATGGAATCGACATCCGCCGTCCCGACATTCCGCATCGTCACGTCCGCCTCAGCCGCGCTCAGGGCCAGACCTGCAGTATAAGACCCCCCGAAGCGATACTCAGCACCCACCGTGCCGCCGAAAATTTCGGTGTCGGTTTTTGCCTGGAGCAAGCGGCGGGCGGCTCCCGCCTGGATGGATTGATAGCGCGCATCCTGATTGTCGTTCGAGTAGAAAATCTGTCCCCAGACTTCCCATTGCGGGACATAAGTGGTGGTGATGGGTTCGACCGCCCCTTTCGCCATGCCGCCTTTGGAGTCCATCGGTGGAGGGGGTTGGGTGACCGTGGTTCCTTCGGGTCGGACTCCGGTCCGCATCCGGAACAATCGGCCGCCGACATCGCGGGTCATGGTTCTGCCCAAGGTAATGCTGGAAGTGTGAAGCGAGGCGGAAATGATCCTCCCCGAGTCACCGATTTGACCGGTGATCTCGCGCTGCAGCTTTCTCAGCACGGAAGGCTCGAAGTCCTCGAATGTTACGGCCTCTTCGACGAATCCATCCGGGCTGATGACGAAGTTCGTGAAATGATCCAGAAGAAATCCCCCCGAGTCGCTGATGACAATGCCGTTGATGGTATTGATGCCGGCTGCCAGCGCCGCATCACGGGCTGCTCCGCTGGCACCGCTGCCGTCGCCGGAAACGTCGATCACGCTGCGCCCGCTGAATGTGTTGGTGGTAATCAAGGTGGTTGCCAGTTCGATTCCCGAATCGATGTTAGTGCCGCCGCTGAACAACCGGGCCGCCGCGCGGATCTCCGCGGCGAAGGCGGTTGAGGTGGCGGAGTTGCTGATCACCGTCCATGGAATGCTTTCGGCGGCGGATGAGGAAAATTGGATGAGATTGACCGCAATCTGACCGGTCGCCCCCCCGCTGATGGCGGAATGTAGAAGCGGGTTCTCAAACGCCGCGGCATAGCCATCCATCTGAAGGGCGTATTCGCTGTCGTCCACGCTTCCGGATACGTCCACCACCAGGGCGAGCTGCAAATCGACTACTTGGGCCTGGCAGGTCACGAAGCCAACCAAGGAACACGCGACAACGGATTGGAGTCGTCCTATTTGGAACATTTTTGCTTTCATACGTTGAAATTCTTGGGATTAGGCGGGCGGATAGGCAAGCAAAATTTGCAGGGTCTGGGTCCATTGATCCAAATTGATCAGACACATCGTAAATTGTTAGCATTGTTTGAAGTTTGGCAGGTGTAAACGAGCGGAGGGCAACCGGAACGGACGGGATGGCCCAGGCTGGGTTTGCCGCGGACGCGGGTGGAAGCGCATGTCCCTCATCGCGTCAGGTCTTCCATTGTCCAGAAAGTGGATCGGTCGGTCGTGGCTTCCCTTACCTCGCTAACCGAATGCTCGGCGACCGGCGCTGACTGGTTTCCGAAGTTCGTTCGAATATAGGTAAGGACATCCGCAATCTGTTTGTCATCCAGGCCCATCGGCGGCATGGGAAGCGGTTGGTGAATGCCATAGTCAGTGCCCGCGACGGCAATCGGTCCTGACAGCCCGTGGAGGAGAATCTTGATCAAGTGGGTCGGGTCGCCTGAAACCCACTCATTGGGTGTGAGCGGTGGATAGACCCCCGCAAGTCCCTTTCCACCTGGCTGGTGGCAGTTGAGACAGAGGGTTTCGTAGATCAGCTCACCGGGGTGTTTGTCGATGGGAGCCGCGGTTGCGATCTCCCTGAGATAGGTTTCGTGAGTAAGATCACCCAGCGGGAGTGCTCCGTCGTCAAGCAGGGGCTGCCAATGGGGTTGGAGCGCCCGGATGGTGTGTTTGAGGGCGTAATCGATGAAGCGGTCACGCGGGTGATCCAGCGCTTGGAGAGCGATCGCTACGGCTTCCGGCTCCTGCAGGTCGGCGCAGGCGACGATGGCTTCGAGGCGCACCCGAGGATGGGAGTCGTTGATCGACCGAGAAAGCAGCTCCGAGCCACTGCTGGCCGGATTCCAGGTGCTGATCACCCGGGTGCCATAGGCCCTAACGCGCGGATCCGCCGCTGACAGAAGTCGATCCAGCAAACCTGGCCGCGGGGCCTGATGGGCTTCGAAAATGCCCGTGAGTTCCAGCATCGCCTTTTCGAAATCAGGATCGCCCGGATCGAGGTCGGCGAGCCATTGGTCCGCCGCGGCGAGGGTTTCCGCGGAAGGGCGGTAGAAAAGGAGGCGCTTCGCCTGATCGCGCGTCCAACGTTCCGGCGAGCGGAGCTGATCGAGCAACTCGGACGAAGACATGGCGGCGAGGTCGGGTTGTTTTACCGCCGGTCTGTCACTTGCCGAAATGCGCCAGATTCGACCATGGCTGCGATCGCGGCGCCGATCGGCATAACTGGCCTGATAGTGGCCGATGACAGGATTGAACCAGTCGGCGACATAGATCGCGCCGTCGGGGCCGACGCTCACATCCACGGGACGGAACGAATCATTGCTGGAAGTCAGGAGCCGGGGAAGTTGTTCGCTTTTGAAACCCGCGCCATCCTCCATAAGCCGATGTACCTCGATGAGTGAACCGAAGTAGCCGCCAATGAGCGCCGCTCCCTGGAGTTCATCAGGCAATGCGCGGGTGCCGATGAACTCCAACGCGGTGGTCTTCGGGCTCGAATCGAAGAGAGTGGCGACGGAATGATAGTCGTCCGGGTCGGAGAGACGGATCAGGCCGGGCAGGCTGTAATAGCCGTGGGGCCGATCTCCGCTCTTGTGGAAGATCTGGTTGTAATCGTCGAAGGCGACGCCCCAACAATTATGGCCTGCGGTCCCTCCGTTGAAGAAGCCGTCGAGCAGCAAGGTGCGCGGGTTGAAACGCCAGACTCCCGCCTTGTCGAGACGCCGGACCCCCCATGGGGTTTCGACGCGTGAGAACGCGTGAAGTCCTTGGGTGAACCAAAGGTCGCCGTTCGGGCCGTGGGAGATGGAATTCACCAGCTGATGGGTATCGCCGACTCCAAATCCTGAAAGCAGAACCGAATGGTGATCGCCCTTTCCGTCGCCGTCGGTGTCACGGAAGTGGAGGATGCGGTCAAAGTCGCACACATAGACTCCGCCGTTTCCCGGCTCGACTCCCTGAACCATGGTGAGCCCTTCGGCAAATCGGGTGGAGATGTCCGCCCGGCCGTCGCCATCGGTGTCTTCGACGACAAGAATATAGTCCGAGGGGGCGATGCCGGGGAGTGTTTGGGGGTAGGTTGGGGAACAGGCGATATGGAGCCGCCCCTTTTCATCCCAAGACATTTGAACCGGTTTGGTGACGCCCAGTTCTTCCGAGGCGAAGAGATTGACCTCATAGCCATCCGCGAGAGTGAAACCCGCCATCTGTTGTTCGGGAGTGAGCGGATCGGCGGGATTGAAATCCGGCTGAGGAACGTGCGGCATATCCGGTGGGGTGTCGCCACCCGCAAGCGCCTGAATGCGGGAATCAAGGGTCCGAATGAGCGGTTTGTGTTGCTCGAAGGCCTGGCGGAGGGAGGGCGCGCCGCCACCGCCCTTGCCAAACCGTTGTGAAATCCGATCGCCGTAGACGAACGACCAGTTCGCCGGCCTCCAGCTATCGAACCAAAGCCGGTTTTTCTCCGCGATTGCCTGGAGCAGGGAAGCTGACGGCGCGGAGCCACCGGCGGCCCCTAGCTGGCCCGCGATGAGCTTTGAGACCACCTGCAATCCTTCATCGGTGAGATGCATGCCATTGTCGGTCAGGCGGGCGGAACCCGCGGGCCTGGCGGAGAGGGGAGTGAAAATGTCCACGAACACCGCCTCGCGCAGCCGGGCGATGTCCGCGATGGCGTCGCTGTAGGCTTTCACGTCATCATTGCGTTCCGTCAGATCCGGGGCATGGGACGACAGCGGTTTTTCGAAGGGCATTGGCGAAATGAGCACCAGGCGGGGAGTCACGGCGGCAAACCGGTCGAGCAGACGATGGTAGTCCGCGATGAACCGGGGGAGCTTGTCCGTCCCGTCAAGCGACTCGATCTGGCCGAACTGGGCGACCACCACGGTCGCTCCCACTGCGGAAAGCTGGTCCTCCCATGAGCCGAAGTTCAGGTCGCGCCATTGCTCGTGGACGGTGTCCGCTTCCCAGGCCATCGAGCGGAACACCGGCTTTTTCGCCAGATGGGCGACCGACAGCCGTGCTTCCAGGTTCCCGGCCTTCTGTTCGCGAACGAGATTGGTTTGTCCGGTGAAGACGATGGTCTCGGCCCTGGCGAGGTCGAATACCCTCTCTCGCCATGGCATCGGCCGGTCTTCCCCGGTGGCCGGATCTCCGAAACGCCGGAGGATCTGGGTCTGATCGGGGACGATATGGTCGGGCAATTCCTCGATCAGCAGGTTGCGGTAGGAGATGACCGCCTTGCAATCGCCGTGGATTTGTAACCCGATCCGACCTTCGAGCGGGATTGCGGGGTCCCTTTCGGTGTAGTCGACCGTGAGGGTTCCATTGACCGAAAGACGGATGCGGTCGCCTTCGGCCCGAATCTCGTATCGGTTCCACTCGCCGGGGTTCTCGATCTTCCTGATCTGATCCTTGTCGCCCTCGGCGAGCATCTTGTTCCTGCGGGACTCATCATAGAGAAAGCCGGTATATCCCGCCCCGATATCGGCTTGGTAGCCGGACATTTCATGGGCGGGATCCGCCATGCGCTGGCTGTGGAATTGCACGCCTCCGTTCACGAATCCCTCGGTGCCGACGAGTTTGTATTCGAACGTGAGGACGAAGTTTCGGAACGATCTCCCGGTGGCGAGGAATTCGTTGCGGGGATTTCCCTCCATCGAGCCACCGTGGATCGCGCCGTTCTCAATGCGCCAGGTCTTCGTGGTGTCGCCTTCCCAGCCATCGAACGATTTGCCATCAAAGAGAGGCACGGGTGCCGCATGGGCGAGCAGGCAGGTGACGGCTGCGGCGAGAGACTGGCGGAGGAATCCTGGCATGAGGCTGGTGATACGGCGGGGCGGCCGGCCATCCATCACCGCCCGGGATTCGGAGTTGTGTCGGTGCGGACGATCCGGAAGCATCCCGCGCCGCCGCATCCAATGAAATTCCCGCTCCGATACCTTCTTTCGCTTGTGGTCCTGCCGGTGCCTGAGGCCTGCGCGATCCAGGATGGAAACAGCAACGGGCTCAGCGACGTCTGGGAACGTCACTATAACAACGCCGACCTTTTTTCCCCGGCCGATCCCGACCATCTGCCCCCGTCCGATCCTGATGCCGATGGGTGGACGAATGCCGAGGAGGCCATCGCCGGGACCGATCCTTTCCGAGCCGCCCCTCCGCACAATGGTGTTCCGGCAGCTCTCTCCGCCCATGCGGAAACCGCGGGCGCTTACGTCATCAATTGGCCATCGGCAGTTGGGAAAAACTACCGCCTCCTGAGGTCCGGAGGACTTGAAGGATGGACGGCTGTGGGCGCGGTGGTCCCGGGCACCGGCTCCACCATTCAAATCACTCTGGACCCCGCCGCAGGTGACCCTTCCACCCGCTTCTGGCGGGTCGAAATCGAGGATGCCGACCCCGATGGCGATACGCTCACCTCGTGGGAAGAACTGAAACTCGGTCTCAATCCCGTCCACGCCGACTCCGATCTGGATGGCATTCCGGACAATCTCGATCCATTTCCACTGGCCAATGGCGTGACCGCCGATCCCGACGGCTCGGGTCTTCCGGCCACGCTGGCGGACGGGTTGATCGGCCGCTGGGATTGCGAGCAGCTCACATCGTTCACCGCCACGGTCCACGGCTTCGCGGACCAGGCAGGGAACGACCACCCGCTGGTCTGCGGACAGACCAGCCTGAGCCTCGACCCGCTCGGGATGATTTCGAAGGGTGTGGTGTTGAACGAGGTCCGGGACTATCTGGTCGCTCCTCCTTCCCTTCTTCACGGGCGCGCTTCATTTTCTGTCTCGTTATGGTTCAAGCTGGTCCCGAACTCCATCCGATTGCATAACGGCCACACCGCGCTCCTCGCCATCAATGAAGCGCTCGACCCTGCCCCGGAACTGCTGGTCACCGTTTTCAGAGGGGTCGTCGGCTCTCCCTCTCAGAAAATCTTCGTGAACGGCTACGCGGGCGGGATCCTCACATCCTATCTCATCGGCGAAATCCCACAGGCCGACTGGATCGACGACGGCAAGTGGCACCACCTCGCGCTGACCAAGCAGAGCAACCAAGCCCGGATCTATCTCGACGGGGTTCAGGAAGCTCAGGGCTTTGTCCCGGGTGCCTCCTTCTCCATGACGTCCGGCGGCTATCTCTGTTTCGGAAAAGCGATCCCCAACGCCGTGAGTGCGGGCACCAACGTGTTCGGTTCGATGGACCGGATCCGTTGCTACGGCCGGTCGCTCGCCGGCACCGAAGTCGCCGCGCTCGCCTCCCAGGATTCCGACCGCGACGGCCGGACGGACCTTTCGGAAGTGAGGACCCGTACGTGGACGGACGGCAATGGCAACGGCAGCGTGGAACCGGGAGAGGTCTCCTACGCTTTTTCCCCGTTCATCTGGGAGCCGCCTTCCGGGAACTGAAGCCGGGACGGAATCCGGCCGGTCGCGCCGTTTCGTGATTCCCAAAATCACGGGGCCTCCTAGATTGCCGCCCCCATGTCCGTGAAAATCCGTTTTACCTCCGCCTCCGCCACCGGACTCGTGCTTGCCAAGGTGGGCCATCCGCAACGCGACGAGCCGCTGGAAACCTCCAAGGAAGTCTCCAAGGTCGCGGAGGACGACCAGGAAGAACTCACCGCGCTGTTTCTCAAGCCGTTCAAGAACCTCACCGGCTACCGATTCAGCCACCCTTCCTCGCTCGACCAGCACGAGATGAACGTTTGCGCACGGAAGATCTTCGAGTCCCCCGACAACCTTTACGAGAAGGGCTGCGACATCGCCCGCCGCCTCTATTCCAAATCCAACCACCCGAACATCAAGTCGGGCGATCTCTGCATCTCGCTCGTGGAGGGGATCGACGTGGACGGCCAGGTCATCCAGGGGATCTGCATCCTGAAATCGGAAAGCGTCGTCCCGTTCCTCAGCATCTCGACCCGCGACGGCGATCTCCATTTGCACACCGAGCAGGGGATCAATCCCGAGAAAATCGACAAGGGCTGCCTCATCCTGAACCATCTGGCGGAAAAGGGTTACTACGTGTTGAACTTCGATCGTTCCGGCACCGATTCGCGTTTCTGGGTGCGCGATTTTCTCGGGGTGCTGCCCGTCACCGATCCCTCGTTCCTCACGAAAAACTATACCAACATGGCGGTCGCGTTCCTCGAAAAGGAAAAGAAGTCGAAGAAAGCCGGGCCGGCTGCGGGAGGCGATGATCTCCCGCCTTGGGAGGTATCTAACAGCACGCAGGATGCGATCGGATATTTCGAAGGCAAGGAGACCTTCAGCCTCCGCGAATTCGAGGATGAGGTTCTCAAAACACCCGATGCCAAGGCACGCTTCGCCGAACACCGCTCAAAGGTCGAAGAAGAGCAGGGTCATCGTCTGGTGGACTCGTTCTCCATATCAAAGAAGGACGTGAATCATGCGAAAAAGAAGATCGCCCGTTCTGTCATGAAATTGGATACCGGTGTCGAGATCCGTCTCAAACCTGCGGCGGTCGCGAAGGCGGACCGGGTGCTTGAGCATGGCTTCGATGAGGAACGGAAGATGAAATTCATCAAGGTGTTCTTCAATGAGGATCTTGCGGAGTGAGCTGCGGGCGGGATACATCCGACTGCATGGCGGCAAGCAGTTTCCAATCCTCCGCACTGACGCAACAGGGGTCCGCGGCGACCCAATGGCCGGGGGCGATTTTTTTGAGCGAAAGATCCATGCCGATGGTTTCCTCATAGCGGGGGTGACTCAGGCGGTGGCCGAAAGCGCTGCCAGCCGGCGGGTCGATGGGCGAGGGGACGTCGCCTTCCAGGAGGATTTTCTTCCGTTTCACGCGGGGATCGGCGGATGGAATCGCGGATAGCAAGGCTTTGGTATACGCGTGTCGCGGATTCTGATAGATCGTTTCCGCCGGCGCGACTTCGACGATTTTGCCCAGATACATCACGGCAACGCGGTCGCTGACGTGTTTCACCACGGAGAGGTCGTGGGCGATGAAGAGATACGACAAGCCGAAATCGCGCTGGAGCTCGACGAGGAGGTTGAGGATCTGCGATTGGACCGAAACGTCCAGAGCCGAGACCGGCTCGTCGCAGACGATGAACTTCGGCTTGAGGGCGAGGGCGCGGGCGATGCCGATGCGCTGGCGCTGACCGCCGGAAAATTCGAAGGAATACCGGTCCGCCGATGAGCCCGGCAAGCCGACGCGGTCGAGCAGATCGTCCACCCACTTGCGGCGCTCCTGGCGGTTGCCGAGGCCGTGGATGGCGTAGGGTTCCTCAATGATCGCGCGGACGCTCATCCGCGGGTCGAGCGATTCGGCCGGGTCCTGGAAGATCATCTGGAAATCGCGGCGGAGCGGTCGCAATCCCCGTTGGCTGAGAGTGGTGAGATCGCGATCGCCGAAGCGGATGGTCCCCGTGGTGGGCCGGAGAAGCCGGACGAGGGCCTTGCCAAAGGTGGATTTGCCACAACCCGACTCGCCGACCAGACCGAGCGTTTCCCCATGGCCGATATCAAGTGAAACGCCGTCGACGGCGCGGACGGAGCCCGTTTGGCGCAACATGACCCCGCTGCGCACGGGGAAATGCACTTTCAGATCGATTGTGGAAAGCAGGGGCGGAGCATTCACGGTTGATAACATTCGGGACACATTTCCACCCAGTGGCCGGCCGTCGCCTGGCCGAACTTGGGACGCTCCCTGCTGATTCGCGGATTGCGGCCGAGGCGTTGGCAAAACCGGCAGCCATGGGAGTAATCCGCCAGCGAGGCGACCGTGCCCGGGATGGTGTTGAGGAGGGACTTCGAAGGGGTTTCCAAGGTCGGAATCGAGGAGAGCAGGCCTTTGGTATAAGCGTGCAGCGGATTGGCGAAAAGGTCCTCCGCGGAGGCGCGTTCGACCACCCGGCCGGCATACATGACGACGACTTCATCGCAGGTCTCCGCGATCACACCGAGATCGTGGGTGATGAGGATCATGGACATGCCGAGCTCCTCCTGTAGCCCCTCCAACAGATCGAGGATCTGAGCCTGCACCGTGACATCGAGCGCGGTGGTGGGCTCGTCCGCGATGATCAGCGACGGCCGGCAGGCAAGAGCGAGGGCGATGACGACGCGTTGTCTCATCCCGCCTGACAAGAGATGGGGATAATCCATCATCCGCTGCTCGGGTGCGGGAATGCGGACCATTTTGAGCATTTCCGTGGCAGCGTCCCATGCCTCGGCCTTGGACATCCGTTTGTGGATTCGGAAAGCCTCGGCGACCTGGCGGCCGATCCGGTGGACCGGATTCAATGCGGTCATGGGTTCCTGGAAGATCACACCGATCTCGCTGCCGCGGATTTTCCGCATTTCCTTATCGGAGCAGCGCACCAGATCCTGCCCTTTGAATCGAACCTGTCCGCCAAGGATTTTTCCCGCCGGCTGAGGCAACAGCCTGACGATCGACATGGCGGTGACACTCTTGCCACAGCCCGATTCCCCGACGATACCGACGGTCTTGCCCCGAGGAACCGAGAAGGAAACCTGGTCCACCGCGCGCATCAGCCCGCGGTCCGTCTCGAAGGAGGTGATCAGCTTCTCCACCTCAAGGATGTTGTCGGACGCGCTGCTCACGGCTCGCCCACCTCCTCGGTTGGCATCGGCTCGGTTTCCGCTTCG